>JAHDFQ010000053.1 GCA_020628085.1 Saprospiraceae bacterium
GGTATTGGACTTGGTGCATCTCCTGAATCGTAATTTAATATATATATTTGATACTCAGTTGTCCCATCTGCCATCAAATTTAATGGTGTCTCTGAAAAAACACCCGTTCCATTTATCGCTATTACGATTCCGTTTGCATCCGTTAGGAAAAACAAATCTGTATCCGCTCCGCTCATACTCGCACTAGCTGTTACTGTTCCTTCATCACATATTGATGTCGTGGCTACACATGCTGCATCTACACAAGCTACTGTTGTCACAGCACTTGTACCTATACACATTGTCGTTAGGTCACGTACAGTGATTGTATAATCACCATTCGCAAGATTACTAAATTCATTACTAGGTTGATACATTGCTCCCCCATCTATAGAATATTCTAAGCCTGTACTTGGACTTACTGTTATTGTACCTGTTCCCATACCTACTCCACAGCTTACCATCGTTGTTGGCATCGGTAATGGATTTACCGTTACGGGATAAGTTAATACTTGCGTACATCCATTTCCGTTGGTAATTGTTACATCGTAATTCCCGCTTGTACTAACTTCAAAAGTTTGCAAGGTACTTGCATCTGGCCATTCATAGGTATATCCTGCTGGAGCAGTCAAGGTTAATGGAACAGCATCCATACATACACTTTGTGCGGTTGGAGCTGCTTCCATTGGTAATGGATTTACTGTAAAACATACATATTCTAGCAAAAAATCGCTATTAAAACAACCCATTGTTGTGCTTCCTATTGTACTCACATCATCGCCTACTGCAGGTATTGGGTTTGGTGCATTTCCTGAATCGTAATTTAATATATATATTTGATACTCAGTTGTTCCATCTGCCATCAAATTTAATGGTGTTTCTGAAAAAACGCCCGTTCCATTTATCGCTATTACGATTCCGTTTGCATCCGTTAGAAAAAACAAATCTGTATCCGCTCCGCTCATACTCGCACTAGCTGTTACTGTTCCTTCATCGCATATTGATGTCGTGGCCACACATGCTGGTGCAGCTAGAGGATTGACAACAAAACAGACATATTCTGCTGTGAAATCACTATTGAAACAACCTAAAGTTGTAGAACCTATTGAAGATACATTTTCCCCTGCAACTGCTAAAGGTGCTGGAGGATTTGCTGAGTCATAATTCAAAGCATAAATTCTATATTCAGTTGTAGCATCAGCAATCAACCCAATTACACTTTCATCAAAAACTCCTGTACTATTTGAAGTTATAATAACCCCATTTGGATCTGTTAGATAAAAAACATCTGTGTCTTCCCCACTAACAGAAGCAGTAATTGTTGCGGTACCATCATCATTAATTGCTCCACTTGCTACGCAAGTTTGAGCGTTACTAATGAACGGAAAGCATAAACCACAACACAAAAGCAACAGTTTTATTGAACAAAATAAAGTTGATTTATATTTATTCCATATCATAATTAAAAGGTTAAATCATTTTATCAATAGAAAATTGTATAACTTTTATCAAACTAGGATTGATAGAGTTATATCCTCTCAATTAGTTACCTGAAATACTTATTGTACCGTTATCAGCATTGCAGGGTGTTGTGCAAGCTATACACGGTCCTCCTGTGAGAGAGTCATCTGAACCATTTGAATCTGCTATTGTGATAGTATAAGTAGCTATATTATCTGCTGGCACATAACCTACAAGCGTTGTACCAGATATAGCTGCCGTTGCAGTTGCTGTTGTGTAAGCAGTACCTGATGCGTCAAACAACCCTGTTATGGCAGTAACAGAATATGGTGCAGTACCTGGAGTAATAGTTATGGTTTCTTGCGCGTAGGTTACTCCTCCAACCATTATACTATTAGTACAGTTGCATGGATCAGAAATCATAATATCAATCAAAGGTGTACAAGAAGACAACGTTACATTGAATGATGTTGTAGGACAGCCATTACCATCATCTGTAACATTAATAGTATATGTACCATCAATCAATGAAGGTGGGGGTGCTATTACTCCTGTTGTAGTAGCTCCATTGACAACCATCATTGAATTAGGATCAATTATATCATAAGTATACATATCTGATGTTCCTAAAAATGCTGAAAACTCAACAGCGCCTCCTGTAATCGTTTCATTCCAAGTACATCCAGATGAAGCATTTGAAATAGTAATCGGGTTCAAATATGTTACAGGTATAGGTGTACCTGTTGCAAAACATTCATCACCATTGTTATCATGACCTAAAGATTCATCCGCATCACCATCACCATCATCCAACGTAATAGGTACAAACCAAACAGTGTTATTATTAGCATATGTTATATTTGCAGGAGTCAGCCCCGTAAGTAAAGCATCTAAATCCGCACCAGCAGTATTTGTGGCAGTATAATCGTCTCCTGTCCAAAAAATACCAGAAAAAGCAGCATCAACATCTGGGTCAGGTGAAGCTGGAGGGACGTCATTATATAAAGCGTAACCTAATTCCGTCGTTGTATTTCCATTTGAATCAGTAGCAGGTGGTGGGAGAACAGCATCGTCATTTGATTGCCATGAAATAGAAGTTCCATCACAAACGATATAGGATGCGGCTGCATTATTTGTTCCTGCATCGGCATCACATATAATTGCACAGTTAGTAGTAGCGGAACTAGCAACAGTCGTAGACACCGATATGTTAGTTGGCGAATTTCCAAAGTTTGTCACCAAAACAGCATATACCTCTCCCATTGTTACTGTTCCCAAATTAATAGTTCCAGAAGCAGCAGTAGTGTAGTCACAATCCGTTGGTGTATCGAAAGGAGCAGCTCCTGAACCACAGTCCGAAGTTATTTCTGTCAAATCAACAAAAGGTCCCCATGCAGCCCAGTCAACGTCATCTCCAGCTGAGTTTGATATATCAAAAGCTAATGTACCTGAATTTTGAATTTCAAGATAATACCAAGCTGGATTTGGTGATTGAGCTAGACAACCGTATCCAATATTAGGATTTGTTACTGACGCTGCAGTTTGGTTTATACCTGCGGCGAAGGTAATAGGCTGATCCGTACAGATCGGAGATACTGATTCTGTCATTGTACAATCTGCCACAGGTGGTGGTGATGCACAAGAAGTATTATAAACTGGACTAACACCTCCGTTAGTGCTACAATTAGATGAACCATCTGCATTTATATATACACTCAGACACTCTCCCGCATTTGCTGATGTAAAACTTAAACCAGCAAAGGTTGTCCCATTTGCAGATGAGTTGTATATTTCTGTTCCACCTGTTCCACTTCCTAATGCTCCCGAATAGACGACAACTTCATCAAAACCATCTTCTTTTGAACCTGCTGTAAAATCAATAGTAATAACATCAGTTGGATTGTCTGGACAGACATCAATCACTATAGCTTGTAGACTACCATCTGTGTAACAAATGCCACTATCTACTCCTGTTTGACCGCATTGGGCGTAGACTCCAATGTTAATTGTAAACAAACAAAAAAGTATTAAAAGTATTTTATTTTTCATATTATTTGGTTTAAAGTTTCAATGTTTATCCATATCTGAGGTGGCATACGGATAATTATTTTATTTGAGATTATATAATTGCTTCAAGTCTTCTATTTCTGTCTTAATAGTAGCAACTTTCTGATTTTTTTCTGATTTTTTGCAAAAAATCAACTCATTTTCTAAAGAAGCTATCTTTTTTAAATCTTGAAGTAAAGATTTGTATTTCTGTGTATCAGTATGCTTGAGATGATTAAGTACTTCTTGATTTGCCTCTGTAATTTCCTTTATTTTTAACTCTAAAACTGTGTTTTTTTTCTTAATGGGAACTACATTTTCATGTTTTTGAACTTTCATCATTTTGGGTGAGGTATTAGCTTGAGCTTTAATTGTAAATGAAATTCCAAAAAAGCAGAAGAACAAAAGAGAAATTTTTAATACCTTTTTCATAAGATTATAAATTTGGTTGATTAGAAATATTAATGATAAGCGATAAGCGCGCATGAGTTATATCTTTGGAATACTAAGACTACTTCAGAAATAAAGTATTTTAAGTCAAAAGAATGAATTGAACCCGCATGCGACTGTACTTTTGGTATTATCAACAATACATATTTACTGCTCAAGCAAATAAATATTAAATTGATATATATATAATTTCATTAAGTTACTGATCTACTTTAGATGGGAAAAGATACTTAGGCTCAATGATCGGTTGAAAGCAGATTCATATTTGCGCTATTCGCTAGAATAAAGGTAAGAAATCCTAATTATTTGATAAATACCCTGTTTATGGTATTTTACAAAATGTTTTACCATGTTTAAAATATGATTTAATCAAAATTATGGATTCTGTTTAGCTTGATTTTTTATGAATATCAAAACCGCTATGCATATGGCTAAACCTAAAAATTCTCTAGTCAACTCCACATGAGGTACTTCAGCTTTCATTGTTTCTACAATACTAGGCATACCTTGTTGTACCCAGTTCATAAAATCTGGAAGTAGTCGGATAAGTTTAAATAGGCAAAAAGCTATTCCGAACCAAAGCGCATTATTTATATGTCTATCAAATATAGCAAGACCTGCCATTAGTGCCACATATAAATACAATATGACCCATATCCATGGATCAGGATCATTTAGTTGTACTACAGCAAATAAAATAAATAGAATCGTTAAAATAATATTAGCTATTTTCATAATGGCATGAATTATGTTATCAATATATATGTAGATTTGATGTATAAAAACTTCTAATCTATATACATTTATAATCTTTTTTAGTATCATCGAACTATCATAGCATATACTATCAAAGATCCCTTTCTGAAGAACATATCTTGTACAACCTATTCCATACAGTACCAAATTTTGTAAAGTTGACAGAGTTCAATTTTTTTTACTGATACTAAGGTAAAAAAAAGGACGTTATTAGAATTGTAAATTATTTATTTACTATTTTTGTAATAAGATTTAAACTAAAGACACATTTATGTATGTATCTTAAAATAATTTTAGAATTATTTTTTTACATGCCTCAGGAATTTTAACTTAATAATTTTTAAATAATTAATTTTTTTATCTATTATTGTTCTTCCCGAATGTGAAAAACCACTCCGTTCAACTAAATTAAGTAACGCTTGATGTATTGAATTTTAGTTATTTGTCTTTTTAAACCACTTCCTTACTAGTGTTTTATTTATGACTTTTAACCATTCAAGATTCGAGCAAAAAACATTCTTAAAGAAAGATTCTATGAAAAAATGTAGACATTTACTGATTGCTTTTTTTGCAATTATCGGAAGCCTTAGCGTTCAGGCGCAGGACATCCACTTTTCACAGTTTTACATGTCTCCACTTAATCTGAATCCCGCTATGACAGGGGTGATGAACTGTAATGTTCGATTGACTGGGAATTATCGAAATCAATGGGCTAGTGTGTTGCGCTCCAACGCTTTTAACACCTACTCGGTTTCTTACGATCAACGTATTCCTGTTGGACGTTACGATTATTTTGGAATTGGTGGAACATTCTGGGGCGACGTTGCTGGACAATCTCGTTTCGGAACGGTAACTGGAAAACTATCCGCTTCATTCAGTAAACGAATGGGTGGTTATAGAGATAAAACACACTATTTGGTTATGGGTGTCGAAGGTGGTGTTTCTCAAAGAAGTTTAGACTTTTTGGCACTTCAATATGGTTCGCAACATGATGGCGCGGGTGGCTTTGATCCTAATGCCCCTTCTTTTGAAGATGGTAACTTCACAAGAGATAACTTCATTTTTGCAGATTTATCAGCTGGTTTATTGTGGTTTTCTGTTTTGGATAAAAATAATAATTTCTATTTAGGAGCAGCTTATCATCACTTAAATCAATCGAATCAGTCGTTTGGTGTTAATGACTTTGAGCCATTGTATGCACGCTTTACGATACATGGTGGTGGTGAATTTGAAATGACTCGACGTGTCAGCTTAGTGCCTGGTGCTGTGGTATTTTTGCAAGGACCTTCTATGCAGGTCAATGCAGGTACAAGTTTCCGATTTTTGTTAGGAAACAGTCGTCGCTACTACCAAGCGTTCCAAATCGGTGGTTGGTTGCGTTTAGCTCATAAATTAGAAGATTCGATTCATGCTGATGCCTTTATCCTTTCTACTCGTTTCGAGTATGAAGATTTTGGGATTGGATTTAGTTATGATTTGAATGTATCTAGTTTATCTCCTGCATCGAATAACAATGGAGGTTTTGAATTCTCATTGATTTATAAAGTATGTGGACCAGAAAAACGTGGATTATATTGTCCTAATTTCTAGTACCTTCACCTTCAGAACTTATATATACTCAAAAGAGCCTTGATTGTAAAAAATCAAGGCTCTTTTGTTTTATAGTGTCTAATCATTGAACATCAATATTTGCTTTTTTTATTAGGTAAGTAATTTCATAAATAGAAGGCGTGAAACCACCAATAGGTGTTCCTAGCTTTTGTCCGTCTAAATAGACTTCTGTTTTGTAATTTGATGCCTCGAAGTAGACAAAAGTTCTTTGGAACCATCCATTTTGACGTAATCAAAAGATTTTTCATACCCTTTTTCCATTCCAACCCTATTTTCTTTCTTCTATTCTATGTAAAACCATCTTTTTTTCCGAATTTTAATGTTAAATCCCACTTCATATAACCCTACCAAAGCCTAACAAAACAGAGAAAGAAGCATGTTTTAAATAGCTTCTAAATAATTTTTGTTAATCAAACCAACATAAAAATGTACTTTTTTAGATATCTCCCTATCTTAGTCATTATTCTTTTTTCATCCAAAGTATCATACGGTCAAACTGACCAAAATTCGATTATTCCATTGGATGATATTCGTCAATCTATAAAAGATCGAATCATAGAAACAGATGAGGTTTTTCATTGGAAAGATGCTAACGATCAACAAGTTTGGAGTGCGCTCTTGGCAAGTGATTCTCTACTTTCTATTGGGTATCAACCGATCGGATTTGAGAATATTCATCAAAAAATGCACTTAATTGATACGCAATCTGATGAATGGACGACTGCAAGAACCACATTAATTGACTATATCGTTAGTCGAATTGAGCAAAAACATGGCCCTCGTTTTGATCGCTCTTACCTCATGCCTTTCGGCGAAGAACAAGCATTGCCTTACATCAACATTCGAGTATTTGATTTGGATATTGTTACTGAAATCCGTCAAATGGAACAAGTCCGTTATGCTGATGTAATGACCTTTTCAATGGAAGAACAATCAGAAACAGAGTATCGAGACGGCGTAGGTTGTACCGACTATAATGGTAATCCAAATCCAGCAGATTATATTTCAATAACGCCACAATCTCGTCAGTCATGGCACATTGCAGAACACAATATTGATCAGGCTTGGCTGAATAGTAATCAAGGTCAAGGCATCTGGATTGCCGTTATTGATTCGGGTTCTTCAGCAACTCAAGATAAATTAAATAGTGAATTTACAGAAGGTCAATCTAGTGGAAGAACCATTGAAAATTATGGTTTTTTTAATAATGATGGATGGCAAGATGATTGTGGACATGGAACGGCTATGGCAGGTTTAGCAGCTGCACCACGAGGTTTTGATGATACACCAGCAGGTGTCGCCTATAAAGCTAATCTGATGACCTTTAGAGGAACAGATGATGTATTTTTGGATGAGGCAGCAGAAAAAATTGGTGTATCTGCGTCACTGAATGCAGCTGGTGCAGACCCACGAGTTCACATCATTAGTATGTCTTTAGGAGATATTATTTCCAATGGACAAATATCGGATGCCGTAATTTTTGCAGAAGGTCAAGGAAAATTGATTTTTGCAGCAGCAGGGACTTCTTCTAGTTTTACAAGTTGGTATCCTGTTATTTTTCCAGCTTGGATGCCCGAAACAGTAGCCTGTACGGGTATTACAGATGGTAGTCCGAGAGAACGATGTAGCAATTGTCATGACGGTGCCGAAGTAGATTTTGTCGTTTGCATGGAAAAAACAAGTAATGGTAATAACGGCATTACCATCGGTATTCCTGATAATAGTCAAGATTATGTGGGTGGATCATCCGCTGCTACGGCAATTACAGCAGGACAGGCCGCTTTGGTTTGGGGAAATCACCCGACTTGGTCTAAAGATCAGGTACTCAACCGAATGATTCAGTCTGCTGATTATTTTCCAAACCGAGACGGTGATTTTGGATGGGGAAAAATTGATGTAAATGCGGCTGTTGCGCCTTCTTCTTATGTTGCATGTTCAAGTGCAACGAACAATGATGTGTTTATTGAAATTACTAATATTTCATTTCCTGCTTTCGCAGAAGGTTTTGGTAGTGACAACGAATGGGTGGTTGAGATCAATGGCGAAGCGCACTATTTTAGAGTAGATGAAAACGGCGATTCCGGTAATCCTGCAACTTTTATAGATGTGAGTGTCTGTGGTGATGTTCCAATGATTTTTAATCTTGGACAAACTTCATGTGGACAATCATCTTTAATTTTGAATATCGAAACACATGAAAATGATTCTGCTTCTGATAATTGTGATTTTAGTGATAATGGATTTTTTGGAAATAGTGATGATGCTTTAACCAACGAAAATATCAGTGTTGATTTTAATAATAATACATTTGTTCATAATAATGTAGAAGGCCCTTTTGTATTTACATATAGTGCCTATTGTTCATCGAATGCTGTCCCCTTGGTTGCAACGATCAATGGACCAAGTAGCTTATGCCAAAATGAACCAACTCAAGATATTATCTTTCTAGGAACTGGTGGAGTTGCCCCATATACAATTTCATATACTGTGAATGGTGGTGCTATTCAAACGATCAATACAGCGGGAAATACAGCGACACTTACTCAATCAACAAGTATGCAAGGTACTTTTACGTATCAATTGATCGATATTGTGGATGCAAACGGATGTACTCAAACTCAATCTGGTAACATTACAGTTGATATATATCCTACTTTTACGCCTACTGCATTTAATAATTCCCCTGCCTGTGCAGCCGCACCTGTAACGATTACGGCTACACCTACGGGAGCACCTGAATATATTTTCTTTATAGACGCCAACAATAACGGCATGTATGATGTAGGAGAAGAATTACAAGCGGGAACATCTGATACGTACACTGGAACGACATTTAATGATGGAGATGTGGTTTTTGTTTTGGTTACAAATACAGATGGTTGTCGATTTTTAGCAAATACGACGATTACTATTTTACCTTCTAACGATCCAGCATGTACGCCTTGTCCAGGCAACTATGCCATTTTAGGTGCAGAAGCAGGTATAGCCGATTATGAAACAGACGGGACCATTCAATCCAATCAAATTATTTTAAATGGTGCTGTTGTGGACTACGATTCAGGAATATGTATTTCGCTAGACCCTGGCTTTGAAGTTCAGGTAGGTGCTATTTTTGAAGCTTTTATCGATGGTTGTAATGGTGGTTTAGGTGGTTCCAATTTAAATATTAATTCTGAACAAAAATAATTATATCATTCATATAATTTCACAAAACGCTCCATTCGTTATGACAAATGGAGCGTTTTGTAAAGTATTATTCAACTGTACTTTTCATTTTTGTTTCAAAGAAAAAGAGATAATAATAGCTAAGTGTAACTATTTTATAAATTTTGGACTTGTCTCTACGCTACTTCTCGATGTACCATATGATTTTTGGTTTCTAAGCCAGAACGACCCATCAAAAATTCATCCACGGCACGTGCCGTTTCCCGTCCCTCCGAGATCGCCCAAACGACCAAAGACTGCCCTCGACGCATATCACCTGCCACAAAGACATTCGGAATATTCGTCTGATAATTAGTATCCTGAACATTACCTCGTCTATCTAATTCAACCCCTAGTTGTTTTAGCATCCCATTGTACTGTGGATTAGAAAAGCCAATAGCTAATAAGGCTAATTCGCATGGAATAATCCGTTCTGTATCCGTCATTTCTACAAACTCATGATGATTGGTCGAAGGATTAAGTTGCCATTCAATATCAACCAATTTGATACCTGTTAATTTTCCTTCTTCACCTATAAACTCTTTTGTCAAAATTGCCCATTGGCGTTCGCAACCTTCTTCGTGGGATGATGAGGTTCGTAACATCGCCGGCCAAAGTGGCCAAGTGGTTATATCTCGTTTGGATGGTGGCTTGGCTAACAACTCAATTTGAGTAACAGAAGTAGCACCATGACGATTGGATGTTCCTACACAATCAGAACCCGTATCTCCACCACCAATAACTACCACATTCTTTTTTGTAGCCAACAGCAGCTCTTCAATTTTAATTTGTTGACCTGCTACTCGTCGGTTGCTTTGCTCTAAAAAGTCCATTGCAAAATGTACACCTTCTAGTTCTCGTCCTTGAATCGGTAAATCCCTTGGAATGGTTGAACCACCACATAGTACCACAGCATCAAATGAGGATTTCAATTCATTAGCGTCTATATCTACACCAATATTGATGTTGGACTTAAAACGAATACCTTCTGCTTCCATCAATGCAATACGACGTTCTAACACCCATTTTTCCAATTTAAAATCTGGAATTCCGTAGCGGAGTAAACCACCAATTTGATCTTTTCGTTCAAAAACCGTCACAGTATGACCTGCTTTATTCAACTGCGCTGCCGTAGCCAAACCTGCTGGTCCAGAACCGACTATCGCTACTTTTTTTCCCGTTCGTAAAGCAGGTGGACGAGGGCGTATATACCCATTTTCAAAAGCATACTCTATAATAGATTTTTCAATATGCTCTATCGCCACCGCAGGTTGATTAATTCCTAAAACACAAGCAGTTTCGCATGGTGCAGGGCAAATCCGTCCCGTAAATTCTGGAAAGTTATTCGTGCTAGATAGAATCTCAAATGCAGTTCGCCAATCTTCGTTATACACGGCATCATTAAATTCTGGAATGATATTGCCTAACGGACAACCATTATGACAAAATGGAATCCCACAATCCATACAGCGAGCAGCTTGCTCTACTGTTTTTTCGCTTGAAAAATCTTCGTAAATTTCTTTATAATCTCTTATACGTTCTGTCGCAGGACGAGAATGAGGAAGTGTTCTATTATATTTTAAAAAACCTTTTGGATCAGCCATATTTTTTTATTGTGTTCATATGCGTAAGTGTTCATGTGTTCACGTTCAAAGAGCGTTTTGCATTTAACGTGTTCATGTTGGGAGAACGTTTTACATTTGTTGTTATAGAATATTAATGTGAATTAGATGCTAATTAAATACTTTGTACGTGCGCACATGAGCACGTTAACACACGAGCACATCAGAAGCAGTGGCTCTTTCTTTAAGCACACGTTTATAATCTCTCGGCATTACTTTCGTAAATGATTTTTTAGCAGTATGCCAATCCGTTAAAAAGCGGAGCGCAATGGCACTTCCAGTGTAATGAAAATGACGACGTAGCATAAATCGAACGGTCTCAAAATCAGCGTTATCCATTGGATCAAGATCTACCATTTCTGGGTTATAGACTTGTTCCAGTTTTTGATTAGGATTCCAGACATAAGCAATTCCACCACTCATTCCAGCGGCAAAGTTTTTACCAAATTCTCCTAGAATAGTGATGATTCCACCTGTCATATACTCACAGCCGTGATCTCCAATACCTTCTACAACGGCTTTAACACCTGAATTTCGGACTGCAAATCGCTCACCTGCCATTCCTCGAATATAGGCCTCGCCAGAGGTTGCACCGTAGAACGCAACATTTCCAATAATGATATTTTCATGTGCTTGAAATTTCGCTGTTCGGTCAGGGACGACAACTAATTTACCACCTGAAAGTCCTTTTCCAAAATAGTCATTGGCTTCACCTTCAAGTGTAAACAAAATACCTTTCGCTCCAAATGCTCCAAAACTCTGACCAGCCGATCCTTGAAAACGAATTTGAATGGTTTCGTCAGGTAAACCAGCATCTTTATACTTTTTAGAAATCTCATTGGATAGCATTGCACCAACCGTTCGATCTGTATTTTTAATAGGTAGAATGGTCGAAACACCTTTCCCATATTCCAAAGCAGGTTGAGCAATCGTCAATAATTTACGATCTAAAACGTGGTCGATACCATGATCTTGAGGAATTTGTTTGTACTGTCCGACTTCTGCGGAAGCAGGTTCTTTATATAAAATTGGACTCAAATCCAGTTGCTTATATTTCCAATGTTGTAAATTGTTTTTGACTTTTAAAAACTCCACTTTACCCACCATTTCGTCCACGGTTCGGAAGCCCAGTTCTGCCATGATTGTTCGTAAATCTTCTGCCAAGTAAGTAAAGAAATTAATAATATGTTCTGGCTTTGCGGTGAAACGTTTCCGAAGATCAGGGTTTTGAGTCGCAATTCCCACAGGACAAGTATTCATATGGCATTTACGCATCATAATACAACCTTCTACCACTAAAGCAGCAGTCGCTACACCCCACTCTTCTGCACCCAGCAAAGTCGCAATAGCTAGGTCACGACCCGTCCGCATTTGCCCGTCGGTTTGTAAACGAACACGATCACGAAGCTTATTTTTAACCAAAGTTTGGTGCGTTTCTGCTAAACCGAGTTCCCAAGGTAAGCCAGCATGACGAATTGACGAAAGCGGCGATGCCCCTGTTCCACCGTCGTGTCCAGAAATTAAAATAGCATCGGCATGGGCTTTTGCAACACCCGAAGCGATAATGCCCACGCCTGCCTTTGAAACCAATTTTACGTTAATTCGAGCAGCTCGATTCGCATTTTTTAAATCAAAAATTAATTGTGCTAAATCTTCAATCGAATAAATATCGTGATGTGGTGGTGGTGAAATCAAACTCACTCCTGGCGTAGAATATCGCACTCGTCCAATCCAGTCATCTACCTTATGACCGGGTAAGTGACCACCTTCACCAGGCTTAGCACCTTGTGCCATTTTAATCTGTAATTCTTCGGCATTAGACAAGTAATAACTGGTTACACCAAATCGTCCAGAAGCGACTTGTTTGGTAGAAGATCGCTCAGAATCACCATTTTCTTTGATCTCATAACGAATTGGGTCTTCGCCTCCTTCGCCACTATTACTTTTTCCACCAATTCGATTCATGGCAATAGCTAAAGTACTATGTGCTTCATGCGAAATAGAACCAAAAGACATTGCGCCTGTTGCAAATCGTTTAAAGATATTTTCAATAGGCTCAACTTCTTCAATTGGAATGGATGTTCGCTTTCTAAAATCAAATAAACCTCGTAGAGTTAGTGCTTTTTCACTTTGATCGTTGATAAGTTCGGCATATTTTTGATAGCTTTTATAATCTCCTTTTCTGGTAGCGTGTTGGAGTAAATGAATCGTTTGAGGATTAAATAAGTGTACTTCACCTCTACGTTTCCACTGAACAATTCCACCCACTTCTAATCTTGGATTCGGAACAGGAATTTGAGGAAACGCCAACTGATGACGTTCTAGTGCCTCGGCAGCAATTCCATCAAAACCGATTCCTTCAATACGAGAAACAACGCCTTTAAAGCAAACATCGACCACTTCTTGGTTGATTCCTAAGGCTTCAAATATTTGTGCGCCATGATACGATTGAAGGGTTGAAATCCCAATTTTGGACATAATTTTTAATAAACCCTTCCCAATAGCCGTATTATAAATATCAATAGTTTCTGTTAACTCAATATCTCCAAGTTGTTTTTTATGAATTAAATCTGCTAACATGGAGTAAGTCAAATATGGATTCACAGCATTTGCTCCAAACCCAATGAGGGTCGCAAAATGATGTGTTTCTCGTATATCACCTGCCTCAACCACGATTGATACTTTATTTCTCAGTCCAACTTTAATAAGGTGATGATGAATTGCGCCTGTTGCTAAAAGTGATGGAATCGGTGCATGAAAGGCATCTGAATTTCTGTCGGAAAGTACTAAAATGTTGGTATTATTACGGACTAAGTCTTCGGCAATAGCACAAATATGGTCTATAGCTGCCCGAAGTCGCCCTTTTTGTCCATCTGCTTTAAATACTAAACCAATTGTTCCTGAACGAAAATTAGGATGATGAATAAAACGGAGTTTACTGAGTTCGTTATTTTTTAAGATTGGAGTGTCTAAATGTATAAACTGTGCATGCTCCGGACTAGCCTTTAAAATATTATTTTTACTACCTAAGCTAGAAAACAACGACATGACCGAACGTTCCCGAATGGGATCAATTGGAGGATTGGTGACCTGTGCAAATAGTTGTTTAAAATAATTGGACAAGTGTTGTGCATGATGCGACAAGACCGCCAAAGGTGTGTCAATACCCATCGATCCAATCGGGTCTTTTTTGAATTGAATGATAGGTTTGAGTAAAAATTTTAAATCTTCCTGTGTCACACCCATCAATTGCTGGCGTAGAAACAAAGTTTTTTGATCTACTTCAATGGATTCTCCCACTTGTTCAGATAAGTGTTCGAGCGTCAATTTATGTTCGTCTAGCCATTCTTGGTAAGATCCACGTTGACAAATAATTCGTTTGAGTTCCTCATCACCAATGACCCGTTTTTCATCCATGTCGGCAATTAGCATTTTGCCTGGTTGAAGTCTTCCTTTTTTAACAATTGTTGATTGATCTATTGGAATAACACCTGCTTCGGAAGCAATCACCAATGTATTATCTTCGGTCAGGCAATATCTGGAGGGACGCAAACCGTTGCGATCTAACGTAGCACCAACCAAGATTCCGTCGGTGAAGCAAATAGATGCTGGGCCATCCCAAGGTTCCATGATGTTTTTATGATATTCATAAAATGCCTTTTTGTATGGCTTCATGTTGTCATCGTGTTGCCATGCTTCGGGGATCATTATCATGAGTACTTCAGGAAGTGTTCGACCACTCAATACTAAAAATTCGAGGACATTATCGAAATTTCCAGAATCAGATAAATTCTGTCCACAGATTGGAAATAATTTTTCCATTTCGTCTTCTGTGAACAAGTTGGATTCTAGCAAACATTCCTTCGCTTTCCACCAATTGACATTGCCTTTTATGGTATTGATTTCACCGTTGTGGGCGATGTAGCGGAAGGGTTGTGCCAGTTTCCATTTAGGGACGGTATTCGTTGAAAAACGAGAATGAACCATTGCAATACCAGACCTCAAGACAGGGTCTTGGAGGTCTGGGAAATAATTGCGTAATTGTATAGTCGTTAATTGTCCTTTGTAGGTTATTGTTTTATATGAAAAGGTCGTGATATAAAAGTATTCCTTTGATTGTGGATAAGTCTGATGAATATTATGTGTGGCAAATTTGCGTAGTACATACAATCGTCTTTCAAGAGCCTTAGCATCCATAGGTTGAGTCGGTTTTACAAAAACCTGTTCCATGACGGGTTCTACAGAAACGGCAGAAATACCAAGTGCAGAATTATCAGTTGGAACTTTTCGATAACCCAACAATTCAAAACCCATATCATCAATATAGTCATTGAATAAAACTCGACATTGCGATTGCAGGCTTTTGTCGTTGGGTAGAAATACCATTCCGACACCATACGCACCAAAATCGGGTAGCTGTATATTGATTTTGGAACATTCCCTAAGAAAGAAATCATGTGGTGTTTGAATCATAATTCCCGCACCGTCACCTGTATTGGCTTCGTAACCACAAGCTCCTCGATGATCCATATTTTGCAACATGGTTAGAGCATCTTCTACAATTTGATGACTCTTGATTCCATTCAAATTAGCGATCAATCCTGTTCCACAAGCATCAGATTCGAGTTGTGGAACATACAATCCTTTTTGTTTTTTTGATTCTAACATATTACGCAATTATTAGGTATTCAAGTGACTAGCTATTTTACCTGATAGCTATAGGAAATAGATTCTACTTCTTGATAAGCTTGTGCGCCATGTTCATAGCGATCTAATCCCTTGATCTCTTCTTTTTCTTTGACACGAATACCCATCGTTACTTTCAAGGCATACATTAAACCAAAAGAAAACACAAAAGAAAATGTGCAAACAGCAAGTATTCCAACTAGCTGTATTCCAACTTGCCCAAGTCCTGCCATCTGTCCGAATAATCCAACGGCAATTGTTCCCCAAATTCCACAAATCAAATGTACAGATGTCGCTCCAACGGGATCATCCACTTTTATTTTATCAAAAAATACAACAGAGAATGGAATAATAATACCTGCTACGAAACCGATGATAATGGCTGATAATGGTCCCATTTGATCTGCTCCTGCCGTGATACCAACCAATCCACCTAGAATACCATTGAGTACCATAGATAAATCATGAGATTTGAATAATATATAACCTGTAATAAAAGCTCCGACTGCACCAGCAGCAGCGGCCAAAGAAGTTGTTACAAAAACTAAAGAAACACCTGCGGCATCTGCTGAGAGGACTGAACCTCCATTAAAGCCAAACCAACCAAACCACAATAAAAATACTCCAATAGCAGCCAATGGCATACTATGACCAGGAATGGGTTTGATACCTTCTAACGTGTACTTTCCGATACGTGGGCCGAGCACAATAGCGGCAGCTAAAGCGGCTGCACCACCCATAGCATGTACGAGGGTTGATCCAGCGAAATCATAGAAGCCTATTGCTGCTAACCAGCCACCTCCCCAATGCCACATGCCTGTGATTGGGTAGCATATAGCCACTAACAAAGTGGCAAAAACAAGGAAAGATTCTAATTTAATACGCTCAGCAACTGCCCCAGAAACGATGGTTGCTGCGGTAGCTGCAAACATACCTTGAAAAATGAAGTCAGACCAATAGGTATAATTTCCATAAGCAGATGTTATATCAGCTTCGGAAGGATTGAGACCAAAACCAGAAAAGCCAAAAAAACCGCCTGCATACGCTTCACCAGGGTACATGATATTAAATCCACAAATACAATAAGTTAGTAAACCTATGGACAAGATCATACAGTTTTTGAATAGAATATTAACGGTATTCTTCTTTTGAACAAAACCAGATTCTAGTGCTGCAAAACCCAAATGCATAACAAACACCAAAGCAGTTGCGACCAAAATCCATAAGTTATTAGTCAAAAAAGCAGCTTCGTTTGCAGCATCAAGTGCTTGTTGTGCTGTTACAGTTGTACTCTGATCCATATGTAAATACTTTATTTTTTTAGATTTTTAAATTGCTGATTCCCCGATTTCGCCCGTTCGGATTCGGGTAACATTATCGACACTTAACACGGTTATTTTACCATCTCCAATTTCACCCGTTCGAGCAGATTGTGTGATTGTTTTGACAATTTCAGCCACTTTGTGATCGGTTGTAAGAATGTCTATTTGCAAGCGAGCAATATATTCAGAACCATAAACACTTCCTCGATACACCATTTTCTGTCCTTTTTGAAGACCATAGCCCTTTACGTCAATCAGCGTGAAAAAATTAACTCCAATATCTGCCAGTGCATCTCGCACTTTGTCAAATTGTGTTAATCGAATAATGGCTTCTATTTTTTTCATAGGTACAGGTTTTGGTTCATGTGTGTGGTTTGATTTTATGCAATAGAATATTTGTTCAATACTTATCAGTTGATATATTGAATGATAATGATTTTAAGAATGTAGGTAAATATCGTATAGTGATTTACATTGAAAGCAATAAGTTTACCTTATATTAATCACTGTTGAACAATTTTGAGATTTAATATATTCACACAGTTTAATTTTGTAAAACCAATAGAATATTTTAGTAATTATCTGAATTTTCACTAAAACACAATCTTACATTTGCTTAGTGTAAATTTAACACAAAACTAGAATTTTCGCAAATGATGTTGTTGGGCATCGTATTCATTTGTATCAGAAAGAAATTTGATACGTTTTGTTATTTAAGAATAATGGAAAATGACCAAATTAATAATTGGTAAATAATAGAACGGTGAAATATGATTCTAAATAAAAAAACTATAGAAATATTAAATTTATTCGGATAGTGTAATTGCAAGTTACAAATAAAGCAGAGAAAGCGATTATTTCATTGAATATTTGAAATAAAACAGCCTATTCGATAGATGATTCGAATAGGCTGTTCACTAATATCTACTGTCTATCTGATTAGAATTACTATTGACAAGTCTCTATTGTTGCCTCAAATACGGCTCCTAGAATTACTTCAAAGCCTGCTTGCATTTCAATACACGTTCCTGCTTTAAAAGCTACATTTCCAGCATTTGGAACAACTCCTTGTGAGGTTACTTGTATCGCTGCATGATACGTATCGTCCACAATTCCTGTATCGTGAACATCCATGTAGTCGGGACAATTATTTGAGGTGCTAATGGGTTCTATTCCATAAGATAAAATACCATTACAATATGCAGTAACATGATCCCATGGTGTGAATGTACTGTGCGCCATATTGAACGAATAATCATTGGTTTCATCGTAATTAGACCAATCGGTTTTATGAAAACGAGTTTGGATATTACCTGTATTAGTACCTGGTGCAAGTGTCCCTGCACCAGCAGTGAAACCTATTTCTAGATAGGTATCTGCGTCGGCTGTTGTTACAGGCATAGTCACGAAATTTGTTGTAATATTGGCAGCACCAACAGCGGCATAGTCGATGTGTGCTTGCTGTGTAGCTGTACCTTCTTTGGTAAACCAATAACGGAATGTCACATCACTCAAATCAACAGGATCAGTTCCTATATTTTCAACAAAAAATTCTGGTCGAACTTGATTGTCAGATGGGTTGGTGTCATTGGTTCGATAATGTATAATCAAACTACAAGTACTCAAACTGACAGTTATCGTAGTAGTTGTGGTGTCTGTTGCGCCATATTCGTCTGTTACGGTTAAGGTCACCGTAAAAGTTCCTTCTACATTATAGGTATGGTTGTTTGTGATACCTGTCGCTGTTGTCCCGTCACCAAAATTCCAAGTATAGGTTAATGCACCACCATTGATATCACTTGTTGCAGAGGCATCTACATTGACCAAAAGTGGTGGTTGTCCATTTTGAGGTGTCGCTGTGAAATCTGCAACTGGAGCATCATTCACAACCGTAATATCAACTGTATAAGTATCTGTAAACATTCCATCTGAAACGGTCAATTCTACGGTGTATGTTCCAGGTGTCGTGAACGTTTGCGAAGAATTGACACCTGTTCCTGTTGTGCCGTTTCCGAAATCCCAAGCATAAGTCAACGCATCACCATTTGGGTCAGCAGACCCTGAACCATCAAAATCTACTAGCAATGGATAACTTCCAGTGATGCTTGTTGAAACGAAAAATGCCGTTGGTGGTTGTGGAGTCGGATCAATCACTGTGATTGTAACGGTTTCGGTATCTGTGCCACCATTGCCATCGTCCACGGTGAGCGTTACGATATAAATGCCAGGAGTAGTATAAGTATGGCTAGCAGTTACACCTGTTCCCGTTGTTCCATCTCCAAAATCCCATGTATATGTGAGCATATCGCCATCCAAATCTGTTGAAGCAGAAGCGTCAAAGTTGACCAATAAGGGGTCGTTGCCAGATGTTGGTGTAGCTGTTATATTTGCTTCTGGATTATTATTTGGAACAGTTCCATCAGGTAATTCGCCACACAACAATTGTCCATTATTGAAAAAGGGGATTCTTGTATTTATTTCTAAGCTACTGCCCATTGGCGAACCTGCTGTAGTGTAATAGGACCAATCATTGGTTGGATCCCATGCAGCGGCTGGGCTATTATTTGGCAGCGCAATACGCAGTTGTGCTTCTTTGTGGCTTTCACTTTGTCCACCTGGATAGATATTTGTTCCTGGGAAGCAAACCTCTACATAATATTCTGTTCCTGACAATAACTGCAAGCCAGAGGCGGTTGCACCAGCAGGAGCAACATTCAAACTAATGATATAATCTGTTGCTGTAAAACCTGCTGCGATTCCTTCACTAATATCTATATAATAGCGGTAGCAAACATCTTCTGTTTCGGTAGCTGGCCAAGCAGAATGATTGGTTGCCCAAACTGCTACTTCAGTAAATGTACTCCCTGAAGCATTGATTTTGGCTTCATTATAATATTCATCACAACTATCATAAACCTCGATATTAAAACACATATTTTCAGGTGCACCACCATATAAGTTAATCAATCGAGCTATTGCACCTGTAAATCCTGCATTATAATCACAAGCTACTTCATTGGCGATATAATCACCTCGATCATCTACATATTGGTCATCAGGCGCACCTGGACCACCGACTAAAGCACCGTATAGAATATGTCGATTATCAATAGGAACACCAATGCTATTTGCCCATGAACCATGTGCAGTACGATGATGTGGGTTGATAGGCGGATTATTACCATAACCAATGACATAAGAGCGATTATTAGGGTTGTCACCCAAAGCATAGTTAATTTGAGTGATTCCAAAATTACGATACAATTCACTTTTTGTAGGATTACTTGTCGCAATAATATCACTGTATATCATCGCTACAAAAGCGGTGTTTGAGGCATAACGCAAAGATCCCCAAGTACTTAAATGTGCTTGACCTCCAGGAGAATAAGCTACTTGGTTACCATTATATCCTGTTGTCCAAAAATCCAGCCAACGCTCCGTATCTTGCATATACTGGTTTTGTCCAGTCAATTGTGCCATAAGCGCATAACAACCATAAGCTTTATCGTCCCATGCAATTGTCCAAGTATAAGAAGGTACATTTTGTCCTGTTTGCTGATTTAAAAAGCTATATTCCGTTTGAGCTTTTGTTAAGTAGGCTGGATCACCTGTCGCCCGATATAGCCAGATTGCTCCCCAAACCAATTCATCTTGATAACCTGACCATGAATTGTAAAAAGCTGTTGCATCTGTAATGGCGTCAGAATATTTACCACGATAATTATCTGCAAAATTGTATAAAGCAATAGCGTGATCTAGTAAAATAGCACTGTATGCTGGGTCGTCATTAGCAAAAATCATACTAGCTGCTGCCATAGCCGCCGCCGTCTCACCTGTTAAATCTGTTCCTGGATTGTTTGCATCTACATAATAGGAAGGGCGTGCCATTTGCATAACTTCTGCTGGTCCCCACCAGGCATGATCTGCACTTCCATTTCCTACTTGACCATAAAAACGATCAGTATTTCCATTTGCATCTCGAATGTGACATTTAATAAAATAGTCATTTACAAATCGTAAACTTTCTTTCAAAGCATCCCATTGTGCTGTGGTTTGATAGGCGGCTTGATCTTGAACGCCACTCCATGCCAGCATCGTTGCAGAATATGCCATTGGAAACCCAAATTTAACATGATCTCCTGCATCAAACCAACCGCCAGTTAAGTCCTCTCCTACATCATTTCCGTCTAACATAGCTGATTCCCCACGCCATGTTATTCGATTATTAGGTGATAAAATTCCTGCTTGTTGGGCTTCATAAAAAAGAAAAGATTTACATAGAACCTCACTATAATTATGTGTACTTGGAGGTAGATTTGTAGAACTATCAATTACTGTCACCAAAATGCTCGTAGTAGCTGTCAAACCACTATCATCTGTGACTAAGACTGTTATTGTATATGTTCCGACAACTGTTGGTGTCCAGTTGGCTTCCCAATTGTCACCAGAAGTATTGGTCATCGTGATGGGTGTACCATCAATATCCATTTGTACCGAAACAATTGTTCCGTCATTGTCTGTGGCTGTCGCCAAAATATTGACTACATTATTCAAGGTGACAGTAGCCCCATTGGTAGGGTTCATAATAACTACATTAGGCGGTAATGAACCATCACTGATAATTATGGTAATGGTTTCTGTAGCTATCAAACCTGTATCGTCTGTTGCTGTAATTGTAATAGTGTATGTACCAACGATCGTTGGTGTCCAAGTACCTTCCCAACTGTCACCAGTAGTATTTGTATTAGAAATAGGTGTGCCATCCACATCCATTTGTACGCTTGCGATAGTGCCATCACTATCTGTTATGTCTGCACCAATGGTTATTGGTGTATTTATTAGAAACGTTTCACCATCTGTTGGATTTGTAAATTGCACAACAGGTGGTTGAGGTGCAGGCATTGTATTACTAGGAGGCCAAAAGTTTCCAGTTAGATTGAATAAACATATTGCCCGAAGGGTATTTCCAAAATAATAAGGTAAATTATCTGTCACGGCAACGGTTTCATCATAAATAGCATTTAAAGTAGATTGGTAAGTACTGTTACTTCCCATCACGCCTACTGCCCATGTACTGATAAACGTTGGTGAATGGTAGCTTCCTCCAATTCCATTTTGGGGAATTGGACCTTTTAAGTTGGCAACACCCGTATTTTGAATCCAAGCAGCCATATTATTACAAATCGTTTTAGCATTCGGATCAGCATACCAAGATACATCTGTTCCCATGCGCCATGCACTTCGACAAGCATCCCAGCCGTATTCGTTTGGACCATTACAAGTATTAGGTGTCCCTGTATGATCTGACCAATTAGAAACTAAACCTGTTGTTGGATGAACATTAGCGTTTATAAGGTCATAACTAGCTGTGACGGCATTGTCCCAGAGTGTGGATTGACTTGGTACGAAATCACCGTACGCTTTGTAATAAGCGGGTGATTGATAGCTCGGATTTCTACAATTATTTCCAAAACCCCATTGGTCGCCATTATTGGTTTGATATGGGCCGTTTTGATTGGCAGGTTGAATTTCGTAATCTTTGATTGAGGTAATCAGGGTTGTTGCATCCGCAGCGTAATCATGCGGTGTGCTAGAATTTGGCCATTGAATATTGGCTACTAATAAGGCGTTTGCTGCGTCCAGTTCTGCATCTGTTGCACCACCAGAACCAATAGTACCGCTACAACCTCCGATTTTCCAATTCATAACACCATTGCCATTCATATTATCTTGATAATACTGCCAAAGTCCATCAAAAAGTGCTTTGTCAGCGGCATAGGCTGCTAGCAACATGCCATAAGCGATTCCTTCAGAAACCGTTTCACTAGGATTGTCAAACTTTACTCGAAAACGTTCAGGCGAACCACCACAACTTTCTACATAATCTATTTTCCATTGATTGTAAGCATCTGCTGCATCTTGCGCTGTTCCATATACTCCACCTGTAGGTAAGTTGGTTGGGATAATATGTGAGCCAGGATAAGTAGTATTTGTTCCGAAGGGAATCGTAGCACCTGCAGGTGTATTGATCTGGGCATGTACAATTTGAATACCAAAGAATAGTATAATAAAGAGAATACAGTTATGTATTTTTTTGGATTGTAGCATAAAAGTAGTTTGATTTGGGTTAAAGAGAATCGCCTGTTTAGTTCAATAGGTCAACCTAATTGACTTTTCAAAAATAGAGTGTTTTCTTTCAAAAATGAAGATTTTGGGGTGATGTAGCCCTATTTGAGGTGTGGTGTAGCCCTAGTTATGTTGTATTTTCTTTGTTTTGGGTTAGAACTTCTTAATATTTATTTCTAATTATATCTCACGAAGGAAATTAACAATATCTATTTCAGTCTCTAAATTCAGTTTTTTTCTTAAACGGTATCGATTCATCTTTGCAGAGTTTAAGGAAATGTTTTTTAGTGCAGCTATTTCTTTATTTGTCCGACCCAATTTTATTAACCCACATAGTTCGGTTTCTTTAGAAGTTAAACCGGGAAAGCGGACTAATAAACGATTATAAAAATCTTGATTAATTTCATCAATATTTTTTTGGAAAACGGCTAATTCTTTATTGATACGGAGATTGTCTGTAATAAAAAACTTGATTGCATTAATTTTTGATTGGGCATTTTTAGACACTAATTTTTCTAATTCATTGATTTGAGATAATAATTGATTCGAGAATTCATTTTTACGAGTAATGTCTAATGTTAAATTCGTCAAATCTTTATTTTTATATTCTAGTTGTTCTTGTAGGCGTTTCTCGGCTAGGGCTTTGTTTTTTAGTTCGCTATTCATCAATTCTTGTTCGGCTGCATATAGTTGTTTGTCTTTTTCAAAATCTGCCCTTCTTTTTAGAAAAAAGGATATTCCTACAGCTCCAAATGCTAAAAAAAGAGCCGTAAATAGTAGATATTGTTGATTTCTAATTTTAGCTTCTTGTTCTAACTGTATTACTTTTTCTTTGTTTATCGCCAGTTCCTTTTCGTTTTGAATAGTTTCATACTTAAGGTTTAATTCTGCAATCTCTTTTTGTGTTTTCTTACCGACGACTTCCTCTTGAATTTCTTTGTAATTCCGATATGCTTCAAATGCTTCTTGATAATCTCCTTTTATCTCATAAGTGTAGGACATCATTCGAAGTGCTTCATATTGTGCATCTACTAATTTTTCCTTTTTTGCTAGTTCTAATGCTGAGTTATAATATTTAAAAGATTTTTGATAGTTTTCTATCAACCCGTAGGCTAGGCCAAGATTAGTCATTGTTGAAACCATATGGATATTGCTATTCTCTTTTTTCGATTGCTCTAAGAATCGTTCCAACATTGGAATGGCTTTGCGTGGTTGTTCATTTGTCAAATATAAACCAGCAAGATTAGCCAAAATCATATTATCATCCTTTTTTGACGTCGTTTCTAAAATAGCTAAAGCCTTTTCATAATAATTGAGAGCTGTATCAAAGTCTCTTTGTAAATAGTAAACTGCGCCGATATTGCCATAGGACAAACCTAAGTTGACGGTATCTCGAACAGCTGAAAACCATTGTACTGCTTTTTCATTATGAGCAATTGCTGCCTCGTAATTTTTTGTACGTACTAAAACACCTGATTTTTTCAAATAAAATGATTTCTTTAGATCATCTAAACGATGCAAATCTATGAGGTCTTTAGCCTTTGTAAAGTTTTCTAAGGAGTGTACATGTTCACCAATAAAAGATTGAGAGGTGGCTATTTTTATCAATGCTTTTGCTTGAAATTCCACCAAATTGATTTGCTCGGCGAGAAGGAGTGCTCTTCTGCTACTGTTATATTGAAATTCATACGACTTATGTTCAGTTGAATCTATGAGCCACTGTATACTATCTTTTGGATTCAATTGTGCAGGTAGGGAAAGGTAGTAACATAGAAATACAAAGAAGATGAGACCAATTTTCTTCCAATATATTATTTTCATTGGCTTTGAAATGAGTTTATTTGTTTACAGAATAGAAAAAAAACAGCCTACTAGAATGATGATTCTAGTAGGCTGTTTTTTTGTTAGTCTTATGTATGCTTTCTAAGCAACTTTGAGTTTACTCAACTTAGAGCCACTTAATTTTTCATGTGCATAGTCGTGTGTAACTGTAAATTCTTTGACATCTTTTTGAGAGGGCATTTCAAACATGGCATCGGTCATAATGGCTTCGCAAATAGAGCGTAAACCACGTGCACCAAGTTCATATTCTAATGCTTTTTCAGCAATATAAGTAACTGCTTCATCATCAAAATTTAATTCAATTCCTTCTAATTCAAATAACCGTTTGTATTGTTTGACTAATGAGTTTTTAGGTTCAACTAAAATCTTTTTCAGCGTATTCAAATCCAAGGGTTCTAAATAGGTCAATACGGGCAGACGACCGATTAATTCAGGAATTAAACCAAAGGAGCGTAAATCTTGATGGGTGACATATTGCAATAAGTTTTCACGATCTACCCGCTCTTTTTCTGTACTATTGAAACCAATAACTTGTGTGTTTAAACGTTTGGCAATTCGTTTTTCGATACCTACAAAAGCACCTCCACAAATAAAAAGGATATTTTTAGTGTTGATTTTAACTAACTTTTGTTCTGGATGCTTACGTCCACCTTGTGGTGGAACATTTACAACCGTTCCTTCCAACATTTTAAGCATGGCTTGTTGCACACCTTCACCAGATACGTCACGTGTGATAGAAGGATTATCACCTTTACGAGCTACCTTATCAATCTCGTCAATATAAACAATTCCACGCTCAGCAGCCTCGACATCGTAGTCGCATACTTGTAATAATCGGCTTAAAATGCTTTCGACATCCTCTCCTACGTATCCAGCTTCTGTAAATACGGTAGCATCTACAATAGAAAATGGAACATTCAAAAAGTTAGCAATGGTTTTGGCTAAAAGCGTCTTTCCGGTACCTGTTTTACCAACAAAAAGTACATTAGACTTCTCTATTTCGACATCATCGTTCTTTTTTTGCTTTAACCGCTTGAAATGATTGTAAACCGCAACCGATAAGAAACGCTTCGCTTCATCTTGTCCGATGATATATTGATCTAAATGCGTTTTAATATCTTTTGGAGTCAGATGATCTGAAAGGGCAGTATTGCCTGATTCCACTTTTTGTGAGTCATTGGCATATAACTCTTCCTCTATAATTTCTTGAGCCTGTTCTACACAAACCTCGCAAATATGTCCATCAATACCTGCAATGAGTATCAATGCCTCTGCCTTATCTCTTCCGCAGAACGAGCAACGGAATCCTTTCTGATTTTTTCGCATATTTATAAATAGGTAGTTATAATATCGACTTGATTCATTTCGTGTATATTTTGAATGAATACGAATAAGATATTATACGTTTAATGTGTGATTTACGAAATCACTTTTTTAATTCCGTAAGAAGCCATTTGAATTTGCTTCTCAGGCTAAAACGGACGAGCCCGTTAAACGTTTTAACGAGCTCGCAATTTCGTAAAATTCTTTGACAAAAACACAGTTCCATTCAGGAAAGCTGTTAATTAAATGTCATTTATTAGATTATGCATCATCTTTTTTGCCGTTATCTCTGGTCAATACTTCATCCACCAAACCATATTCTTTAGCTTCTGGAGCAATCATCCAGTTGTCACGTTCACAATCCGCTGCAATTTTATCATACGGTTGACCTGTATGCACTACATAAATATCATATAATTCTTTTTGTAGTTTCTTAATCAACTTATATGAAATTTCCATATCCGTTACCTGACCTTGCATTCCACCTAAAGGCTGGTGAATCATTACCCGACTATGTGGCAGCATACTACGCTTACCCGCAGTACCCGCAGACAGTAAAACAGAACCCATTGAAGCGGCAAGACCTGTACAGATCGTCGCTACATCAGGCGTTACATATTGCATCGTGTCATAAATTCCTAAACCAGCTAAAACAGAACCTCCTGGACTATTGATAAACATTTGAATATCACGCTTTGGATCAGTAGATTCTAGGAAAAGCATTTGTGCTTGGATCACATTAGCAACATAATCATTTACGGGTACACCCATAAAAATAATACGATCCATCATTAAACGAGAAAATACATCTAGCCCAACAATATTCATACTACGCTCTTCAATTACATTAGGTGTAAAACCCTGAATATTAGGTGCAAATGTATGAGTTTTTTCGGCATATTTTTCTAAATGCATGCTATTCATACCTAAGTGTTTGGTAGCATACTTCTTAAATTCATCTTTGTGATACATTGGCTGTATATTTTGGTGAAAGGGTATTTATATCCTTTCGTTAACAATAAGATATGAAGCTATGTTCAAAAATAGTTCCATTGCCTATAAACAAGTCAAAATGGCAGTTTTTGTTCACTAATCATTAAATAAAAAAGACTAATA
>JAHDFQ010000054.1:0-8565 GCA_020628085.1 Saprospiraceae bacterium
TCTTAATATTTAATTAAAAAAAATATGTCTTTTGCGATATTTACTTCAAAACACACTTTGAATGCCTGTAACTTGCAGAGAGCATCGACACATAGATTCTATAACCTGTAAAAAAAATAGAGCCTTATGAAAAATCTAATCTTCCTACTCTTTACTGCTACACTCTTCCTCGCCACCGCTTGCGATAAAGAGGATGATATTGCCACTACTTCGACTTCTAACAATCACGATATTCTTCGCTGTAAGATCAATGGTGAAAACTGGACGCCTGCTGGGGAGGGATTTGACGTTATTTCGCCTGTAGAGCTAAATTATTATAGTGATGATGGAGACTTACGCTTGATTGCAGGTAACAGTACTTTGAATTCAAATTTCAAAGGAGCTATTGTATTCCACTCACAAAATATAAGTTTGGGTGAAAATAGTATTACTGAAAATGAGAGTAATTTTTATATTCAGAATAATGATAATATAAACGAGTGTAAATATTATGGAGATTTGAGTCCTAATTTTGATAACTACGTCTTTGTAAATCAGATAGACTCTATTAACTACTTTATTAAAGGGGAATTCCAGTTTTCTGCGATTAATGATTGCCAAGATACTATCAGAGTAACCGAAGGTTACTTTGACTTGAACTACTTCTTTTAATTGTCAGCACAATACACTTGGTAATAGATTTCAAGAGGTTATTTATCAACGAGCATTGGCTTTAGAATTCAAAAGAGTATATAATCGAGAATTTAAAAAATCCTGAACATTCTAAAATCCCAAAAATCATGTTCTGACAATATACACCAATAAAAAAATAGAGCCTTATGAAAAAGGTTATCTACATCTGTCTTGTAGTTTTCCAAGATTTTTTAACTTGACTAGAAATACATGTGCCATAAAAAAACCGCATTGACCAACCAGATCAATGCGGTTTACTTATTTCTAAGCTAAATCTTAAAGCGGTAATTGCCCTATACAGCGGTATCAGAACCAACCATAGAGGCAATGTATTGTCTATTCATCAAAGCGATGTTATCAATAGAAATTTCCTTTGGACACTCGGCTTCACATGCACCTGTGTTAGAGCATTTACCAAATCCTTCTGCATCCATTTGATGTACCATCGCCTGAACACGTCTGCTCGCTTCTAATTCTCCTTGTGGTAAAGAGTTTAAGTGCGCTACTTTAGCTGATGTAAACAACATAGCCGAACTATTTGGACAAGCTGCTACACAAGCACCACAACCAATACAAGTTGCTGCATCGAAAGCATCTAAAGCTACATCTTTTTCAATCGGAATAGCGTTCGCATCTTGCGCTTGACCTGTATTCACAGAAATATAACCACCTGCTTGAATAATACGATCGAAAGATGAACGGTCTACCACCAAATCTTTTATCACTGGAAACGCCGCTGAACGCCAAGGCTCTATCACAATAACATCACCATCTTTGAACGTACGCATGTGTAACTGACAAGTCGTTGTACCTGTCTGTGGCCCGTGTGGTCGCCCATCTATCACCATATTACAAGAACCACAAATACCCTCCCGGCAATCGTGCTCAAATGCAACAGGTGTTTTCTTTTCCTCAATCATTTGCTGATTCAAGACATCCATCATTTCCAGAAAAGACATATGCTCTTCCGCAACCACGTTGTGTGTCTCGAAGTATCCTTTATGATCTCCGCTTTTTTGTCTCCAAACTTTTAATGTGAGTTTCATAATTTTATTATTTTGACGTGCGCTTGTGCTGACGTGTTCATGTGTTCAAGTTCGGATAAATACCTAGTAAGTCAAACTTGAACACATGAGCACACGAACACATGAGCACGTTAGATTATTTATAAGATCGAGTTTTTAATTCTACATTTTCAAACTCTAATTCCTCCTTGTGTAGAACAGGGTCTTCATTGAAACCTTTCCATTCCCAAGCAGAAACGTATGCAAATTCATCATCTCTACGAAGAGCTTCTCCTTCAGGAGTTTGGTATTCTTCTCTAAAATGACCACCACAAGATTCTTCTCGTTGCAAGGCATCTACTGCGAAAACTTCTCCAAGTTCTAGGAAGTCAGCCACCCGTGCTGCTTTTTCTAACTCTGGGTTAAATTCGTCGGTAGAACCAGGAATAAACACATCAGACCAGAACTCGTCACGCAATTCACGGATCATTTTACGAGCTTTTTTCAGTCCTTCCGCATTACGAGCCATACCACAATATTCCCACATGATTTTTCCTAAACGACGGTGGAATGATTCAACAGATTGATTTCCTTTAATGTTGACCATTTTTGATAAACGTTCGTCCACTGCCTTTTCCGCTTCTGCGAAAGCAGGATCATTTGGATCAATTTTAGGGGTGCGAATTTCATTCGATAAAAACTGCCCAATAGTATATGGAATAACGAAATAGCCATCTGCCAGACCTTGCATTAATGCTGAAGCACCCAAACGATTCGCACCATGGTCAGAGAAATTCGCTTCTCCTAATGCAAATAACCCAGGAACATTCGTTTCTAAATTATAATCTACCCAAAGACCACCCATTGTGTAGTGAACTGCTGGATAAATTTTCATAGGCATGATATACGGGTCTTCTCCTGTAATTTTTTCATACATTTGGAAAAGGTTACCATACTTAGCTTTGATAACACCACGACCTAATTCAATGATTTTTTCCTTGCTCGCATTTTTCAGACCCTTACTTAAAGCCTCTGATTCACCGTAACGCTCAAAAGCTGCTGCGAAATCCAGATAAACAGCCTTTCCTGTTTTGACAACACCATGTCCTTTATCACATTCGATTTTTGCTGCTCGAGAAGCTACATCACGAGGCACTAAGTTACCAAAAGCAGGGTAGCGACGCTCTAAATAATAGTCCCGATCTTGTTCTGGAATATCCAAAGCTGTTTTTCGACCTTCCCGAATTGCTTTGGCATCTTCTAAATTTTTAGGTACCCAAACACGACCGTCATTTCTCAAACTTTCAGACATTAAGGTCAATTTAGACTGATAGTCTCCAGATTGAGGAATACAAGTAGGGTGAATTTGTGTGTAACAAGGATTTGCCATTAATGCACCTCGGTGTACGGCTCTCCAAGCTGCTGTTACATTCGAACCCATGGCATTGGTAGACAAATAGAAAACATTTCCGTATCCACCTGTACCTAGCACAACACAGTGTGCAGCATGGCGTTCAAGCTCACCTGTCAATAAATTACGAGCGATAATACCTCTTGCTTTTCCATCAATTTTCACCAAATCCAACATTTCATGTCGGTTATACATCGTGACATTTCCTAAAGAAATCTGACGAGAAAGCGACTGATATGCTCCCAACAGTAACTGCTGTCCCGTTTGTCCACGGGCATAGAATGTTCGAGATACTTGTACACCACCAAACGAACGATTGGCCAATAAACCACCGTATTCTCGTGCAAAGGGAACACCTTGTGCAACGGCTTGGTCAATGATGTTTCGACTAGCTTCCGCCAAACGGTGTACATTCGATTCGCGAGAACGGTAATCGCCTCCTTTGATCGTATCATAAAATAAACGGTAAACACTATCACCGTCATTTTGGTAATTTTTTGCAGCATTGATACCGCCTTGAGCAGCAATACTGTGTGCCCGACGTGGGCTATCGTGGAAAGTGAAACATTTTACATTATAGCCCAACTCTCCGAGTGTAGCTGCCGCTGAAGCACCCGCAAGTCCTGTTCCGACTACGATCACTTCAATTCGACGCTTATTATTAGGTGCAACTAGGTCTAGAGTAGAACGATAATTTGTCCACTTTTCAGCCAATTCACCTTTAGGTTCTTTTGATTCGAGTTTCATAATATATATTTTATTATGTACTAATTTAAAAATATGTTCTTATTAGTAAAGTAAACTATAGATTCATAGTATCTTTCAAGAACATCCAGATCGGAATAATAGCAAAACCTAGTGGTACTAAAATAGAGTAAGCTATTCCTACTGTTTTGATTAACGGCGTGTATTTCTTGTGGTTGAGCCCCAATGTTTGAAAGGCAGATTGAAATCCATGACTCAAATGTAAGCCGATAACAACCATAGATGCCACATAAAATACTACGAATATCGGATTTGTAAAAGCTGCTTCTACGGGTTCATATAAGTTTTTGACGGGATGATCGTAATCTGCGTATTCAATCATAGAAACCCATCCCATTTTCATTTTAAACCAAAATTGCCCCATATGAATAATCAAGAATACTAAGATAATTGTTCCCAAAGCAGCCATATGTCGAGAAGAAAAACTAGCAGTTGCTGTTCCGACCGCATAGTCCGATCCACCTCTAGCATCTCTGTTTGTTTTCCAAAGAATGATACCTTGAATGGTGTGTAGCAAAATGAAGGCATACAAACCGTAAGAGGTTATTTTAATTAACGGATTGTTTGTCATAAAATAAGCGTACTTATTAAAGGCTTCTCCTTCATCGCCAGCCAGCAATTGTAGATTACCTAGTAAGTGAACGGCCAAAAAGGAAATCAAAAAGAGTCCCGTCAAACTCATGATTAATTTTTGTCCTATAGAAGAAGTTAAAAAACGGATGAACCAATTCATAAAAAGTTGTTTTGTCTGTTGTTTTAATGCAATTGTTAATTTTTATTAGCAACCATACAAAGCTATAAGTTTAAGCGAATAAACACAATTTAAGTTTATATAGAGGTGGTTTGTGTATCTTATTTAGAATAAGTCTAAACAAAATGCAGTGCTAATATCTGCAATCAATGAAAAAGTACCTATGAACTTGTTTTCTATTATATAGAACAAAAAAGGGAATCCGAAAGCTATCCGAATTCCCTTTTTTTAGTAATAGTATTGTAAAAACTACACAACAGCAGCCTCTGCATACAAAGGAAATTGCTCCATATATGTATTAATTTCTTTTCGAGTAGCTTGAATCAACTCTTCATTTTCAAAGTCATTCACAATTTGGTCAATCCAATCGACCACTTTAACACAGTCAGCTTCCTTGAAGCCACGTGTGGTGACGGCAGCCGTTCCAATACGAATACCAGAAGTGACGAACGGACTTTGTGTATCAAACGGCACCATATTTTTGTTCACAGTAATATCTGCTCGAACTAAAGCTTTTTCAATATCTTTTCCAGTTACATTTTTAGAACGTAAATCTATCAACATCAAGTGATTATCTGTACCACCAGAAATAACTTCATAGCCTTTTTCCACAAAAGCGGCTGCCATTGCTTGTGCATTTGCCATCACTTGCTTTCCATAAGCCTTAAAAGATGGATCTAAACATTCTTGAAAAGCTACTGCTTTTGCAGCAATGACGTGTTCCAGAGGACCACCTTGCATACCAGGAAAAACACCACTATTTAAAATAGATGACATTTTGATCGGATTTCCTTTTTTGGTTGTACGACCCCAAGGATTATCAAAATTCTTACCCATCATAATGATACCACCACGTGGCCCACGAAGCGTTTTGTGAGTAGTAGAAGTTACGATGTGACAATGTGGAACAGGATCATTTAATAGACCTGCTGCGATTAAACCTGCTGGGTGGGCAATATCGGCTAGTAATAATGCGCCAACCTTATCTGCAATTGCTCTAAAACGAGCATAATCCCAATCACGCGAATAAGCAGATGCACCACAAATGATTAATTTAGGTTGAACTGCGATGGCTTTAGCTTCCACTTTGTCCATATCAATCAAACCCGTTTCTTTTTCAACACCATAAAATTGAGCATCGTACACCTTACCCGAATAATTGACAGGTGAACCATGCGATAAGTGTCCACCATGAGCTAAATCAAAGCCTAAAGTTGTATCACCAGGCTTCAGACAAGCCAAAAATACAGCTGCATTTGCTTGTGCACCAGAGTGTGGCTGCACGTTCGCATATTCTAATCCAAATAATTCTTTTAAACGATCGATTGCCAATTGTTCGACTTGATCGACGACTTCACAACCACCATAATAGCGTTTACCAGGATAGCCTTCGGCATATTTATTGGTTAAACAAGAACCCATAGCGTCCATAACCGCTTGGCTTGTAAAGTTTTCAGAAGCAATCAATTCTACACCACTTTGCTGGCGATGTAATTCTTCATTAATCAAGTTAAAAACAGCAGTATCTTTATGCATGTTGTTAAAGTTTTTATAATAGTAATCTACAAGTTCAATTTGGCAGTTTTATTGACGTTTATAAAATAATAAAATTATCAACACCTTTTTATTGGATGAAAACATTTACAATTAAATAAACTGTACTTAATATTGAATTGATTTGTAATAGACAATTAAAAATGTAAAGTTACGCAACGATATACAAAAATGTTTGAAGAAGTCGTTATTTTTGTTCAAACCATCAATTTATTACATTTCTTTTGCAATCTATACGGTTTTAGATACGACCAAGTCATTTTTTTCTTTACGAATCATATGATACCTTGGTATAAAAACAAGTAAATGATATATCCAACTCGTCCGAAACATACTCGTACTATTTCTTTTATCTGTTTGATAGTAGGTCTCTTTTTGGTAAATGATGCTTTTGCTAAAGTCAAACGTTTGCGATGTATGTGGCGAGATGATCCATCTACAAGCATGGTGATCGGATGGGATCAAGTCAATGGTAGTAACCCCGTTTTACACTATGGAACGAGCGATCAAGGGACAAATCCTCAGGCTTACCCAAAGCAACAAACACCCGATCGGATTTCAAAATATAAAGGTCAAAACAACCATTTTGTTCGCTTGAAAGGATTGACGCCAGATAAAACATATTACTTTGTCATTTCAGATTCTGATGGAGTGAGCAAACGCTATTCTTTTAAAACTATTCCAAACACACAAGACACTAAGTTGTCCATTATTGCAGGAGGTGATTCTAGAAATCATCGAGATGCCCGAAAATCAGCCAATATTATTGTCAGTAAATTAAGACCAAATTTTGTGATGTTTGGAGGTGATATGACTTCAAAAGACGTTGCTGTTGAATGGAAGGGTTGGTTTGATGATTGGCAGGCGACTATTGCACCTGATGGTCGGATGACTCCAATCGTTGTGACGCGAGGCAACCACGAGTATTCTAACGAAACACTTCGAGAGTTTTTTGATGTTAAACACTATGATTTGTATTATAAGATGTCATTTGCTAATGATTTACTTCATGTGTATACGTTGAATACCATGATGGCAACAGGTGGAGATCAGAAAAATTGGTTGGAAGGAACATTAAGAAACAATAACCGACAAGTCATTTGGAAAATGGCGCAGTATCACTATACCATTCGTCCACATACTAAGCGCAAAGCAGAACGCAATGATCAGTATGTAAACTGGGCCACTTTATTTGATAAATATGGGATGGACTTGGTAGTGGAATCAGATGCACATGTTGTTAAAACCACTTATCCAATACGTCCTTCTTTTGAAAAAGGAAGCGATGAAGGTTTTATTAGAGATGATGAAAATGGAACCGTTTACGTAGGTGAAGGATGTTGGGGTGCGCCCTTACGGGAAAATGATGATAATAAATCTTGGACTCGAAATAGTGGGAGTTTTAATCAATTCAAATGGATTACTGTTGATAAAACAGGAATTAGTGTTAGAACCGTTAAAACGGATAATGCTAGTAGAGTAAAGTCAATTACGTCAAGTGATCGTTTTTCTGCACCTGAGGGGCTTGAAATATGGAATCCAAGTAATGGAGCAGTCATTGAAATTAAAAAACCGACTGCCAAAATAGCTTCTGTTCCTTATGATAATATATCCAAAAATGCAGAAGAAGTTTGTGATAATGACACAAAAAAAGATAAAAGTGAATTTGGTACAATATCAAAGGAAGCGCCAAAAGCAACTATAATTCCTCGTGGTGAAATGAAGATTTTAGATTTTTCTGCTGCGCTGGATGGTTCAACGGTAAGTTTATCGTGGAGTAGTGAAAACGAACCCGATAATATGACTTATGAAATTCAACATTCATTTGATGGACGAACTTATAAAACTATAAAAAGTATCAAAAGTCAAGCATTTACGGGACGTCCCAACGATTATTTAGTCAGAGATCAACTATATGATATTGAAAAAATTGAAAACGGATTATCTTATCGTATAAAACGTGTATTACCAAACGGAAACGCTAAAATATTTGCACCTGCCATGGTCGGGGCAGATTTGAAAGATTGGAAACTGTATTCTCAAATATCACCTGATGCTTCAGGACGCCTACAAATTAAATATTCTTTAGACAGAAAATCAGATGTATCTATTCGCTTGTTAAGTGTGCGAATGCGAGAAATTCGGAATACGATTTATAGCAATCAAGATGTAGGGAATTATACCAAAAGTATAGATTTGCAAGATATGCCTAAAGGTAGTTATATTGTAGTTATTAAGTCAGGACGGCAGATTGTAAGGCGTTATCGAGTGGTGAAGTCGTAAGGACGTGTTCACGTGCGCATGTGTTCTGGTGTTCATGTATTGACTGCGCACTTGAACACGTGAACACTTGCGCACGCTCTAATTGAGTGAAAAAGTTGGAGAAACAGGTTCCGTCATGTCATGAA
>JAHDFQ010000054.1:8665-27155 GCA_020628085.1 Saprospiraceae bacterium
CGCACGCTCTAATTGAGTGAAAAAGTTGGAGAAACAGGTTCCGTCATGTCATGAAAAGTGAGAATATTGATTTGTACACTCATGAACCCAGCCATTGGCAATTCACGAATTAATTCTAAAACATCGAACTCGCAAGTTCCTTTAAAAACAGCCCACATTTTTCCATTTTCTAATGATAGGGCATAGGAAACCAATTTGCGCTGACGAAACAACTGATTGACCCGTTGCCGTTGTGTCGGAATTAAGTTCATAAACTCCTCCGTAATCACTTCAGGTAAGGTGAAATCTGCCATGAATTGATATTCTTGCTCCAATGCCATTTTCTTTTGGTTTAAATATGCTCCTTAAATTTCCACTCATATTTGCTTATTTAGTATATACGGAAAGTTATTGGAATGTTGCGGACAGCTGAATTAAAATTCGTACCCAATATGAAAAAGCGCATCTCCATGATTGACTACAGGAGCGTTATTATGGCCAATAATATACCCTGATTTTTTAGCAATAATCGGATATTCAAAATGACCATACGGATCATTGATAATTCCAATTTTCTCATCCTTCTCTACCCATTGCCCCGAAGATTTTGTCCATTTAAATACACCCGCACTCGTCGCTCTAAGCCAACTTGTTTTGCTGATAAATTTAGATGTATAAGTAGTCTGATTTCCTTTTTTTAGACCTTTGAAGTCTAGTATGTTTTGTAGTCCTTCTAGTCCTTTTTGGATAGATAATCCGTCTAAACGAAGGGATTCTCCTCCTTCAAAAACAATAATTGGAATACCCATGCCATGTGCTACTTTTCTGAAAGATTTTGAAATCATAGATTTCGCAATACAATAAGGCGCATTGAAGACTTTTGCTAGTTCTGCTGCATTTTGATCACCAGTTGAATATCGTATTTGTGGATAATTATAACGACTTGCACCACCTGTATGAAAGTCTACACCGAAGTCTACAAGAGGTAAAATTTCTTTGGTGATGGTTCTTGCAATTTTTGAAGACAACGAGCCAGCAGAACTACCAGGGAAACTTCGATTGACATCTTTTCCATCGGGAACTTCCCTAGAAAAATTGATGAAACCGTATACGTTTAAAAGAGGAATGGCAATGACGCTACCTGTTTCTAACTCATCAAAATAGCCCTCAGAACATGCTTTTCTAACGGTTTCTACACCATTGATTTCATCGCCATGAATACCACCTATCACCAACATACACGAGCCATCTTTTTCAGCTCGATATACGTTTACTTGAATATGAATACGTGTTCCAGAAGGCAATCGCCCCACATTGAGCTGAACGGTTGTATTTTTTCCTTTCGGAATTTCTTCTTTATTGATGGTAAATTTCTTCAAAATGTGATATTTATTTTCATAAGATTGCTACAATTCATATCGTTGTACATAACGAACTAGATAGGTAGATGTTTATGATACTTAAATGTAACAAATGAAGATCATGTTTTGATTTTTAATCCCTAACTTGTCCATCAACCTGATATATTTTCAGTTTTACATTTGATACTAATTTATGAAAAATATACTTTTGTTTTTAGGAATACTTGCTGCTTTTGCGCTTGGTGGATATATGTCCTACTCTTTTTTTAGCCCCAAAGAAGAAATAGTAGAAACAGACTCTTTTGTGTTACTTGAGAAAGTGAAAAAAGTATGCAAATTAATCTCTTTAGAAGCCACATTTGAAGAACGATATACCGAGAAAAACATCAAACCTGTTACGTTATATATTCCATTTCCAACGACGTTTACATTCCCAAAAGAAGCGAGCATTTTGGTTAGGGGAACGGTTTTAGTGGGCTACAATATGGAAGCTGTCAGTTTTAAAGTCGATCAACCCACCAAAACTTTGACCATTAGTAATTTACCTGATCCTGAGGTTTTGGCTATCGACCATGAAATCAAATATGAAAATTTATCAGAAAGTTTTTTTAACGAATTTTCAAAAGAAGACTACACACAACTAGCTAAAAATGCCAAAGCAGAGCTTCAAAAAGCCGCTATTGAAGATAAATTACTCGAACAAGTGCGTTCAGATGGTAATGAAATGATCGATATTATTGAAACATTAGTAAATTCTGCTGGTTGGACTCTAGTAGTAAATGAAAAATTTGATACGGATCAACTATTGCAGTAATTCCGTACTTTTGAAAAATAAAAACATAAATTAAATCCATGAGACGTACATTTCACTTTGTATTTTTTTTCACGACCTTTTTCAGTTTAAATACTTTTGCTCAAAATACAGATCAACTGACCGTTGATGTAGTCTATCTTTCTGCTGATTATTTACAAGGACGAGAAGTCGGAACAACAGGAGAAGCATTAGCGGCTACTTATATCGGCAACCGCTTTTCTGATTTGGGTTTACACCCGAAAGGTGATGCAGGTACATATTTACAATCGTTTCCTTTTAAAGAAATGGTGGATACTGATTCTGAAAAAATGAAGGAAGGGAAAGGTTCAAATGTGATTGGTTATTTGCATAAAGGAGCAGCAACAACCGTCATTATTGGCGCACATTTCGATCATTTAGGTGTTCAAAATAATATAATTCAACATGGTGCAAATGACAATGCAAGTGGCATAGCAGCGATGTTGTATTTGGCAGAACAATTATTAAAAAAGGATGCTAACAATAACTATCTATTCGTTGGATTTTCTGGAACGGAGAAAAGTTTAGCAGGTTCAGCTCATTTTTTGGAAAATTTACCTGTTGAACCAACAAGCATTAATTACATGCTCAACTTAGATAATGTGGGATTGTTAGACGCTGAACATACCATAACTATGAATGGTGCAGGCACGTCATCCGAATGGAAAAAAGCAATTTGGATGATCCGTTCAGATGATATTAAAACGAATTTGACAGATTCTGGTGTTGGTAATTCAGACCATACTTCTTTCTATTTAAAAGATATTCCAGCCTTACACATCACAACTAAAATTAAAAATAGCGAACAAAAGGATATTGCTGAAAACACGAATTTTGAAGGGATTCTAATTTTAGCCGATTATACTTTAAAATTAATTGAAGCCATGGATAAAAAAGGTAAGATTGATTTTATTGAAACAGAAGAAAAGAAGGAATCTCGTCGAGTATCTAAATATAAAGTAACATTGGGTGTGATGCCCGACTATGCTTTTGCGGACGGTGGTATGAAGATTATTTCCGTTCTAGCAGACCGACCAGCTCAAAAAGCAGGTTTACAAGACGGGGATATTGTCTTAAAAGTAGGAACATACGACATTAAAGATATTTACGCTTATATGGATGTTTTGGGTAAGTATGAACCAGGGACAACGGTAGATGTGATTGTCAAGCGTGGAAATGAAAAAATTACTAAAAAAGTTGAGTTCTAGAAATAAAAAAAGAAAATAAATCCCAATGATTATGATCAGATTTACCGAGAAAACACGGAGTTTATGTTTATGCCATTGATGGATGTTTAATTCGAGTTTAATTTTTTGAACTAATTGCTTACTCTACTGGCATGATAAAATTAAAATGATAAAGTGTAGACTTATAAGCCTTTCTCCAATATAGCTTCCACTATCATATCGCCATGATGTCGTGTGTTTTCAATAAATAATTTACTGGTATGTAAGCCTGCGTTGATGACACCAGCCACATAAACATTGGGTAGGTTGGATTCTAAGGTGTCAGGGTTGAACACGGGAATTTTGAATTGATTGTCTTTAAACTCAATGCCGAGGTGCTGCATAAATTCAAAATCAGGACGATAGCCTGTCATCGCTAATACATAATCGTTGTCAATGGTTTTTTCACCTTCTGGAGTTTGGAGTATTACAGATTTAGGACTTATTTTCTTAACAGAAGTATTGAAATATGCTTTAATCGATCCCTCTTTGATACGGTTTTCGATGTTGGGACGAATCCAGTATTTAACTTTAGGATAAATCTCTGATTCCCGAATCGCCATAGTGACATTTGCACCCTTGTAGTAGGTTTCTAATGCCACATCACATGCAGAATTGGCTGCACCGACGACTAGAATGTTTTGTCCGACATACGGGTGCGGGTCATCATAGTAGTGCTTGACCTTAGGTAAATCTTCTCCTTCTACATTCAATAATCTTGGAATATCGTAGTAACCTGTTGATACTACGACAGACTTGGTCATGTATTCTTTTTTGGATGTTTGAATAACATAGTTTTCGTCATCCGAGCGCATGTTTTCTACTTTCTCATAATACTGAATGTTTAAATCCCATTTTTCTACAATACGTCGATAATACTCCAGGGCTTCTTTGCGTGTGGGTTTATCACTGTGTGCAACAAAAGGTGTTTCTCCAATTTCCAAGACCTGCGAAGTTGAGAAAAACGTCATATTCACAGGGAAATTATAAATAGAATTGACCAAAACCCCTTTTTCAATCACAACATAACGTAGCCCTGCTTTGGCAGCAGCAATCGCACAAACTAAACCCGTTGGGCCTGCACCAATAATGATTAAATCATATGGTTTGGGTTCTTTTTTAGAATTTTTCATTTTTCCATTGTTCAAATCCATTAGATACATAGACAACGATCATCGCAAGGGCTTAGTTTAAGCAAAACCTATTTCATTTTATCGTTGCTCAACGAATATTTTGTAAATTTAGGCGTTTAAAAGATAGAAGAAATTATTCAAACACTACATGGATTTATACAAACAAAAATCGAATTGGAAATTATATTTAGCTATTGCAGGTCTAGTTGTGGTAGCTGCTTCTATGTTTTATACCAATTATATCGCCAGTCGTTTGGCAGAAGGAGAGCGAGATCGAACGGAATTATTTGCCCAAGAGTTAGCTGCTTTTCAAAAAAAAGCGTCAGATCCTAATTTATCTAATGATTTTGATTTTACCAAAGAGCTTAATAAAGTTAAAAAGTTATCAAAAGGGATTCCTATCATTTTTGTAGATGAATCGGGGATTATTGATAATGATAATTCTCAAAACTTTCCAGAAAATACAGACTTAGAAAAAGAATTAAAAAAAATTAAAGCGTCTGGTCTGCCACCAATTGAAGGAGAAGGTTATGCTCGCTATATTTATTATAAAAATACTTTTTTACTCAATCTACTAACCTACTTTCCATTATTCCAACTATTCTTATTATTAATATTTATTGGAGTTGGATATTTAGGATTTAGTTCTGCTCGAAAAGCGGAGCAAAATCAGGTTTGGGTCGGCATGGCAAAAGAAACGGCACATCAACTAGGAACGCCTATTTCAGCTATTATTGCTTGGTTGGAACACCTCAAAATGGCAAGAGAAGGCGATGAAGAAACATTGGAAATCGTATCTGAATTGGAGAACGATGTGAGTCGATTGGAACTTGTGGCAGATCGTTTTTCTAAGATCGGTTCTGCTCCAAAGTTAGAAAAAATTGATCTGTATGAGGAACTCGAAAAATGTCGAGCTTACATGCAACGACGTGCGCCCAGAAAAGTCGCTTTTGAGTTTCCTAACATTGGTCAAACGCCTTTGATGGTTAATATCAATCCACCACTATTTGATTGGGTGATCGAAAACTTACTTCGAAATGCCTTGGATGCGATGGGCGGAACGGGTAAAATCGGAGCAAATGTGTACCAAGAATCCAATTATATTTGTATAGATATATTCGATACAGGAAAGGGGATTCCGTCCAATAAATTCAAAACCGTTTTTCAACCAGGCTTTACGACTAAAAAAAGGGGCTGGGGATTGGGTCTTTCATTAACTAAGCGAATCATAGAGAACTATCATTCTGGCAAGATATTTGTCAAAAAATCAGTAATTAATGAAGGAACAACATTCACCATCAAACTTCCCAAATTGAAGTAGTCATAGTGGCAAAATATGATGATTTAAATTGTACAGAATACCTAAAAGTGTTCAAGATAATTCGATTGTTTATGATAGCAATCGTTTGTTTTTTTAGTACAAATACATCATCCGCTCAAACAATTCAAGTCACCGTTGTTAGTGCTACAGACGGCGAGCCGCTCATCGGCGCAAACGTTTACAAAGAAGATTTTTCCTATTCTACCAGTACTGATTTTGAAGGAAAAGCTGATTTAATTGATCTGGCTTATCGAGATGAAGTGGTCGTATCTTATATCGGATTTACAGAAGTGAAAATTCCTGTTTATGCCATTCGTCGTCAAAATGGTTTGATTAAACTGTATCCTGATGTATCCGTCGATACCATTGTGGTCATAGGTCGGAGAGATGATCCCGAGCATGAAATTCCGTTTCAAGTACAGCGAATCAAGAAAAGCGATCTCAAATTTTCTAATGCACAAACAGCAGCAGATGCTTTGGTTTTAAATGCAGATGTATTTGTACAAAAAACGCAAGCAGGTGGTGGAAGTCCTGTTATCAGAGGTTTTGAAGCAAATAAAATCCTTTTAGTCGTTGATGGGGTACGCATGAATAATGCAATTTACAGGAGTGGGCATCTTCAAAACTCCATTACGATTGATAATGCCATGTTGGAGCAAGTTGAGGTCATTTTTGGTCCAGGATCATTGACTTATGGAAGTGATGCGCTGGGTGGTGTGGTTCATTTTAGGACAAAAGACCCAAAACTAGCCGTAGATTTGGTTCCTTTAGTACAATCCAATTTTTATACTCGATTTGCTTCGGCTAATTTGGAAAAAAGTATGCACTTGGATGTCAATTATGGAAAGAAAAAATGGGCATTTTTATCTAGCATTACGATGGTAGATTACGATGCTTTACGAGCGGGAAACAATCGACCTAATGAATATCCCGATTTTGGGAAACGGTTTTTTTATCCAGAACGGATTGACGGAGCAGATCAAATTCGATTAAATTCTGATCCGAATGTACAAGTAGCTTATGGTGGTCAATCTGATTTATATCGTTGGTGGAGTACAGGTTACAGCCAAATTGATTTTATGCAAAAGGTGAAAATCCAACCTGTCAAAGATGTTGATTTGGTTTTTAATTATCAGGTTTCTTCTAGCACAAATGTACCTCGCTATGATGCGTTGTTGGATACCTTGAATACGAATAGCAATTTGAAATTAGCGGAATCGTATTATGGCCCACAGTTTAGAACTTTTTTTTCCACTAAGTTGAAAGTAACAAAATCCAACCCATTATTTGATAAAGCAACCATTATTGGGTCATTTCAACGGATTGGCGAAAGCCGTTTTACGCGTGAAATCACCAATCTTTTACGAGTAGCAAATGAGGAAGACGTGGCTGTCTATTCAGCAACCGCAGATTTTGATAAATATTTAGATGCCAATCACCAAAATCAATTTACTTATGGAGTTGATGTTTCTCATAATGAGGTCAATTCAATCGCTAGTAGTTTTAATATCAACACAGGTGCAAGTTTCTTAAATGTCGATACACGTTATCCTAGTGGTGGCAGTAGTATGCGTAACTATGGTGCTTACGGAAATTATAAATGGCGCAGTAAAACATCAAATATCTTGTTTGATGCTGGGGTTCGATATAGTTCCGTCAACTTAGAAGCGAGTTATTTGACTTCGGATCGAATTAGCTGGCCAGAGGAATATTATGACCGAATTGTTTCATCCAATAGCGATGTGACCTGGGCGACTTCCTTGATTTACAATACAGATTCTAAATGGCAACTTCGACTCATGGCAGCCAAAGCCTTTCGATCACCGAATATAGATGATTGGGCGAAAATTAGAGCTAAACGAAACAAAGTAACTGTTCCTAATATCAATCTTGCTCCAGAACGTGCTATTAATTTTGAGGCAACGATTGCCAAAGAATTTGGAGATTACAATGAAATCAACAAAAAAGGGACGTCAGTTAAATTGAGTTCTACCTTCTTTTCTTCCAATTTAAGAGATGCCATCGTTCGAGTAGATTCTTCTACATTAAATGTGGATGTATTGGATGTCAATGGCGTTTTATATAATATTCAGACCAATGTTAATGCTGAAACAGCGAATATTAGGGGCGTTTCTGTTAATCTGGAAATGAAAATGGATAACCATTGGATGTTTCAATCTTCTTTTAATTTTACAAAAGGAACAACCCAATTTTCAAACAGTGTGGTTCAAGATACGATTACCCCACTGGCACATATCCCTCCAATGTATGGTCGAACGAGTTTAAGTTATCAAAACAAAAAACTTAAATTAGAATTAGTCGCTCGATATAACGGTCGTAAAAAAGTAGAAGATTATGCAGTGAGTGATATAGAAGCGGATGGAACGATAGATCGAGAAGGAACATCTGATAATTTTGAATTTACGCCTTCTATCATTGATGAAAATGGTCGCCAAACCTATGCGGGGTCTTATGCTTGGACAACGATTAATTTTTATTCTTCGTTTAAACTATCACCTAAAATAGACATTAATCTTGCCGTAGAAAATATTTTTGATAAGCATTATCGTCCGTTTTCCTCCAATATTAGTGCTGCTGGTCGAAACATTGTTGTAGCTTTACATGGACATTTCTAGGAATAGCATAATAGCCTTTAGGCTGTTAAGTAGTCAGTATTAGAAAGCACAATCACATCAGTTGCTTACCTTCCAAATACTTCAAATTCCATAATAAAAAGAATATATAAATACCCAAACCAGTAGAGGTTTCGAGGGTATTCTCCATTATAAAAGTGATGAATATAATAATATGAAAAGCTAGTAAAAAGAGGTTTTGATAGTTCTTACGATAAAGTAATGGTGTGAAAAAAGCAATAATAAAAATAACCAATCCAATAAAACCATGAGCAGCCCACACAGAAAGCAGCTGATTGTGCGGCATTTTAGGTTCTTTAATTGATGGGTAATGTTCCTTAAAACGTTGATGTACTTCTTGCTTTAAATCACCTGTTCCAACACCCCAAACAGGATGTTCTTGAATGATTTCCCAGGCTACTTTGTACGATAATATCCGCTCGCCATCTGAATAAGTTTCATTCGATCCTTCTAACTGCATTCTCAAATCCCAGCGCATATAATCAATTTTTGCTTGAAAACTTGGAACAAATTGATATGCCAAAACGGGCAAACTACCAATCAAAACGATACCAACGATTCCAAAAAGGTATTTTTGATGTTGAAAAATAGAAAGCATCAACAAAACAATACTCGAAGCATATAATACCAATAATCCTGACCTGACCGATAAAATATGGATAAAAAAGAGTAAGTATATCGTCATTCCTCCAATTAGATAACGCTCCCAATTATAGCGAATTATAAACTTTTTATACCATAAATACGCCCCCGATAAAATACCAATCGCCATCATTAAACTAAATCGAATATGATTATTTGGTGTGGGCATTGCTTGTCCTTGTAAAAGAGAAGCATTGATAGCTTTATAATCGAGTAAATAATGTATTCCGATGCCGATACAGGTAATCGTTAATACAATAATAAGCAAATAGTAAATGCCTAGAAAGGATCGCTGTGGTAGCTTTGGAAGTAGAAAAAACGTAAAGGGTAAAAGTAAGAACGGTAATTTTAATTGCAGCTTTCTAGTAAAATATGCAAAGTTTTCGGAGTAGATGCCACCAAATAATGCCAGTAAAAAAAACAAGATCAATATCCAAAAAGCAGGAGACTTCCAAAACTGAATCCACTGTTGACTTAAGTCTTTTCGGATTCGTAGTTTAAAAATTTTAGGTGAGGTGATCGATGGTCGTTCAAGAATAGCTGTCAACAACAAACCAATCATACCAATAGACAACATAAAAACCGAATAGATTAGTGAAACGACGATTATCGCACTAAAAAATAAAGTCCATTGTAAACGTGTAGTTTGTTTAAGTTGGTTCAATTGTAAGATTTGATAATCTGTCAAAAAATAAGGAACTTAATTTGAAACGGTAAAGTTAATGGTAGTACAAATTTACTCATATTTAAAATTTATCCTGAAGAAATTGAGGAGTAATTAGACGTCAGTTAATTACAACGAATTTTCAAAGGATTTGAAAAATTTTAAATATTAAATTTTCTACCTTAACTACACTGTAGTATCTATTGTATGTTTTTTGCGTTGAAAACCGTAACTTTGCGCTCTTAAAATTTTAAATACTAAATTAGAAAAATAATTACTTTGTTTCTTGCGTCTTGCCTTAATCGTTTTATGACTCTGTGGAACTCTGCGAATTGCTCTGTTGCACTCTGTGGTAAAAACAAAATGATCCTAAGAAACGAAATATATAAAATATATCCATGTCCGCAGAAATATTCACTAAGGTAAAACAAATGTTGGAAGAAGTGCAAAATGCTGCACCCACAACCAAAGAACAAATTGAACAATTTAGAATTCAGTATCTGGGTTCTAAAAATGTGCTCAAACCTTTATTTGGAGAAATCCGAAACGTTGAAAATGAGCGCAAAAAAGAATTTGGTCAGTTAGTAAATAGCGTTAAAATTGCTGCGGAAACTAAGTTTCAAACCTTAAAAGACCAAATTGAAAGTGCTGCGGACGATGCCGCTGCTCAAGAAATGGATTTGACTGCGCCAGGTACGCCGATGCCACTAGGTGCGCGTCACCCGATTTCCATCACCATGAATCGGATTATTGAAATCTTTTCTCGTATTGGATTCACCGTTGCCGAAGAACGTGAAATCGAAGACGACTGGTATAATTTTACGGCAATGAATACGCCTGAAAACCATCCAGCACGGGATATGCAGGATACCTACTATTTGAAAGATAGCACACAAATGTTGTTACGCACACATACTTCGTCTGTTCAAGCACGTACGATGATGGCACAGCAACCGCCTATTCGCATTATAGCACCTGGTCGAGTCTATCGAAATGAAACCGTTTCTGCTCGCTCACATTGTCAATTCCATCAAGTAGAAGGTTTGTATGTGGCTGAGAATGTGTCTTTTGCTGATATGAAGCAGGTATTGTTATATTTTGCTAAAGAAATGTACGGAGAAAAGTCAAAAATTAGACTACGTCCATCTTTCTTCCCCTTCACCGAACCAAGTGCAGAAATGGATGTTTCTTGCTTTATTTGCGATGCCAAAGGTTGTAAAGTTTGTAAACACACAGGTTGGGTAGAAATCTTAGGTTGTGGAATGGTTGATCCTCAAGTACTTGAAAATTGTGGTATAGATTCTAAACGCTATACAGGCTATGCCTTCGGAATGGGTATTGAACGCCAGGCAATGCTGTTATACAAAGTAGATGATATTCGATTGTTTTTTGAAAATGATGTTCGATTTTTAGAGCAGTTTAAAGCAGCGTTGTAATAAAAGGTTTGTGAATAAAGTTGTATCTTAAGAAATGAATTTCATTTATATTTAAAAGTAACAGATATGAAAACACAAGATATTCGGCTTTCCATCAACCAAATAGTAGAAAATACAAAAGATGAAAATGTATTAGAAACCTACTATGAGATTCTTAAAAATCTAATGAAAATGCAAAAGAATCAAATAGTTGGTTATGATTTAGATGGTGTCATGATTACCCGTGCTGCTTTAGAAAACGAAGTGCAGCAAGCTAGTGAAGCTGTAAAAAATGGAAAATCTATCAGTCATAATGATTTGATGAAAGATTCCGACAACTGGTAGATAATGCAGGAATATGATATTGCTTGGAATGAAAGAGCTGGTCAACAGTTTAAAAGAATTTTTGAAGATATTAAATATTATTATTCTGAAAAAGCAGCTATAAAATTTAGAAATACAGTCAGAAGTCGGATTGAAAAGATACGCACATTACCAGAGTTGTTTCCTCGAGAAATAGTTCTATTAGACTGTGAAGAAAATTATAGGAGCTTTCATGTCAATCATTACAAAGTAATTTATGAATTTACAGGAAAGGAAATAATTATCGTTATGATTTACAGTATGAAACGTAGTATAGATTTCTCAAAGGAAGATTTAATATAAAATAATACAGGTTTAAGACACTCTACAAAGAGTTAACATTTCAAGGAACAATATTTAATGAAACCAAGCACACCCAAAGGAACACGAGATTTTTTACCCGCACAAGTCGTCAAACGCAACTATATTTTTGACACCATCAAAAGTGTGTTTATAAAATATGGTTATCAAGCCATTGAAACACCTACCATGGAAAAGTTATCGACTTTGATGGGGAAATATGGAGATGAAGGCGATAAACTGCTGTTTAAGATACTGAATAATGGTGATTATTTAGCCGACGCAAATGAAGATGCTCTGAATAATAAAGATTCAAATAAAGTCCTTTCGAGTATTGCAAGTAAAGGTTTACGTTACGATTTAACGGTTCCTTTTGCTCGCTTTGTGGTGATGCACCAAAATGATATTGCTTTTCCATTTAAACGCTACCAAATTCAACCTGTCTGGCGAGCAGATCGACCTCAAAAAGGACGTTATCGGGAGTTCTATCAATGCGATGTAGATATTGTGGGTTCAGATTCGCTGCTGTACGAAGCAGAATTAGTGCAGATGTATGATGAAGTATTTACCAACTTAGGTATTAAAACAATTATCAAGGTCAATAACCGAAAAATATTGTTCGGAATGGCAGAAGCGGCTGGAATAGCCAACCAGTTTATGGATATGACCGTTGCGATTGATAAACTCGATAAGATCGGGGAGCAGGGCGTTAAAGACGAAATGGAGCGAAAAGGAATTTCAACGGAAGCTATTAGTAATATTTTGAAGATGCTCAATATGAGTACTTTAACAGAATTTGAAACAGCTTTCGCTAATTCAGAAACGGGTTTGAAAGGAGTTGAAGAACTCCGCACCTTTCACCAATATTTTGATTTAAAAACACCTTATAATAAAGTTGAATTTACGCCAACACTCGCTCGTGGATTGAGTTACTACACAGGTTGTATTTTTGAAGTTGAAGTAGACACCAATGCCGAAGGTCAAGAAAAAGTGAAAATGGGTAGTATTGGCGGCGGTGGTCGATATGATGATTTGACTGCTAATTTTGGTCTTAAAGGCGTTTCTGGAGTGGGTGTTTCTTTTGGGGCAGCACGTATTTATGATGTGATGGAGGAATTAGACCTATTCCCAAAAAATAATGCAAGCGAGCTGAAAGTTCTATTTTTGGCAGAAAATCAACAAGCTCATATCCAAGCATTTGGATTGCTTAATCAAGTTCGAAGCGCAGGTATTAATGCCGCTCTTTATCCAGAATTTAAGTATAAGAAGCAAGTGAAATACGCTACTTCTATTAATGTTCCCTACATGGTGATGGTCGAACAAACGGAAGACGGCACAGTACAAGCTGAACTTAGAAATGTAGCTACTAAAGACCGAACAGTGATGCATATTGATGAAATTATCGAACAACTAAAAGACTAAATTATTCAAGAGTTGACTCCAGTCACCTCTTGATTTAACCACACCCCCAACATGTCAAAAAACACCACTTTACAACAAATTCAATCCGCTATTCAATCAGGTGATCTTACTTGTGTAGAATTAGTCAACACCTATCTTGCTCAAATCCAAAAAACAAGCGATTTGAATGCTTATGTTGAAGTTTTTGAAGAAGAAGCAATAGCAAAAGCCAAGGCATTAGATACCAAATATAAAAATGATCCAACGAGTGTTGGAAAATTGTTTGGTATGGTCGTGTCTATCAAAGATGTGCTGTGTTACAAAGATCATCAAGTTACAGGGGCATCAAAGATTTTAGAGGACTTTACTTCATTATATTCTGCAACTGCTATTGAACGTATTGTCAACGAAGATGCAATCATTATCGGACGAGTGAATTGCGATCAGTTTGGAATGGGATCAACCAATGAGAATTCGGTGTATGGAGTAACCAAAAATGGAATCGATCCAACTAAAGTACCAGGCGGTTCATCAGGCGGTTCAGCTGTTTCAGTGCAAATGGATACCTGTTTGGTGTCTTTAGGAACAGATACGGGTGGTTCAGTGCGTCAACCTGCTGGATTTTGTGGTGTTATCGGACTCAAACCTACCTATGGACGGATTTCTCGATACGGATTATTAGCCTATGCTTCGTCTTTTGATCAAATAGGAATAATATCAAAATCCGTTGAAAACATAGCCACGATACTGGAAGTAATGGCAGGTGCAGATGAATTTGATAGTACCGTCAGTTCTAAACTTGTTCCGAATTATATCCAAGAATTAGATTTTGATACGAACAAGAAAGTGAAAATTGCGTATTTCGATACCGCATTAAATCATCCAAGTATCGATCCCGAAATCAAAGATCAAACCACGCAATTAATAGAAAAAATTAAAGGTGAAGGACATACCGTAGAAGCTGTTCCTTTTGAATACTTGGATTATATTATTCCCGCCTATTATGTGTTGACTACTGCCGAGGCTTCATCCAATTTATCTCGTTATGACGGTATCCGTTACGGACACCGATCTAAAGCAGCAACTAACCTCGAAGAAACCTACAAAATGTCTCGAACCGAAGGTTTTAGTACAGAAGTGAAGCGACGGATTATGCTCGGAACGTTTGTATTGAGTGCAGGGTATTATGATGCTTATTATGGCAAAGCACAAAAGGTTCGTCGCTTAATCCAAGATCGTACAAATGAGATTTTAAATGATTACGACTTTATCTTAATGCCTGTTGCGCCTACTACTGCATGGGATTTAGGACAGTCGCTCGAAGATCCTGTGGCCATGTACTTAGCTGATATTTTTACCGTTCAAGCAAATATGACAGGAATGCCTGCTATTGCTCTTCCAATTGGTACACATTCTTCTGGTTTGCCCATCGGTGTTCAGTTAATGAATAAACATTTTGGAGAATCTGAATTATTATCTATAAGCAAATACCTAATAAATTTGTTAAAATAGAATATGTTAATATTTCATGTTTTAATTGACTTTGAACTAAAATGAATGTAGCTTTGTTTTTCATATCAAAGAACAATTTGTGAAGATTATTTTATAAATCTTCATCATACCAATTTAAAATCTCAATATTTTCGGATACCCACTATCAGTGTACATCTGTACGCAGACATTTTCTGTGTAACAGTTTTTATTGATACGGGATATTTTACACCATAAAATACAAGTTAGCTTGTGTTTTATAAGACCATGAACAAACGATTATGTGGAAGTATGTGAAACTAGGTAGTTGGATTGGATGCTTGTGTATAAGCATGAACCTTTCTGCTACACCCAATAATGAAAGTGAAAAGAAGAAACGTAGTAAAAAAGAAATTAGTACTGCATCCTTTTCTAAAAAAACAATAGAAACACAGTTGAATGCTATTCCAATTTGTGTTGATTATAAAGTAGATAAAGCACTCCTCAAAAAAATAAAAAGTTATACTTTATTGGCTCGCAATAAGACGGAAAGAACTTTGGGACGAACCCTTCAATATTTTCCGATATTTGAAGAAATGTTAAAGAAATATGGTTTACCCGAAGATCTAAAAGGTCTAGCGATGATAGAGTCTGCTTATCGACCAACGGCGGAATCGGCAGTGGGGGCGAGCGGATTATGGCAATTTATGCCAAAAACGGCCAAACAATATGGAATTGAAATCAACGATTATGTAGATGAGCGCAATAATCCATATAAATCAACCGAAGCGGCTATGAAACATTTATCTAAACAATATGATCGGTTTGGAAATTGGACACTAGCAATAGCAGCGTATAACTGTGGCTCTGGTCGAATGCGATCTGCTATTAAAAAAGCTAAGAGTCGGAAATATGATAAGTTGAAAAAATATTTACCAGAGGAGACACGTAAATATGTCATCAAATATGTAGCAGCTAACTATGTGTTAAATTATTACTTATTTTACGATTTAACACCTCAATATCCTGATTATAACTACTATGTAACAGAGGTCGTACACTTGACCAATTATTCTAATTTCAAAAACTTACAGGATGAAATGGGAATAGCGATGAATGTGTTAGAAAAATTAAATCCTGCATATGAGAAGGGAATTATTCCACCAAGTAAACAAGGAAACTATGTTATTCTTCCGAAAATTGGTCGCAAAGTAGACGAAACAAAAGTACTCGCAAAAGAACGGATCATTGTTAATACTTCTAATCCAAAAGGCTAGGGTAGATAGATCATACTACACTTATGGAAGTGGATTTTGTGGTGGTGGATTTCCTTTTCCTATTCTCATTAAAAAATAAGTCTCGAATAATGTATAACCAAAGTAAATGACAAAAAAAGGAACTACAAAATATTTTGATGTAGGTTGAACGATTTCTATATATGAGACGATTAAGCCAACTGCTAGCAACATTTTCAAAGAGATAGAAATCATCGCCATTCTACTAAACGCATTTTTATCTGGACTTGCAGCTGCTCTTTTTGCCCAAATGAATAAAAGTGGACATAAAATGATAAAAAATACAATCATTCCGATGGCCAATCGATCAAATGGTGGTTGTTGAAACATAGCACCCATTCCGAAAACAGTTAATATAACAAGAACTGTTACAATAAGCAGTTGAATTGAAAACTGTTGGAAGGTCATAAATGATAATTTAATCTTTGCTGACCTCTCTAATGATAGAGTACATCACAGAGATCAAAAAAAGTAAAGCCAATGCTACCGTAAAATAAGGTTTGGTCGTACTGTAATAAGCGTCTAGCTTTTGACCAAGCCACACACCAATTCCTATGGTAATACCCATCTGAACACCCATTCCACCATATTTCATGGCAGGATTTACTTTTTTATAGGTTTCTTTTTTTTCGGATGGTTCTTTACTCATAGAACTAAGCAGGTTGCTTTTTTGCAGTATTTACCTTTGCTTGTGTAGAAGCACGATTACCTAATTTACCCATGTTACAAGAAGTCACATTAAACATCGCTCCTGGGTCAACAATCAATTTACTGATCGTAACATCTCCACTAATATCAGCCGTTTCACGCAAGTGTAGCAATCCATTTACATTTAATTTTCCTGTAAATTGACCTTCAATTAATGCGTTTTCACAAACAATTTCACCTTCTACAACACCAGTTGGACCAATAATCACTTTGGCCTTACAATTTAATGTCCCCTTGATGGTACCATCTATACGAATATCACTATCAGAACTAATTGTTCCTTCAATTCTAGTTCCTTTAACCAAACTGTTTAAAGCATTAGAATTGGGTGAAACATTCGATATGGTACTTGTAGTATTTTCTTTATTTTTATTACCAAACATAGCTGTCTTATTTTGTAGATTATGTAAAGGCGGGATTTGTAAATTTTCTCATTGATTTACTAAAGTATTAACTAACAATAAATCAGAAGACAAAATTAGCATTTTTTTTTGAGTCTAAAAAATTTAACAGACAGAAGGTGCATTTCAAAATGTCGTTTTAGTAGCTACGAAGTCGCAGAGAAACAGCGTTTAAATATAAGGATACGATATTTTGAAATGTACCTGATACAGACTACTCGACGACCGACAAAATTGAGAATAAGTAGTTTATGTAATGTACAACTCCGAAAAATTAGATACACTTTTTATACGATAAGTGCCTTTACTCATTTTAAAGGTAAGCTACGAAATAATTTATTCCTCCATTTCTATTTTATACTTCCGAAAGGCATTAAAAATACTTTCCGCCATTTGTTGTTGACCTTGACGAGAATTTAAAAAACGGTGATCGCTTTCATTAGTTAAATAGCCCGTTTCGACCAATACACTAGGCATAGCCGTGTGTTTGAGAACGACAAAACCCGCTTGCTTGACCCCACGACTTCGGCGACCAGCATGGGTATGAATTTGTTCTTCTACCGCTTGTGCAAATTGGATGCTTTGTTCTAAATACGCATTTTGAAACATGGACATAAATATATGTGCTTCTGAAGAATTGGGATCGTAGCCGCCATAGTTTTCAATATAATTATCCTCCAATAAAATAGCCGAATTTTCTCTTTTAGCAACCTCTAAATTTTCATTTGCCGTATGTAGTCCCATCACATATGTCTCCGAACCTCTTACTTTTACATGATTGCCAGGCATCGCATTACAATGAATAGATATAAATAAATCTGCCTGTGCTTTATTGGCAATAGCCGCTCGTTTATACAACGGAACAAATACATCTGTTTTTCGAGTATAGATCACTTCAATTTCTGGATAGACCAATTGAATGAGCGTACCTAAACGAGTTGCCATTTTTAAAACAAGATCTTTTTCCTTTGATCCATGTCCCAAACATCCATGATCTCGTCCACCATGACCCGCATCCAAAACGACTTTCTGGATTCGGTAAGGAGCATTACAAATGGAAGAAAAAAGTGCATTTTCGCATTCTTTTTGAGAATCTTTAATAATTTCGCTGTTCGGAAAATAGACTGCAATTGTTTCGATCTCGTTCAAGTAATGGTCTGGATGTTCTGTTGTGATAGTATGCAACCCCAAAGAGCAAAACGCACACATTAATAGAGTGAAGAGCAAAGTGGTAGGACGAGCAGCAAGCATGGAATAGAAAATTGAATTTGTTTATTGAAACTACTGTAAAGATAATCAGACTTATTTAAAGAAAAGAATACATA
>JAHDFQ010000055.1:0-6543 GCA_020628085.1 Saprospiraceae bacterium
TAGATTGAATAAATTTTTCATAATGTTTTAGTTTAGAATAATTTTCTGAGCTGAACGGTCTCGGCTAAACGCAGTTGGCAGCTTTTGCTGCCAATTGCCGTTTTAGCCATTGTTCTGCTCAGTCTTTTTTTATTTCATTAATTTTTTATCTCGTAATTCAAATGCTTCTTTCCCACCCTCTAAGGCTAAAAGCATTTCTCTATTTTCGACATCTTCAATTGCTGTTGAGGTAATTTTTGTCAGATTTGTAGTCTCATCTATTTCTAAACAATGAATTAGTTCAGCGTCTCCATTAATCACAAAATTGGCATTATGAGTAGCAAAAATTATTTGTCGATTTCTTTTCTTTCTCTTAATTAATTTAATAAGATATTCAGCAATCAACTTGCTATCTAAATGGGCTTCAGGCTCATCAATTATTATTGGCTTACTCCCAAACATAAGTAATGCTACAATTACAGCAGTGCATTTCTGACCAAAAGAACATCTTTTAAATTCTTTATTGTCGTAATAACCAATAATTTTTTTGTGAGTAACGACATCGTTTTTAACCTTACTTATTAGCAATTTGTATGTTTCAAAATTTACTTCACGTTGAAATAACTCTTTAACTAATTCTTTGGCGTTGGTGTCTCCCCTGAATGAATCTAACTGGCTCATATAATCTTCGTAATCATTCACCTCCCAAGGTTCGACACAAAACAAGTAATCTCTTACCGCATTTCTCTTTGTACTAATTTCACTTGGTCTTAACTCCTTAAATTGCATCTCAAATTCATTCAACAAATTATCTTTCGCTAATTCTTCATTAAATCTATATTCAAACCTAATATCAGCAACATTCTTATCAATGTTGACTAACTGCTCATTCATTGGGGATAAAGAGATTTCTATTTTTTGCTCAAATTTTGTTTTTGATTCAACAATAAGATGAGAGTTATCTTTAAAGGCTTTAATTAATCTTCTTGTTTCTAATAATTCTTTTTCTTTCTGCTTTATTTCAGATTCGATTATTGGATTATTCTCAACTGCTCGTTCATATTCATTCGAATCTTCTTCACTAACGCCCTGCATTTTCATATAAGTCTCTAATTCTTGTCTTTTGGCTATTATTAAATCTTCTAAAGTTTTCAACCTTTGTTTGTCCTTATCGAAGGAGACAGGCTGAATGATTTTTTCTAACCCTGATACTATTCTTTTTATCTCTTTGTCATAACTATTATCTTTTATTACATCAGATTTGAATTCTGAAATTATACTATTTATCTGCTCGGTGATATTTAAATATTCGTTTTCAGACCTTTCTATCTCATTTTTTTCATTCGATGCTTCTGATATAGACTTGGTAATTGCCTTATATTTTTCACTATTGTAATGATTAACAATTTTTTGCCCTTCTTTTAATGAGTTTTTAAGGGATGAAATCTTTTGCTCTAAATTGTATTCTTCATTGATATTTTCTATTTGTAATTCAATCTCTTTGATGTTCTTTTCATTGTTTTCTTCTAATGCGAAAAACTCTTTGAAGAATTCTCCATTTCGTAATCTGTCATAAATTGCTTCTGTTAATTCTTCATTATTTGCAAACTTTTCTACTTGATTTTGACTGATAAATTCGATGTCACGAGTTCCTTCGACCTCTATATAATCTTGTGGTAGTATATCTTTACCACCCGCCCTTAGTATGTTATAATTAAAAAAATCTGTATCGCCAGTTGTTTCTTGAGCTATTAGATTTAGTATTGTGCTTTTTCCACTTCCTCGACCTCCAATAACACAAGTAAAGAATGGACTAAATGGTATCTCAATATTCTGACCTAAGCAGAAGTCATTTTCAGTAGTTGGCTTTTTTCTGTCCTCAAGGTGAATGATTTCAGTTTTACTCGGGAATGATAACTTTAAAGATTGGAGTGTTCTAAGCGGCGCTGTTGGTTTATTTTCATTAATTTTTACTCTCGTCTCTGGTTCATGAATTATCTGCTTTAGACCTTCAAATGTTGGTCTTGCCTTAATCCATAAATTTTGTTTGACTTTGTAATCTGTAATGTCATGATTATCACTACAAATAATCAAGGGTAATATTTTCTTTATTGCAGGAAAAACAATATCTAAATATCCTTCTTGGTCTGTTTCTTTCCCTAATTCATAGATGTCAACTTTATGTGCTATCTCTGTTTTTTGAGCTGTTCCGTGAGGTAATGAATGTGTAATATTTTCTACAGAATTTGCTTTTTCCCCTGCATGAATTGTTATGATACCTCCTAATTCGTGAATCAAATCGAAAGTATCTTCCAAATGACAATAAATTTCATTATGCCTTTTACCTTCTCCTTTAATCTCTTTAATTTTTGTTCTATTTTCAATTTGTCCCCAAACGTAGTTGATGTCACATTCTTCTGAAAAAATCGCAATAAAATGAACAGGTTGTTTTCCCCTTGCATCAGATAAAAATTCTATTCCTGGTAAAACCGTGATTTTCCCTTGTCCTAATTCTTGTAGTTCGCTAATTCGTTCAACGTCCATTACATGATGGTCTGTTATTGCGACTACTCTTACATCATTAGCTACTAATTCGTCAATTATATCTTTGTTAGGTACAGGTTTATTCTTGTAATCGTAAGAAGATTGTGTATGAAAATGTAAATCCCATTTTATCCAAGAAGAGCCTTTATTAATCATTGATTATTTGTTTAGGTTTTTGTTTTTTTCTTTTTGATTGAGCAGAACATCTCTATAAACGAAATTAGTTGCGTTTATTTCCTATATATCTTGCGATACAAAATGTTTTGAAATTTATTGTTTTAGCGAAAGCAAAAAGATAGGCTTTGTTATGACTCGTCTCTGTTTTACTTCCAATACATCCGTAAAATACAAAAAAGGAAGAGTTATTGCAAGATAAGTGCAAGATAGATAGTTCAATTAATCACTCAGTAGATAGGGTTAAACTACCTACTGGGTGATTATTTACATGCTACCTCCCCACCATCAATCGTTTTGTGACCAAGGTCTGATTTTCTGTTTTGAACTGAATAAAATATAAACCTGTTGCCCAATTACTGATATTGATACGCTGATTGATAGTATTCGTCTTGATTGTCGGAATGCTGTGGATAATCTGTCCTAGTGTATTGAATACTTGAATATTCAAAGGCATAGATTGTTCCAGTTCAATAGCAATTAAAGCTTCGTCGATAGCTGGATTTGGAGTGACGTTGATGGACTGAATCAATTTGGATTGTTCCGTTGCCACCATCATATCTACTTGTAAATCAATAAAAATAGCTTCGCAATTATTCGCATCGGTGATGGTTACTAGATAGTTTCCAGCGGCTAGATTTTCTATGTCTTCTGTAGTTGCACCGTTGCTCCAAAGATAGGTATAAGGTGGTGTTCCTCCGCTGATGGTAATATCAATCGCTCCGTTATTTGCACTATCTAGTGCATCTGTAATTTCATTATTATCCAAAGAAATTTGGTCAGGTTCTTCGACTTGAATATCTCCAATAAACATGCAACCCGTCGCATCCGTTAAGGAAACGGTATAGATGCCACCCGTTAGATTATCAAGCATTGTGTCGGTTGCACCATTACTCCACTGTATAGAAAATGGAGCTTCACCTGTTTGTGGTGTAACGCTGATTGTACCATCTGAACCATTTGCACAGGTGACTGGTGTGGATACTACATCTGCACTGATACTATTCGTATTAACCATTACATTAATTGCACAAGTACTTGTATTGCCAGTAGCATCGGTAGCTGTCCAAATTACGATGGTATTTCCAGCAGGATAAACGGCACTTGCATCATCTGTATTCGTATAATTATTAGTAATATTCAACATCCCAGAGCAGTTATCCATAATCGTTGGTGTCTCTACCATCACCATCGTATCACAAGTAACAGCGGTGGTCAATACGCTAATGTCTGAGCCACAACTTAGTACGGGGGCTTCACCATCCGATACCACAATATCAAACGTACAGCTTTCTACATTTCCCTGTGCATCCATCACCTCAAATGTATTAGTAGTTGTTCCTAAAGGAAAAGTACTACCACTGGGCAATCCACTGACCTGGTTGAGGGTAGCTTCTGCCAAACCCTGTGCATGTACTTCCATGATTAGAGATAAATTGCTGATACCAAAATCATTCAAAGGCTGTGGGTCAGAAATAAAGCAAAATTCTGAGGCATAGTAAGATGAATTAGATTCTGGTGCTTCATTATATCCGACAATTAAAGCTGCATCGGTGACTTGTGGCGTAGTCAATTCCACTACCACAACTGAACCCGCAGGAATCGTCGCATCAATAGGGAAAGTATATTTTTTATTAAATAAATCAGGAATGGCTGCGCTTGTACTAGCTAATAAAGTCATGTTATCGTACAATAATTCCCCTTCTAATAGATAGATATTTAAACCTAATTCTGGATTGTTATCGGTAAAACCAATTCCAACGGTAACACTATCCACGTCTAGTTGAGCAGCAATACCAATACTATTCAGATCAAAAACCCGTAAATGACTAGATGGTGCGTCGTTGGCACATCCGTAAGAACTCGTTACCGTCTCATCTAAATGTTGTTTTAATGAATAATCAATGATACCGCAATCACTACTAAAGGTTGGTGTTTCGTAAGTTACTACAGCAGAGCAAGTGCCTGTATTTGTAAATACAAATCTATCTTCTGGACATGTTTCTATCGTTGGTAGGGTTTCATTGACAATGGTTACGTCAAAACTACACGTGTCACTCAATCCAACGGCATCTGTTACTACAAATGTATTGGTAATCGTTCCTAAAGGAAATGTAAAACCGCTCGGTAAACCACTAATTTGTTGAATGTTCACGTCAGAACAATTATCTGTTCCAGAAACGGTATATTCTACAACAGCACTACACGAACCTGCGTCAGTTGCTTGAATAATATGGTTGGGACAGATGGCATTTGGAGCTTCTGTGTCTACTACTTTTACGTCAAAACGACAAGTGTCAACCAATCCACCTACATCTTCGACCCGATAAATATTTAAAGTTGTTCCAACTGGAAATAGAGAACCACTAGGCAGACCTTGCAAAAGCGTGATGGTTTCATTGGGACAGTTTTCGACAGTATTGATTTCATATTCTACTATCGCACCACATACACTAGGATCATTCTGGACTTCTAGGTTAGTTGGACAAACCAGCAAAGGTGCTTCTTCATCAATGACCGTTACATCAAAGTTGCACATGGCCGTATTACCTGCGGCATCAGTAGCCACAAAAGTATTGGTTGTTGTACCAATTGGGAAAACTGCACCACTTTCTAAACCTCCCGTTTGTTCAATGACAGTGTTGGAAGTATTAACCATTAGAACGAGTGATAATTCAGGTTCTCCAATACTCGCTAAATCAACTGGATCAATATGTCCACAGGCAGCGTCAAAAATATAAGAAGGCGCACTTTGTCCCAAACCAAAATTATATCCTGGAATCGTATTTCCTGCAAAGCCAGGTGCCTGTAACTCCACTACCACAACGGCTCCATAAGGTATAATGGTAGAAAACGGTACGTTTAAAATGGAGTTAAATAAGTTAGGAACTGTCACTGTCTCAGAAGCCAGTAAAGTCATGTTGTCATAAGAAAAATTCCCTTCAAGGGTATACATATTGATCGTAATGGACGGGTTGTTATTTGAAAAACCAATTCCGACATCGACGCTAGTCACTTGCGTAGCACTTGGTACGCCAAAATCATTCATATTAAATACTCGAAGGTGCGAAGATGCGCTCAAACTGTCGCAAACAAAGGAAGAACTAACCGAATTGCTATTATTATGCTGTAGAACAATTTCATTGGCATTGCAATTATCTGAAATAAAAGGTAGATCGAAGTTCACCGTTTGTTCACAAAAGAATTGTGGTGCAGCCACGGTGATATTGCTCGGACAAACAAAAGCAGGTGCTTGATCGTCAACAACTGTTACAGTAAACGTACACATATCCGTATTCCCGTTGTCGTCTGTGACCACGAAAGTGTTTACCGTAGTCCCAACAGGGAATGTTGCGCCACTTGGTAACCCCATTGATTGACTGATGATTTCGCCAGGGCAAGTTTCTTCTGAACTAATTTCAAACATCACCTGTGCACCACATGCACCTGTTTGAGCTGCCACGCTAATATCAGATGTACAGTTTATGATAGGAGTAGATGCTGTTAGTATTTGTATGAATCCAACTAGGATTGCTAAACTTAATGTAACCTTCTTCATGTTTCTAAATTGATAATGGGATAATAATACTATACTCAACGATTATTGTTCCTCTTTTTCTTCTTTTGATTTCTTTTGCCTCTTTTTACGCTCTTTCTTATCGGTTTTCTTGGTTTTTTTGGATTCGTCTGTGTCTTCTTCTAGTAGATCGTTTGTGTCATCCTCGTTATCTTCTATCGTATCATCCTCGTTTTCAATTATTTCTTCAATGCTTTCTTCAATTATTTCTTGCTCTATTGGTTCTTCTATTTTGGGTTGTAATGCTTGTTGATGAAAACCAGATGCGT
>JAHDFQ010000055.1:6643-27122 GCA_020628085.1 Saprospiraceae bacterium
TCTATTGGTTCTTCTATTTTGGGTTGTAATGCTTGTTGATGAAAACCAGATGCGTATTCTAACGGAATTCCGATGATTTCTTCCAGATCAATTTTGAGTTGGGTGATCTCTGCTTTCGCAGAAAGGGTTGATTCTCTGGCATTTGTATACGTAGAAGAGGCACGACTGTATTGTTCAAAGTCGGTTGTTCCTTCTTTAAAACGTTTTTCTACCAGTTTGAAGGTTTGCTCAAAATCGACTTCTGATTCTTTTTTGATTTTAAAAATCTCGGTACTTTGCATATACGCTTCAAAACGTCGATATACTTCCGAACGAATTTCAATTTTACGCTGATCGAGATTGGCTTCTTCAATTTTAAGAGCTTCTTTCGATTTCTGAATTTCTTTATTGAGATTAATAATTCGACCTAAGTTGAGTGTTACCGCAAAATTATATCGTGGAAAATTATTAATATTATTTAATCCACCTAAGTCAACGATACCTCGATCTGCGTCGATCGTAGCTAGTTGCTCTGGTGTAATTGGAACATCTTCTAGCAACATTGGATTAGCATCAGGAATAGAATTATCTTGACTTTGAAGGTTATTCTCGTTTAAGTTAAAGGTCAGTCCAACATCATTCGCCCAGTCTAACTTTGTGATTTTTAATTCTTGTTCTGCAATGTTGATATTATGGTCATACACCCGATTACTTGGATTATTGATCCATGCCAACTGCACCAGATATTCCCTAAACTCTACCGAAGGCGTCGCAATAGGCAAAATGAGCGAATCGAAGTTGACTTGTTGAGCGTTTAGCGTTCCGATCAAGATCAATAGATAGAATATGGTGGTTATTTTTTTCATGTTTTTTTAACGTGCGCCCGTGTTCACGTGTTCGTGTGTTGACGTGCGGAGTTTATTAATGTATTTTTAAATGTGCTGATGTCTTAATAGGTTAATGTCGAAAATGCTCTTTGAACGTGAATACACGAACACCTGCACACATTAACACGCTTCTTCAATATCATCAAAATCCTTCAAGCGCACCAAGGCTGCCAAGCAGATATAAAAAATAATACTAGTCGGTAATAAAACGATGGCTTCTTGTGGATAGCTGGCTACGGTTAAAATAAATAGGAGGGTTGTGAGTCCGAGGTAGAGTACTTTAATTTTGGGGTTTCGGACTCGGAGGTAGTAGTAGATACCCGTTTGTAATATTTTAAATAAGAGTGCCATATATAGGATTAATCCGATCCAACCCATCTCTACTGCAATACGGACAAAACCGCTATCGTGAGCAAAACTAGATAACCAACTATTGGGTGTAAATCGTTTTCCCCAGACGCCTGTGCTACCCATTCCTGCACCAAATGGATGCCGTTGGATGTAAGGTTGTATTAAGGCTTGATTATCCAATCGAACTTGAACAGAAGCATCTTCTCCTGGTTTAAAAGCAGATTGTATTCTAAATAAAACGGGATTGGAAGAGCCTTTGAGCATTAAACCTGTTCCGAGAATAAAAAATATTCCTGCACCAATCAATACTTCTTTTTTGAGTGTTAATACGGTAAAGAAAAACATACCAATTGGCACTAAAACAACGGGCGTTCTTGATCCTCCATAGGCCATACCTAAAAACATAGTCATGGCGCCTACAAAGAGCATTACTTTTTGGTGAAATTTGAATGGTCCCGTCATCAAAACCAAGCAAAACGTTCCTAAATATGCCATTAAAATTCCAAAAGTAGTGGGGTCAGAAAATAAGGAAAATACTCGAAATCTTCCCCATTGTACAATCAATTGAAAACGTTCTTCATCGGCATACAGCCAGTTTAACTCTGCTTGTGTAAATCCGAAAAACTCTTGTTTTAAGCCATATAAAGCGGATAAAAAACCTAAAAAAAGGATAAATTTAATCATCCACATGATACGTTTGAGACTACTAAACGCATAACAAGCTACAAAATACAGTAGAATCAAGCCAGCTAGAGAGCGCACGGTAAAAATCCAGGCCACTCGTGATTGTGCAATGGGATTAATAAGCTGTAAAAAAGCATACCCAACCCATAACAAAATCAAATAACTGATCGGGTTTTTAGCGAAACTCCAATCTCGTATTCGGATTTGCTTTAAGACAATAGCAAAAGACATAAAATAAACCAATCCATCCAAGGCGATTCCTGCGGGAAAGGAGGCAAATTTATTGACAAACTGTATTAAAAATGCAATAATTAGCGTAACTGCAATTCCAATCTGCTCTTCTATAAAAATCATAAGCATCACAGGAAGACCAACAATAGCTCCAAGAAGAACTACACCAGCAGTCATTCCTAAATTGGCTACTCCAAGTGCTAATAGAGTCGCTATCCCGATTACTAAAATATATCCAATTGGATTATTTAGTTTTTCGAGTAGAACATTTTTTTGAAAACGTTCACGGAATATGTGCAATGCGTTTGCTAACATTATAGGAAAACGACTTTTAGGAATAATCCGAATAAAAGAAGAAAACAAATAGCGAGTGCTATAAATTCAATGAATTTTTCTTTATCGCTAAGTTGAACATCTTTATGTGATTTCATAATTTGACATTATTAACTAATTCGTTTTTAAGCGAATAGGATTCGTTGAATGATTGGTATTTTGAGGGTTACTTGTGTTATTAGAAAGATAATATGCAAATTTCCCTTTTTGAATATGGGCGATCATTTCTTTAGCATTTGTGATATAATCCTCGTAACGTTTTGGAGTGATTTTACGAAGGCTTGTTTTAGGTGGAGTGACCTCGATTTCTAAAAAATTACAAATGCGTTTCACCGTTCTCATGTGCATATCAGGATTCGATAAATCGTCTTCATATACGACATGCACGTGTGGAATGTTTTGTAATATTTGTTTCTCTAATTGATTGAGTTCCTCAAAACCATTCATCCACCAATCTAAGTTGTCTAAATCCACTGTCATTTCTTTTTTAGCAGTGGTCTTATGATTTCTTTTCTTATGCCAATCATTTCTCAAAATAGCATACATCATAGATAAACATTGATCTAACCGATGCTTTCGTTCTAAATAGATGATTTTATATCCGTCAGCGACTAATTTCCTTAAAAATTGTTCGTGATTTCGTTTGGCTTCCCATTGAACATCTTTGATGTGATGGGTTAATAGTTTGAAGCCGTATATTTTTTTATTGGATTGTTGTGCATGTGTATTTAGTACTTTTAACGGATTAAAATAACGGTGTTTTAAAATTTCACCATCACAAAACACATCAGGATTAGAGTTCAGTAAACTCACCAATAGGGTGCTTCCTGTTCGACCTGTGGATAAGATCACAAATTTATTGGTGGGCGTACTTTTTTTAGTAAAAATACTTTTGGCGTAAAGCATCAACTCTTTTGGGAAACCCAAAAGAAAGGAGCTGATAGAGTACTTGATGTCCCATATCAAATCTGCCTTTTTATATTCAGTTGAATTACTCATATTTTAATTCGTTCAAGTTGTAAAAATGGTACAACCTTCTAAGTTTTCTCTTTAACTATAATCTATACTTGCTAACGCACCAACTCGCTTGCTTTTTCCCAGATGTTGGTTTCGTGATTAAATTGCTTGACTATACGAGCTGGATTACCTGCTACGATGGTGTATGGTGGAACGTCCTTCGTGACGATACTTCCTGCGGCAACAATAGAATGTTTACCAATGGTTACACCAGAAACGACAACGACATTAGCACCTAGCCAAACTTCGTCTTTTATAGTAATCGGTTTTGTAACGGTTTTATGTTCACGAATGGAAAGATTAATATCTTCGTAACCATGATTGAGACCCGAAAGTACAATATTTTGTGCTAACATCACATCATTTCCAATAGCGACGGGACCAATTATCGTCGAACGAATACCTACCAATGAGCGATCACCGATAATGACTTCTCCTAAAATATTATTAATCAATGCAGCATCCTCAATAATGGCAGCTTTTCCCAAATAAAATAAATTATAGGGGATCACATCCAACCTTGCTTTTGTCCGAATGATTGAACCTCGTTGACGTTTACTAAATAATCGACTAGCTACTCGAACCCACCAACGTGGTCTGTAGTCATTTCTTGGAAACAGCATAAAATGTGCTACTGTTTTCAACGTTGGATTAGATATAATCAGTTTTTTAAAATTACTCATAAACGAAATGGGGTATTATTTATATACGCTAAATATTTGCGCTAATTTCTTTTTGGTTTTTCTGTTGAAACGCTCTCACAATTTTCCAAAATCGTTCCACTCGTGCTGTCCATGTATTGGTAGCTGCAACGGCTTGTCGAGCTTCAATTTGTTCAGGTGCGTTTTCGAGTATAGCTTGATGAATCAATTGTACAAATTCATCATCAGAATTAGCAATTTTAATTTGATCGTCAAAGGTTCTAATATCTTCCGAAAAATTAGAAGAAACCACCGATTTTCCAGCCGCTAGATATTCATTTATTTTAAGCGGATAAATACTGGCTGTCAATGTATTACATAAAAAAGGAATAATCACACAATCACAATGTTGTAAATATTTAGGGAGTTCTGTAATGGGTTTACTTCCTGTCAAAATCACGTTTGGTAATTGATCTATTTCCAAATCTTTGACTTCTGGACTATTAACGGGGCCAATGAGCAAAAGCGTTTTATCGGTATGTTCCGTCGCTATTTGTTTTAGCAATGGATAATTGATCCGAACGGCGTCCATATTACCCGTAAAACCAATAATTTTAGTGCTAATATTTTTAATTTCTTTAGGACGTGGATAATTTTCTTCAACTGCATTACGAAACAGTTTTATGTCTGCTGCATTGTGTAAAATATGCGTTTCTGGCGTATGTTGCTTCATCAATCGTTTGAGTTGACGAGAAGTCGTCACCGTAATATCATACTTTTTAGCTGATTCTATTTCCAAGCGCGTACCATGTCTGGATGTATATTTATTTTGTGAAATATCATCAATACATTGATAAACCGATAGTATTGGTGGTTTATCTTTCGGTAAAATATCTACAAAAAATGGATCAAAACAATTGATGAAAATATATTTTTTGATGTTATATTTTTCAATGGTTTCTTCAATGGCTTTTTGAATGATTTGTTCGTTTTTCTTTTTAAAAAAATCATATAACGATCCCTTGGATAACCAGTTGATGGGATAGGAGAGTTCGGGAGTTACCGAAGTAATATTTGGATAATGATCTATTTGTTGAAATTGATTTCCCCCTTTGAGTAAATTCCATTTAATATCTCTTACTTCCGTATTATTCGTCCAACCTTTTACTAAGTCTTTATATGAAATAGGATGATTGACATAAAAAACTCGGTTGTTTTGGCTAAATTCTTTGGCCAAAGACAATGAAACCGACGAGTATGGATTGTTCCATCGAAATAAGGAAAAATATATGATATCTGTTTTCTGAATCATGTTACAGGTTCATTTTTCTGTGAATTAGTAGATATTGGTTTTGTTGAACCCAATTTTGATTTTATAATCAAAAAGGCTTCGTTATAGAAAAATGGGATATGTATAAAGGCTTTCCAAAATTGAATACCAAACATTTTATACAACACAAGTTGGTTGAGTATAAACGTGATACAGTATGCCAACAATGTTCCGTATGCAGCACCTAATAAGCCAAATTGCATAATGAATATATAATTGAAAATGATATTCAAAATGACTGCTAATACAACGAATATAAAGTTGATTTTTGGTTTTCCTATTGAATCCAAAGTCGTTCCAAATTGATTGGCGAAGGGGAAGAATAAACCGTACAAAATGGTGATACACAGCAATGTAGTGGCATCTAAAAATGCTTCATTAGAAATAAATCGGATGATAAAACTTGGAAATAATAGTACAAAAATGATGCAAGGAATCGTAAACGCCATGATCGCACCTACTGCCCGTTCATATAACGCCTTGATCTTAGAACTGTCATTGTCTTTACTAGATAGTGCGCTCTTCGGAAAAACAATTGATGCGATAGAGAACGTAGGAACTTCTACGATATTGGTTACACGAATACATGTCTCATACAGTCCCGCAGGTGTTGCCCCTAGAAAGGTAATTAACATCCATTTATCAATATTTTTATGGAGCATGGCACTAATGTTTGTACCAAATGTAAATTTACCATAATGAAACAATTCTTTGACCCACTTCCAATTGACGTTGTTTGAAAATCGTATATACTTTCTAGCAAAAAAGTAAGAGCAGAGAGAAGCACAAGTAGCTGTAAAGACTTGAAAAAGAGCTAAGTGCGTCAAGCTAAGTCCTTGACCAAATAGAAAAAAGAGTAGAATGAGTACAAAAAACAGTCCTTTTCGGGTAAATGATGCCCAAAACACACCTTTAAAATCAAAATTTGCTTGTTGTGTAAAATTAAATTGTTGAAACGGAATCAAGCACACCGAGGTCATACAATATATATAATAAAGAACAGCAGGCGTTTTTAACCAAGTACTCAAAAAAGGAGCAATGAGCAGTAAAAAGAGAATGGTTACGATGGTCAATAAAATATTAAGCACTAAACTTGCAGAAGCAATTTCTTCATAATCCGCTGTTTCACATGTCGATAAATAACGAATTAAACCATTTTGGATTAACCCAGCTCTACCAATTTCTAAAACAGTAATGACTGCTAGAAATCCTGCCCAAGTACCGATTCCATTGACACCCAACAGATAAGTCAGAATTTTAAATGAACCCAATCCGAACAAGACCATTGAGCCACGTTCGAGTAAAGTAAATAAGCCTGATTTGAGCCAATATGACTTTTCTTTTGACATCTTTTGTGCTGTTGCTTAGCCCAACTCAGCTAAATCTAGTTTATTTAGGATGGCTCCCATTAATTTATCATCTAATGTTTTTAAAAACTCAATAGATTGACGATCCACATCATCAACTAAGGTTTCTGCTCCAAAAACAGCGATAATCTTATCTGAAAACTCAATCAATTCTTTTGTATCTGCATAGTTATTCATGGCAGAACCTTCCATAAATACATAGTCATAGTTCTGTTTTAAATCTTCGATGAACTGACCAAAATCTTTACCTGCGAATATTTCACCTGGCGAATTATACCCGCCTTTATTACCAATAATATCAACATGATCGACAATGGTTTCATTGGCAATTCCCGCTTTAGATTCAAAATTGTCAGACAAATCATTTTCGCCTATTAATTTTGAAGTCAATAGATTTTTCTTGGGTGCTTTTTCAGATAATTGTGTCAGCGTATTATTCTTAAAATTGGTATCAATGAGTAATACTTTTTTCTTTTTAAGCGTCATGGCATAGGCTAACGTAATCATAATGAAGGTCTTACCTACATTTTTTTGAGTACTTGTAAACAAGAATGTTCCACCACCTGACTGTTCCATATTGTATCGAATACTACGAATAGACTCTTTGAAAGCAGACCGATCAGGATATTTACCATTGGAACTAAAAATACCATCCAAATCAAGTCCCATTCCTTTGACCTGATTGATTGTTCCAATCAATTTCATGTCTGTAAATTTTTGAAACTGATACGGATTATTCAAACTCATATCAAAAAAAGCGAGTAGGAGTAAGATAGCGACGCTAAACGCACCACCTAATACGCCTGAAAATAGGGTAAACATTACTCGACCAGATGATTCTGGCTTGTCTGCTACTTGTGCATATTCTCTAATTTTCAGAGGTTGATAAGATTTTTCAAGTTTAGTTTTAGCAATATTTAGGCGATTTTTGGCGTCGTCATATTCTTCTTCTGCAATTGCTAAAGCACTTTCATACCGTCCAACTTTATCTTGATCGATGACTAGACCTGCTTTACGTTGATTGAGTTTGTTCAATTCTGCTTGTGCTGAAGCTAGGTTATTCTCCGCTTCTATTTTTTGAATATTCCAACTTTGTCTCAGTTTTTCCCACTCTTCTGTTAAGTCTTTTATATAATCACCTTCAAGTGTTGATTCTCGTTCAACATCCCGTTCCATATATTTATCTAGTTGCGTTTGAACTAAATTAGCTTGATTTTGGAAGGTAACATTGCCTGTTGCGGTAAACTGATCGACAAGATTTTTTTTCTGTTTTTGTAAACGGATCACCTCATTATGATCGAAAATAATATTTTCTTTTAAATCCGTTTTATTGGCATTTAATCGAGCTAAGTCTTCATTTAATTGAGCAATGGCTTCGGTTGCTGTTTTAACCGTAGCACTTGCCTCATTGACTTGTTCTTCTAAACTATTTATAGATTTAATGGTTTCTTGCGACTGTGCTTCGAGGTCAATAACCGTTCGATTTCTTTTGTATAAATTCAAGGCTATTTTTGCTGAATCTAACGTAGCACGGCGATCATCGGCTATTTTTTTATTGAATCGGTATTCATCAATGTATTCTTTCTCTTGTTCAAAACGATTGAGTCGTACAAAAATTTCTACTAACTGATTTATTAAATAGGCGGATAAATAAGGGTCTTCAGAAGCATATTCTGCGGCAATATTATCTGTATTTCCACGTCTGTAAGTGATAATATCGTCATCAAAAGTCTTGAAGTCATATTCTAAAGCTTTGCTCACTTCTTTAAAAACACGTTCGTGTTGTTCAGGTAAAACTCTGGTATTGAGTGTATCTAATCTCGGTTCAATTATAGTAAGTAATGCTTGAATTTCTGTAGGTGATGCTTCGATCTCATCATCTTCTCCTATGGTTCGGAATGGCTGTTTTTCGCCTGATAAATCGTGGAGCAGCATTTGATAAGCCAACAACCGTTTCATACTTGGGCCTTTCATTTTTTCAAGGCTTGTTCCAAATTGAATATTAACTAGCATTTCCTGCATATAGCCTCTGTCTTCACCAGGAATATAGCCCGTTCCTGCCAAACGAGTGGAGATGAGTGCGTCCGATTTGTAAGATCGATCCTGTAGACTAAAGAAGACAAAGGTGGCAATGGCAGGAATCAAGCATGCCAGAAATACCAACCATTTTCTCCTTAATACGATGTTTAGAAGATACTGAAAGTCCATTTATTTCTCTACCTTAGTGTGATTGCTCTATTACTTTGTTTCTTTCAAACGAAGTGATATACAAAATGTTATAAATCCCTCAATCCCACGTAATAACACCGCAAAATGGGTATCCAACTCTTCATCAAAAATGATAGAGTTCAATACATTTTTTGCCACTGAATAAAACAACGAATTTGTTATATTCAATTTTTTGTTATCTCATAGGGGAGGTTGGTAGTCATCAAAATATTTTATAGCAATTTTGTTGACAGACTACTGAATATTGACAAGCTATTTAAGTAGTTCGTCAGTAAAATTAGTGCAAAACAAATCTATTAATCCGTCAAAAAATAATTCGTAACCCCGAGTCCTCGGGGTCAATTACTTATTCTTTTTATGACGGCAGATTTTTTTGCACAAGTAATTTTGACTGACTACTCAAATAGCTATATTTTGAATCGGTTGTGGTAATGTAGTTCAGACTTGTACCCATTTATATAGGTACTTTTGTTATATAATTATATTGGTATCTTATAAGGTTTTGCAGTGAAAAAGGGGATTTAACTGTTTAAATACCAATTAGTTAATATGTTTATATAACGTACAAATACAAATATATGTTTTTTATCTGAAAAAGGATATATTATTTAATTTTTTACGGGCAATATTGACATTTAAAATGAAACATGCTTGGCTTTATACATTTTTATTTAGAAAAATTTACATATTAAAACGGCTCAAATTTCAATGACGGATATCTATTCCTTATATGATCTGAACGAATTTATTCGACAAGTATTGACGTTGAATTTTCAAGAACCCATGTGGTTAACGGCGGAAATAGCACAGATAGACCTGTCAAAAGGCAGTTGTTATATTAATCTTATTCAAAAAGAGGCAGATACAGAGCGTATTATTGCACAATCCAATGCTATTATTTGGCCATCCACATTAAGACGGATAAAAGCTAAAATGGGAACACTTTTTCATGAAATTCTTCAGGAAGGAATGGAGGTAAAAGTACAGGCGCAGGTTGATTTTCATGAACGTTATGGGTTGAAGTTAATTATTGAAGCGATTGACCCGTCTTATACTTTTGGGCAATTTGCGATAAAACGTCAACAAACGGTTCAGGAACTTCAAAACTTGAATTTGTTGAATCTGAATAGTCGTCTTTCATTGCCAAAAGTGTTGCAACGATTGGCGGTGATTAGTTCCGAAACGGCAGCAGGCTTGCAGGACTATATCAGTCAATTAAACAATAACCTATATGGATATGACTTCCAAAATCAGTTATTTCCAGCTGCTGTTCAAGGAATCAAAGTTCAAGAAGAGATCATAAAACAACTTAAAAAAATTGCTTTAAAAAGAAAAGATTTTGATGCTGTTATTATTATTCGAGGTGGCGGATCCAAATTGGATTTAGCAGCTTTCGATCAATTAGAATTATGCAAAGCAGTAGCTAAATTTCCACTACCTGTTTTGGTTGGAATAGGACATGAAACGGATGAAAGTGTGTTGGATTTAGTCGCAAATCGTAGCTTAAAAACACCTACCGCAGTAGCAGAATTTTTGATCAATCATAACGCTCAATTTGAGGGAAGGCTACAGCAGTTGTTCCAAGCTGTTCAATACTATGCTCAAGATTATTTACATCAAAGTCAGCTGGATTTAGTACAGAAAGAGCAATTTATTCAGTCTGCAAGTCGTCAATTCGTGGCGGTTCAACGTCAGCAGTTAGATTATATGTGGAAAAATACGGGAAAGAGTGCGGTGGTTCAACTACAACAAGAATCGACCAAGCTTCATTTCTTTAATCAGATTTGTGGCCTGTTGTCAATGAAAGAGACTATAAAACGTGGATTTTCGGTTCTTTATCAAAATGGAAAAGCTATACATGATGTAAATATATTAGATCAAGAACAGATCATCGAAAATGTACTGGCTGATGGTACAATTGAAAGTAAGATTATAAATATATCAAAATAATGAAGAAGAAAAAAATCACCTCTTATGAAGGGGCAATGGAAGAGTTAGAAATGATTGTTGCCAATTTGCAAAGTGGTACAACTAAAATTGATGAGTTGACCAATCAGGTTGAACGTGCTGCGACATTGATGGAGTATTGTAAAACAAAACTAAAAGATACAGAAGCAACAATTAATCGAGTATTGGAAGATTAGTAAGCAAAAAAGAAAAGTCAAAAGTAGTAAAAAAGAAAAGAGCAATTTAGATGTTTACTAAATTGCTCTTTTAAAAGGGTTAAAAAAACGCTCACCTTACCTCTCAATTACTCTCTCGATAAGGGCAAGGGAGCGCCAACAAAAACTAGAGTCTAACCCAAGAAAGTTCTTTATATATTATAAGTAATATTTCTCGTTCTTTATGATAATACAAATATAAGAAAAATATTGTTAGCAGAAAAGGTTTTTTAATTTTTTTTTAATTTTTTAATATAAAAACCGAAACTTTAACATTTTCCTTACATATACAGGAATGATTAGCTTTTGATAAATTTACGCTCTTTGATACGTGCTTTCTTACCAACTAAGTCACGTAAGTAAAACAATTTAGCTCTTCTTACTTTACCTCTTTTCAATACTTGAATATCAGCAATAATTGGTGAGTTCATTGGGAAGATACGTTCCACACCAACACCATTTGACATTTTTCGAACTGTAAAGGTTTTTGTACTACCATTACCGTTTATCTGAAGTACATCGCCACGGAAAGCTTGAATCCGTTCTTTTGTTCCTTCAATAATTTTATAGTTCACAACAACATTATCGCCAGGTCTGAAACTTGGCAACTTACTTATATTGTTTTCCTGTTGTTCTTCTACGAATTTTATAGCATCCATTGTAATAACAATTTTCTATGGAGATTTTTTAATACAATTAATTATCCCGTTTATTTAAGGACTGCAAAGATAGGCTTTATTCTTTGAAAATAAAACAATTTCAAAGAATAATTTTATCACTATTACCTCATCAAAGTAACATCGCCTGAAATCATTTCTGTCTGACCATCAACATATGTAACCTCTAGCATATAGACAAAAACGGCTGCATCGAGCTGCTTCCCATTAAAGGTGCCATCCCAACCTTCTTGTGTTTCTAGAATGTTTTCTGATGAACTTTGATAGACGATATTACCCCAACGATCCAAAATAGTTAACGAACTAGCGGATTGTATGCCTATTCCAGCAAAAGGAATAAAAACATCATTGAGTTGATCGCCGTTTGGAGAAAACGCCGAAGGTATAAATATAGAACGATCTGTTTCGACGATCAATCGTACATTGTCAGATGCTGTGCAATCCTTTTCATTAGTCACTGTAACTTGATAGACCGTACTATTTAGAGGCGACACCATCGGATTTGGACATTCTGGACATTCCATATCTGTTGTATCAGCCCATATCTGACTAAAAATAGGCTGGTTTGTGTTGATATTCAATTCAGTGCTTTCGCCATAATTTAAAGTAATCGCTTCACCTAAATCTACCTCAAAAGGCTCGGCTGCTGCTATTTCAAAATCTATCGTTTCTTCACAACCATTGGCATCTTGCACATCCATAATATGAACACCAACACCTAAATTTCTAAAAATAGTCTGACTACTAAACGGCCCTCCATCTATCGAAACTAAATAAGGGGCTTGTCCTCCAGCAATATTTTCGATAATCAAACTTCCATCATTGTCTTCAAAACAGGTTTCATCTTCTATTTGTAGATCAATATCAATTTCAAATAGAGCAACACTTTGAATAAATAAACTATCGCAACCGACAGCATTGATTAAGAAGGTTGTATCTGCTTCGACTTCAGAAGGATCACAGGTAAATTCTGTAGCATTGACGATACTCGTTTCCAAAAGTGTAATAAGAGTAATGATAGTACTATCACAACCAGCTTCATTTACATAACTATCTAAAATTTCATAACTATCAAGCGAGTCACAAGTGGTTTCTTGTATATATATAGTGTCGGTTGCTAAATTATACTGAATCGAAATAATGCTATCGCAACCAAATTGATTGACGTATTCTGTCACCACCAATCCAGTATCTAAAACAGAGCAGACATTTTCGTTGAAAAATAAGTCCTGCGATTCCGCAAATAGAACAGTATCTACAACGATACTATCACATCCTTCGATGGTGGAAAATTGATACTCAAAAATTCCAGTATCTGTTATTTCACATGCATATGATTGAATAAATGTCGTATCAACAGGCATTAAAACAGTTGTCGTAATAACGAAACTATCACAGGCTGCTGTTAGAAAAGATTCAATTACGGTTCCCAACAAAGAGACATCACAGGTCATTACTTCTAAGAAAGTAGAATCAGATTCGACAAAAGTGGTATTTGTAATGACCAAACTATCACACCCAAATTGATTGAAAAATGGTAAAGTATCTATTCCCGCATCATTAATATCACATGAATTGATCTCCAAAAATGTAGTATCTAATGGTCGAATAATCCGATTGTAAACAATCAAACTATCACACCCAAATTGGTTCATTAACGGAACTTCTTCAAAAACAAGCGCATTCTGATCGCAGGTTTCTTCAGAGATATAAGTGGTATCCGTTGGCAGTAATGTAGTTGTTGTAATAATCAAACTATCACAATTGTATTGATTGAAATCAAACAATGTATCTTGTCCAACATCAATAGGATCGCAACTTGCAGCCGTTAAATAAGTCGTGTCACTTTGCAACAACAACGTTTCTTGAATAACTAAACTATCACATCCGAATTGATTGGTAAATGGAATCGTATCTAAACCAGCCTCAGATGGAATACAACTTTCTAGCGTTTGATAGATGGTATCTTTAGGTAAAAGTGTAGTAATATTTATAACTAAACTATCACATCCAAATTGATTGGTTAATGGAATTGTGTCCATCCCAATATCTGTTATTTCACAGCTACCCAGTTGGTTGATAATCGTATCTTTTGGTAAGAGATCAACCGTTTCAATAATAACACTATCACAACCCATCGTATTGATAAAAGAACTTATGAATACACCCGTATCAATTGGATTGCAAGAGGCTGTGTTTAAATATAGGGTGTCGTCTGCCATTAATAGAGTCGTTGTAATGACGATACTATCACAAAGGTCAGTATTAAAAACTTCGGTTTCTACTCCAACGGCATCTTCATCACAAGTAAATTGTTCTAGTCGAGTGGTATCTGCTTCCGTATACAAGGTATTTGTAATCACCAAACTATCACACCCAAACTGATTCATAACCGTTATGGAATCTAAACTAGCATCAGAAGCATCACAGGTAAAAATCTCAATTATAGTTGTATCCAACGAAAAAATGGTTCGGTCAATTATAATCAAACTATCACATCCAAATTGATTGGTCAACGGAATTTCTTCATACACCAAAGCATCTTGCTGACAAGTAGTTTCAGTCAAATATGTAGTATCTGTTGGTACTAAAGAGGTGTTGGTAATCACTAAACTATCGCAATTAAATTGATTAAAAATAAATAGCGTATCTAGTCCAACGTCCGCAGGGTCACAGCTAACATCTGTTAGATAAGTTGTGTCACTCGGTGAAAGGGTAGTAGTGGTAATAATTAAACTATCACAAGTAAATTGGTTGAGAATGCGTAGAGAATCCGCTCCAACATCGGCAGGGTCACAACTTTGCAAGTTGATATAAGTCGTATCTGTTGGGAATAAAAACGTTTCTGTAATAATTACACTATCACAACCTAATTGATTGGCTAAAACAATCGTATCCAAACCAACATCATTTGGATTACAATCACCTACCGATAAATAAGTCGTATCAGGTGGCGTATAAGTTGTAATTGTAACAACCAAGCTATCACAACCAAACTGATTGGTCAATGGCATCCAAACCACACCTTCCTCATCGGGATCACAAGAAGTAGCATATAGTTCAGTGTCACTACTAGGCAGTAATGTAGTGTTGGTGATAATTAAACTGTCGCACCCGAATTGATTGTTTAAAAATAAAGTATCTAAACCTTCTTCAAACACGTTACAACTTTCTGCTTCTAAATATATCGTATCGCTCGGAAGTAAATCTGTGATTTCAATGACCAAACTATCACAATTGTATTGATTGGTGAATGTTACTGTATCAATTCCTGCTTCTGCTGCGATACAAGTGGTCATCAACAGCGTTGTTGTATCTAAAGGATTGACGGTTAAGTTCGTGAAAATAATACTATCACAAGCGAAAACGGTTTGTAGTGTATCTATATATATACCGCTTTCCGTTTGTTCAACTCCTTGTGTAAAATGGCTTTCGCCATCACATATTTCTATAAATAATTGTGTTTCTTCGTGGTTATAGACATTGATTGTCTTGGTGTTCAAGGCTATACTTGAACAAGTGTTTGGACTAGAACTATCTTCTACGGATATAATCGAGTAAGTAGTCGTTTCTGTTGGATTAACCCAAATACCCATTCCGTCCGAAATATCAACAAGTGTATCGTTTTCTGCACTAATATTATCTGTATAAATAACTGTAAAAGGTGCATTACCTGTCAAGTCAAACGTTATTAAAGTAGAATCACCCTCACAAATAGCTATATCTTCACCCAATTCAATAGTTGGATTTGGATTAATATCAATAGTAATATCATCGGAAGCAGTACACGCATTACCATCTGTTACAGTGACTTGATAGGTTTGTTGAGTGTCGGATTGTACATCTCGGATAGGTTCGGTCGTATTGTCGTCCCATAAATACGTACAGGCGTTACAATCAGAGACAGTTGCATCAATCGTAAATATATCGCTAGCGCAAAGTATGGTATCTGAACCGAGATCAACCACAGGTAGATCATAAAAAACGAGCTGAACAGAATCTGTTTTTGCACAACCATTATTATCTGTTACGGTAACTCGATAAATGCCTTCATCTGAAACCAAAACCGATTGAGAAGTTACACTAGTGTGTTCCCAAACAAATAGTGGTCCTGGATGATCCACCATTAAATTTAGACTTTCGTCAGGACAGATAAATTCGGTTGAACCGAGATCAAAATCAGGTAATGGATGATTATCAATAGTAATTTCATCGGTAAACGTACATGCGTTAGTGTTGGTCAAAGTAACAGCGTAATCAGCAGCATTAGAAACGGTGATGGTTGGGGCATCGGACCCTGTTGACCATTCGATGGTTTCTGGAGTGACGCTATTCCCAATGGATAATTGTATAGAATCACCTGTACAAATGGTATTATCTTCACCTAATTCAAATTCTGGAACTTCTTTAGTGCTTATAAAAATAGTATCTCGTTTAACACAGCCATATAAATCGGTTACTGTTACCGCATATGAAGTATCTCGTTCTGGATTGACAATTAAAGTTGAGCTTGTTGCGCCCGTACTCCATTGATATTCGCAGGGATTGAAACTACTGTTGTTAGGATCAAGAATGATAGGTTCATATTGACAAACTAAGGTATCTAAACCTAAATCAATCTGTATGGTACAATTCATTTTGACAATCCAATTGTCTTGATTACCATTACTCACATCTGTGATATCGCCACCAGTATCAGATATGGTGAAGCCACCTAAAACAAGATTTCCTTCTGTACTTTGTATAACATCAAATAAATTATCGTTATTTGAACCTCCGAGGGTCTTTTGATAAACAATATCACCAGCTTGGTCGATCATTAAAAACCAATAATCATTTGCACCTCTCGTCAATTCTGTTTTATCGCCTGATATACCAGACCCAGAAAAACCAAGTAACCCGATCCGATCTTTTTTTAATGGGCGAATGTTACGGATTTCATCTCTTCCGAAACCACCGTAAGCTCTATCCCAAATTTTATTTCCATTAATATCCATTTTGACCAACCAATAATCCCGTCCACCATTGGATGAAGCCTCTTTATTGCCGTTGGCACCCGAACTAGAGTACCCACCTATAAAATAATTTCCATCAGTCGTCGGTAAAATCCTCCAGGCCTCTTCTGAGTCTACACCACCAAAGGTTCGATCCCAAATTAGATTTCCATTGGCGTCCGTTTTAATAATCCAATAGTCAATTTTAGCATTTTCGTTGGTAAGGTATCCAATGGAATTTTCAGATTTTTCACCACTAATATTTGATTTTGATTGTCCAGCTAAAAGGAAACCACCGTCAGGTGTTTGATAGATATCTTGCATCAAATCATTATCATCGCCACCGAATCGCCTATTCCAAATTAAATTTCCATTAGCATCGGCCTTAATAAGCCAGTAGTCACGTTCCCCACGAGGTGTTTCCGTAACTTCGCCACTTACAGTAGAATTTGTCCATCCACCAAAAATATAACCACCATCTGTTGTTTGTTGGATAGCAGAAAGGTAATCTTCGGCATCACCACCAAATGTTTGATCCCATTGCATGGTACCATCTGCTGCTATCTTTACGATCCACATATCTCGATCTCCACGCAATGCGCCTGTCTTGATTCCACCTATACCCGAAAAGGAAAATCCACCAAGAATAAATCCACCGTCATTGGTTGGATAAACATCTTGTAGCATATCTGCTTCTGTTCCACCATATAGATGTTGCCAAACTATATTTCCGTCAAAGTCTATTTTATACAACCAAAAATCACTAGAACCAAAAGTGAGGGGTTGGTCACCAACATCAGTATAACTTGCATTTCCAAAAACGAGATAACCATCGGAGAGTTCATGTAGAACCTTGGCCTCCTCGAATAGAATACCACCGTAAAACCGATCCCACTGCTTAGCAAATTGAGCTTGAACAGTTGTTTTAGTAAATAGAAATAGTAATACCATACAAAGCAGGACTTTGTAGGATTTAGATAGAATATTACGATTTGGATATTGACCCATAATGATTCTGAATGCCGTTTTCTTGTGGTTCAAGTTCTAGTGTTTATATGCAATAACAATTCCATACTATTAGACATCTGAATAGTGGAACATCATCACCTATTCGACTAAATATCAATAATACACGGTATTGGAAAAAAATAAAAAATTTGCCGTATGGCGACAAAATAAGTTGTGTGATAAAAGGGAAAACGCAGAATTTAATGCCTAAAATCGGTAGGGGGAGTTCAAATAGGCTCTACAAATTTACGGTATAACCATTAGAAAGGCTAATAGTTCTATAGAAAAGATCACTTATTGTAAATAAAATGATATATTTTAACGCATTTTAACAACAAAATAAAAGACCAACAGTGATTTGATTTGAGCTGTTGGTCTTTTACCCAATAGAAAATCTACGCCTGAGCAGTTGGTGTATTGAAATTCATATTAGAAATTGTTTTTTGCTCTGGTTCTTGGATAGGCCCGTTTTGAGCTTCAAATTTTTTGACATTATCTATTAATGCTCGCATCAAACGCTTGGCATGTGTTGGAGTCAATAAAATTCTAGATTTTACTTTTGCTTTTGGCACGTTTGGTACCATTCGCACAAAATCCACTACAAATTCAGTATTGGAATGTGAAATGATCGCTAAATTTGAATAAACACCTTCTGCTACTTCTTCGGATAATTCAATATTTAATTGTCCTTTTTTGTTTTTATCTTCCATTGTTCTTTATGATATAGTTTATAATTATCGTTAAAATACGAGTTTCCTTGTTTAATAAAGCGATAAGAACACTTTTTTGTTGCATAAAATTGGGTGTCGTTTGGAACTTATCTTGTCTCACTTCGATTTATAGTTTGTATTAGAATCAAAAAAAATCAAAAAACCAATGGATTTACAACAATATTTTGAAACGAATAAAGACCTGTGGAACCAGAAAACATCCATTCATTTAGGTACAAAAATGTATGATATGCCTTCGTTTTTGGCAGGAAATACGTCTTTAGATTCCATTATTTTAAACAAAATGGGTGCTGTTGCTGGAAAACGGATTTTACATTTGCAGTGTCATTTTGGGCAAGATAGTTTGTCTTTAGCTCGAATGGGCGCAAAGGTGACGGGTGTTGATTTTTCGGAAAAAGCCATTGCTGTAGCCCGCGACCTCAATGCGCAATTGAATTTAGATGCTACTTTTATAGAATGCAATATTTATGATTTAAAAGATCATTTGAAAGGAGCGTTTGATATAGTTTTTGCCTCTTATGGTTTCTTGCCGTGGCTACCTGATTTTGATAAATGGGTTCAAATTGCCAATTCTTTTCTCGGAAAAGGTGGAATTATGCACCTAACGGAATTTCATCCGACGCTCAATATGTTTGATTGGGAAGATCCAAAACCGAGGTATGATTATTTTCATAATGAGCAACCATTTGAGGAAATAGAAGAAGGGACTTATGCTGATAGAAGTGCCGATATTTCTGCCAAGGAATATTTTTGGAATTATTCAATATCCGAAGTAATGATGCCTTTGTTGAAAAATGGTTTGACATTGGTCGATATTCAAGAATATGATTATTCACCATATAATTTATTTGGAGATATGAGCGAGCGTGCTAAGGGAGAATATGTATTGGGAGACTTTCCTTGTAATTTTCCGCATGTCTATTCGATGATTTGGCGAAAGTAGGTAGAGAGGAAGGAGCATCTGATAAAATGCTTTTGGTTATGTATATAATTCTTTGTAATTTAGAAGAAAATAATTGATGATGAGTATGACCAACAACTTACCCCAGCATCCTTTCTATTGGAATATCAAACTATCTTTTTGTATTACTTTTGTATTACTTTTAATCAATACTTCTACTGCTCAAATAAAAGGTGACTATGTATGGATATTTGGACGAGATGTAGGCTGGGTAACACCACAAGACGGTACTGGGGAAGGTATTAAACTAAACTTTAACTATCCAGAAGTAGAATTTGAGTACTTTCCAAAAAATATTGGGCATTACTTAACCAATGCTTCCATGAGCGATGACGATGGAAACTTATTGTTTTACACCAATGGCTGTGCTGTCGCCAATGCTCAACACGAGGTCATGGAAAATGGCGATGGGATCAATCCTGGTTCGGTACATGAAGATCAATGCAATCTAATTGGGAGAGGCTATTCTCTTCCTCAAGCAGCTATCGTTTTACCTTATCCTAACCAAGATAGTGTTTATGCCATTTTACACCAGCGAAAAGTACGGGTATTAGATGTGCCTAACAATAATTTTTTAGTTGATGGTTTATATTCCACTATGGTTGATATGACTTTAAATGACGGAATGGGGGCAGTCATCGAAAAAAATGAACCCATTTATATTGATACTTTAGATGCGGGATTATTAACCAGCGTTAAACATAGCAATGGGCAAGATTGGTGGACATTGCTCTCTGATCACTTTTCTAATCGAATTTATAAAATACTATTCTCAGAAGATGGCTTCGAATTGACTGGTTTTCAGGATACTGATGCGTCAGTATTAACACCACAAGGTAATGGTGCAGGACAAGCTATCTTTTCTCCAGATGGAACAAAGTATGCGCGCTACAGTGC
>JAHDFQ010000056.1:0-2112 GCA_020628085.1 Saprospiraceae bacterium
GTGCTTAGAAAAGTGCTTAGAAAAGTTAAATGGTTAATTACTCCGTTTTCTTTGCTCTTCAATGTTAGCACGCTAAGTCTAGTTTTAATAATTACAATATATGATAAAATATCTATATTGTCAAGAAATCTAAGTATAAAACCAAAATTCTCGAATAGTAAAGAGGTAATTTGGAATCATCTCTTCACTCTACTTAACTACGTCTGACTAAATTTCAACACCAATTTTGAATTGTCTAATTTAGAAATGCGCTTATAAAATTGGCGTACTTCCTCATATCGTTCGGGTGCAACTTCAAAGGGTACGATTTCTAACTTTCTTTCAAAAAACAAGGTATCCTCCTCTACTTTTAATTCTAAATGATACGTTCCAAATTCCGTTTCTATCAACTCTGATTTGGGCATACTTTCAATAGCATAATCCGTTGGTAAGTGGATTTTAGTTTTTGTATGATCGGAATATCCATCTTTGCGAACGACTGGTTGAATACGCTCTTCTTTTTCTGGTAGCAACCGATTAAACGCATGTAGTTGATTGATAGGCACAAAAATACGCTTTCCCGCTTTGGCAGCATATTTAGGTACTTCAAACTCAAACGTATGTGTGGCTTCTGGTGATTTGTCCGACACTTGAATATCAAATTCTTTTATGGTAAAAGAAGGTAGATTACTTCTATTTCTATAGTATTTTATAATTTCTTCTTGAGACGATAAATAGGTTTCGTAAGCTCTAAAAATCTCGTGTGGTTCTCCTGTGGTATGGCTTGTGTTGGTGATGGTTGCTGCCCCTTTATCCGTTAACTGAATCGTCGTTTCATGCGCAGAAGCATTTTCTTCAATCGCAGGTAAATGAACTAGGTTTCCTCCATGTTCATCCACAACTAAAACGTTTCGATCTGCATTACCTGAACCAACATATCCCGCAGGATTGGACTGACTGGTACACTCCAACCACATGTCTTCGGACGGCACATACAAGATCATGTGATTAAAAGCAGAACTTGGAAAATCATTTTCTATTCGACGATCTCTTCTCCCGTTAATCAATACTAACTTTGAATCTATACCTGCTACTTTTAGCATCGCTTTCATATAATTGGACAAGGCTTTACAGTCACCATATTTATTTTCTTCTACATAACTAGCTTTGTGGGTTTGCCAACCGCCAATTCCTATTCCTACAAAAACATAGCGGGTTTCTTTTTTTAATAAATCATACAGTACTTCAATTTTTTCTACATCAGTAGCTAAATCTTTTGTCAATGTTCGAACCTTTTCTTCCATTGCCGGAGACAACTGATCTCTATCTGCATTCATTCTGTAAATAAAATCACCTAGTGTATTCCAAGATTCGTAGCTTCCTGCAAATTCTTCAATTTGAAATAATGTTGGCGTCACTACAAACGACGGTAAAACCTCATAATATGGCGGACCAAGAGGTTCTTCTGCTTTGGCGGGTATATTCTCAAATGTCCATTTTAATACTTTTAGGTTATCATTAATGATAGATTCTTCTTTAGCTTCCACATTAAAGGCTTTGTAATTGACGTCGTAAGCAGTGGGCATCTTGCAGGTTATACTAGCTTTTTCGGTAGCTATACCATACGATTGTCCCCAACTTGGATACGATTGAAAACCTTGTTTATACCTTATTTCATGATATGTTTCTATTGTGAAAGGAGGACTAAATTGCTCTAAATCAATATATCGAACCCGTGAATCAGAATATAAAGAGACCTGACTTACTGCCGAACGATCTGACATTTCTTTCCATTTGTATTTGCGTATAACACTTCCCATTGCATCATACACGGTACAAGACATATCTTCTAATTTGTTCAGCTTATCATCATAATACACCGAATAATGATCCACAGGAGATTTCCCATTTAGTACCGTAATGACTCGACGAATCCGTTCTACTGCTTTGGATGGACTTTCGACCTCAAATTCGATATGCTCTTTACGAACGACGGTATGTGCATCCACCAATATCGTTGAATCTATATTAGCTATAGCATATCCGAACTGGGCTTCCGCCGAAGTAGAAAAAGTCAAAAACAAAAAAATGGTTACTCTAAATATATACATGGTTTTCTTTTTTAGTAAAAAA
>JAHDFQ010000056.1:2212-11620 GCA_020628085.1 Saprospiraceae bacterium
CGTTGGAATTTAAGATAATTTAATTTACAATGTATTGAATCTATATTTTCTTCAAGACAATTTGTTCAGAAAAAGACTCGACGATCGTATCATAAAAACCTTTGATTGCTTCATATTCGGGCGTGTCGTAAATAAGGCGATTGACCTCTACCCGTGATGTAATTGTGATCATATCACCTTTAACTTCTGCTAAAAATCGGAAACTGGCATCTTTATTCGGAAAAGCAAGATTGACTTTTTCGGGTAGTTCTTCCACAGCGTATCCTTCTGGAATATTGAAATTAATAATCATTTGTTCTTTGATTGGATATGGTATTTCAACGGGATATAAACGGGTTTCGGACTTGAATGGATTTTCGCTAAAACTGGTATAAATAATAGGCGAAACATATAAGATATCGCCCACTCCTTGTGATGCTCCTTCCCACGTAAATTGAATTTCAGTAGAAAATGGTTTGGTATGATCGTCTTCATTTTTGAAAGAAATTTCGTCAACTTTCAAATCGGGAATACGCTCAGAAAGTCGTTCTTTCCAAAAGTCTTCACCATCTGCTCGATAGCGACGACGCTCATCCATACCGCTATATCCAGAAGATCGCCCTTTGAATATACCTTCAATATTACCTTCATTGCTCAAGTCCAACTGTGCCCAAAGAATATCCGATGATTTTTGAGGTTCAATATATTTCCAACGAGAATTTTTTCCATCTACCAACCATCCAGTATAATTCAGAGCATCTTCTCGTATCATTCCAAGCGTATGGTCAGCACTAGAAGCGTCTAATAATAATGTCTCTTCGCCTTGTTCCACACATGCCAATAAGTAATTGAATTGGTCAATAATTGGATATTTTTTAGTAATCATACCATTTCCACGACTACTACATAAAAGAGGGTAAGCATCAACCCCTGCTTCTTGCATCAACGCAACCAACATTAAATTAATGGCCGCCACATCGCCAGTACCTTCTTCAAGGGTTTTATCTAACGTATCATCTGCGTAAATACCATAATATTGATTCCAAGTAATTTTGTTTTGTACAAAATCATAAATGATGTTTATTTTTTCATCATCGGTTGTTGCTGCTGCCAAAAGTGGCTCTACCATTTTCCAAACTTTATTGTAGCTTCGCTTAAAACGATATTGTTGACCAAACTTATATCCGTGTTTAAGTTCATCGGCGAGTTCATCCCAAGTTGTTAGCACATTTTCATCTGCTCGATTGGTATAGTAAACTTTACTCAATTGAAACCGAAGTCGAGTTCGGTAATTATTCATAGAAGTGATATAGGCTTCTTCTTTCAACGCAGGAGCATTACGCATCACAAACTGATTATCGTTGATAACAACGACCCCATCTTCGTCATCTTCTTCTGGTGTTCTTTTTTGTCCTTGAAAAAGAAAAACATATTCAAATTTATGATGGATATATACAACAACTTCACTATATCGAACGGGTAGTTCTCCTTGAAAATACCATTCAGGAAGTTCCGCTAACCGTTCAGAACTGACACTGTATTTATACTCAATAATAGATCCGACTTGAATATTAGGTAGTGAAAACTTCTTTCTTTTATAATATAAATTGATGTCTTCTTGGTAAAAATCCTTTTTAGTTAGTTCCGTAATTGTTCCATCTGGATTTAACGTTTGGGCTTTTAGACCATAGATTTTATCTTCTTTATAAAATGGAATGCTAATATTTCCTTCATCAAAAGCCGTTTTATCTAATATTTTGATACGCTTATGGTGTGTAAATTCATATTTGTACATATTGCCTGTATCTTGTACATCTATTACTCCATAATCTGCTAAAACAACAGCTTTGGCATTAGGATCTTTTTCATAGCTTGTCATTTCCAAATCGCTTTTGGCGACTAAACCCCATTCGATAGGTGCAGAATGCGTTTGGGCAAAAATAAAACTATTGAATAATAAGAACAGGATAGAAAAAAGGATTCTAGGACTCATTTGTTTTTTTTAGAGTGGTTAGAAAATATATTTTACGCAAAAAGCGAACCGATCCAGCCTGTACCCATACTAAACAATACGCCAACTAAAACTACTTCTATGGGTAATACAGGTATGTCATCATCATCTAAAAATTCAGCCGTTTGCTCAGATATATGAGGATAGATTTTTTGGGTAATTTTCCAACCCACCAAACCATCGACCAAACCAACTAACCCTGCTATGGTTAGCGCAGCTATTTGATGAATATGCAGTGCCGCCATATATCCTATAAACAAGTATAAAAATAAAGAAAAAAAGGAAATGTAGGCATATTTAACTTGAAACATTCGAGATATTAGAGCTGCTAATACATCAAATAAGAGTATACCTAGTAAACTTGCCCCAAGAATAATCGAATAGTTTACAATCATAATTTGTTTAATTTAAATTGCCTAGCAACTACTTAGTTCACTGTAACATAAATAGCTTAAATTTTCAACGTGAGCTTGCTCCGTTGTTGTACACTGAAAATCAAGGAAGCCAAGACTACCTTGGGCATCTCCAAAATAATAAGAAATTTAATTTACAATACATTTGGATTACTTCACACTTTTACCCCAATCTTCTAATTCTTCATCCGACCAAAGAGACGGATAAAAGGTGATTCTCTGATTTTTAGCAGGTAGATATTTTTGCCAGTTTGTACCGCCCGTTGCTTCAATTACATGTGGTTTTCGATCTAAATAGCGCATCGCAGAACGAATATGTGCCAATGGCCAACGCACGTTTGCATTTTTATCATGTTCTTTTAAGGCATCAATCAGGGCTTCGTCTTGCTGTTGATTGATAGGTAATTTTTCGTAACATTTGAGCAAATTATTATGCACTACGCTCTTTCCTAAACGAGTCAGTGGCTTAGAGTATTTTGCTTCAAACTGCTTGAGTGTTAAGGTCTTTTTTCCTGTTGCGAGTTCAGTTGCTCCTGATTTCCAGTATAATTTTTCATACATCTCTTCTATCGAATCGCCAGGACTTAGGCTTGATCGTTTCGTGTGGTGCACTAGGTGCTTCATGTCCGTGCTTACAATTTCAATCATCCGATATTGAGCCGATTGAAACCCACTTGATGGTAATAAACTCATCCGAAATTGTAAAAACTCATCTCGATCCATGCCGTCAATCATGACACTAAAAGAATCAATTAATATTTCAAAGTAGCGATTGACACGAGTAATTTGACGTGTAAAATAAGCTGCATCGAGGTTTTCCCGTTCTTGAACCAACTCAATAGCTTGTAAAATCAACTTGAAATATAACTCCGTTATTTGATGGTAAATAATAAAGATATTTTCATCAGGAAAAGGTGTTTTTGGGCTTTGTAAACTCAACAAAGTATCTAAATGAATATAATCCCAATAGGTCAAATAATCAGCATAAATCAATCCATCCAAATACGATAACATATCTTGTCCTAATGACCCATACTTTTCTTCCAATTGAGCCAATCGGTCTAACATTTCTGGTGTAACTTTCATATGTATTCTCTATCTTTTTTATTCTCTTTTATCTGCTCGTGTAAAACAGAACATCAATTTTTTTAAAGTATGAATTAACGTGTTCTTGGTATTGATTAGACTAATTTCATTCCCACATACAAACAAATCAAACATAGACATAAACTAACTAAAATATTTAAAAAACCTAGTAAGATTTGTCCTGCTTGAAACAGTTGTAGGGTTTCACCTGAAAAGGTAGAAAATGTACTAAAGCCACCACAAAAACCTGTCATTATGAGCATTTTTTGTGTTAAACTAACACCTGATTTCAACTGTATCCCTAACATCAACCCAAGAAGTACACAAGCCATAGCGTTGGCAACCAATGTAGCTAAAGGAAAATCTAATTGATAGCTTTTCATGATCTGTGCCACCACAAAGCGACACACACTGCCTAAACCTCCACCGATAAAAACTAACGCATATTGTAGCATTCTTTTTTAACAAAAGTAAGCAAACTATGTATTTTAATAAGCATTTTATTTGTTATTCGTGCTTGTCCATTGATTAGTTGGGCTATTTCATGTATCTTATTTGAGAATATAACCGTACTCCCTTAAAATTCACATGTTTATTCCATGCGCAGTGCCTTTTTCTTGATGCTCTTTTTTGCATTTACATTCCATGCTTGTCATCCGGTCACCGAACGGATGCCGCATTTTGAAGTGCATGGTATTGATGTTTCGCATCATCAGGTACATATCAATTGGGATACAGTGGCAGTCAATGCTATTGATTTTGCCTTTGTAAAAGCGACAGAAGGAGGCGATCATATTGATAGTCTGTTTTGCTACAATTGGGATGAAATGCGACGTACCAATATCAAACGTGGAGCATATCATTTTTTCCGTCCAAAGACCAATCCACATCTACAAGCACAACATTTCATAGACATGGTTGTATTAAAAACGGGTGATCTGCCTCCTGTTTTGGACGTAGAAACCTTAGATGATGTGCAATCGTATCAGTTGGTTCAAAACATGATTACCTGGCTACACCTGATTGAAGATCACTACGGTGTTCGACCTATTATTTATACCAATCTAAAATTCTATCATACCTACCTAGCAGGTCTTTTTGATGAATATCCCATTTGGATGGCTCGCTACAATACTACTCAACCTTTTTTAACACAAGGTAACGATTGGGTCTTTTGGCAATATGGCAATCGAGGGCTGGTTAATGGAATTGATGGTTTTGTAGATTTAAATGTATTTAAAGGCAACTTATTTGAACTCGATAAGATGAGTTACACACCGAAAATACTTTATTCGTTTAAAGACTGATAAAACTTAATGTAGTATACTATACCTTATTCTAAAGTTTGTTCAATGGGTCATGACCCATTGGATTTGAAACTCATGTACAACTTTTATTAGAAAATTTATAACTCAATAAGAGTTTTTTATAATGCAACTTTGTACACTGTAATTTTAGTTTGTTAAAAAACTGTATCATAGCCTTCAGGCTGTAGACGTAAAAATAGAGTGACTTGACAGCCTGAAGGCTATCTTACGAATTTAAATAAGTCTCTTCTACATAGTGTAAATATCCAACGTCAAACCTCTATATTTTTACAGCATTCTTTCCATCTTTTCGATTCCTTTTCCATTATTTCCCTATTTTTGAGTGCATTTACGGCATGTTTTGAATCAAACAAGCAGGTACTTAAATGAGTTATAATAGCGTTTAGCTTTTGTAAATGAGCGTTTATTCGTTAAAACTCATTAAGAGCGTGGTTAAACATACGTTAAAAGGCAGTACATTAAACACGTAAAAAAGCTGTCTAAGTCGTTCATAAATAAACGATTAGCATTTACAAGCTATTAAGAACGCTTTTTTATTAATGCAACTATCAACTATTTTAAGGAGTCTTATTATTATAACAATCAAATACCAAATAACATTTTTGAATCGAAAAATTATTTTTTATGCTAAATACTAATTTCACCAACATGACAAAGAAAATTCTTCTTTCCTTCGCACTTATTGGCTTTTTAGCCTTTACTTCTACTGCACAGCGTATTGCTTATGTAGATATTGGAAGTATTTTGGAAAGTTTACCTGAATACACCAAAGCCCAAAGAGATTTGGATAAGACGGCAGCAACTTGGAGACAAGAAATTGCACAGGAATATGATAAAATTAAAGGAATGTATAATAAATATCAAGCAGAACAAGTCTTGATGAGCGATGATATGCGTAAGCAGAAAGAAGACGAAATTATGCAAGCAGAAGATGCCGTCCGAGAACTTCAAAAAAGAAAATTTGGTCCAGAAGGTGCTTTGTTTAAGAAACGTCAGGACTTGGTTCAACCTATTCAAGAGCGAGTTTATAGTTCAATTGAAGACTATGCGAGCGAAAAAGGATTTGATTTCATTTTTGATCAAAATGGGTCGGCAGGAATGATCTTCGCTAATCCGAAATACGACAAAACGGAAGATATTAAATCAAAATTAGGGATTAAGTAATTGTTTTGTTGTAAAAAAATAAGTGAAGTGTCTATAAACTAAGTAAAAAGATTTATTTTTGCATACTTTTTATAAGAAGTGAATATTTGCTTCTTTTTGAGAAAACCACCATATAAAAAAATACAAATTATGAATAAGATCATGAAAATGGGAGCGATGTTGATCGTGCTTTTATGCATGGTAACAGCAGTACAGGCTCAAAAATTTGGTTATGTCAATTCTCAAGCATTGTTGGCAGAAATGTCAGAAGTAAAACAGGCTAGAAGTGAGTTGGAAACCTTAGAAAAACAATTGCGTGCAAAAGGTCAATCTATGTTGACAGCTTTGCAAACTAAGTATCAAGAAACGCAGCAGAAAGTTGAACGCGGTGAATTATCTCCGAAACAACAAGAAGAAGCAGGTGCTAAATTGAGAGCAGAAGAAGCTGAAATTGGAAAATATGAACAAGAAATGGTTCAAAAAATCCAACAAAAAGAGGCTACTTTATTACAGCCAATCTTAGATCGGGTAAACAATGCAATCAAGGAAGTAGCGGAAGAAAATGGATATACTTTTATTTTTGATGCAAGTACGTCTATCTTGTTATATGCACAAGAAAATTCTGATTTGAGCGATATGATTAAGACGAAATTAGGTATCTAATCATGTTGCTTTGCAACATGGAAGTTATTAGTTATCGGTTAATTAGTATGCCAGTTTAGTATTAAACATGTAATCTAAACAAATTTACTGTTAACTAACTAATCACTATTTTACCAAATCGTATTTGATTATCAACTCAAGTAGTCAGTCAAAATTACTTGCCTGCCAGCCGCAGGCAGGTGCAAAAAAATCCGCCGTCATAAAAAGAGTAAATAATTGACCCCGAGGACTCGGGGTTATGAACCCTGCCCGACGCAGGCGGGGATTTTTTGGAGGATTTAGAAGATTTGTTTTACACTAACCTGCCCGACGGCAGGCGGGTTTTACTGACGAACTACTTAACATCTAAAAGGAAGTAGAAATTTAAATTTCTACTTCCTTTTTTTATCAATTTTTATCTCTTACTTCTTGTAGTGAAACAACATTCAGCTCAGCAACCTATTGGTATTTTTGATTCAGGTATTGGTGGTCTTACCGTTGCCAATGCTATCATTGAGCAGTTACCTAATGAGGAAATTATATATTTTGGGGATATTGCCCATCTTCCTTATGGCGATAAATCAGCAGATGCCATTAACTATTATTGTTTACGGATTTGTAAATTTTTACTAGAACGTCATTGTAAAATGATCGTAATTGCCTGTAATTCGGCGGCTTCAGCAGCAGCGGATATGCTAGCAGATTTTTTTAGAGATCAAGTCATTTTTGTGAATGTAGTTGATCCGTTGGTGGATACCGTTGCTGCAAAAGATATTCAGAAGGTAGGTATTATTGCTACCAAAGCGACTACTCGCTCGGATGTTTATAGACAAAAATTACAGTCCAAAAGACCTGATTTAGATGTTGCTACTTTAGCAACACCGCTACTCGTTCCGATGATAGAAGAAGGTTATGTTCAAAATAAAATAAGCAAAGCGATCATAGCCAATTATCTCAACGATCCAAGATTTAAAGACATCGACGCGCTCCTACTCGCTTGCACGCATTATCCATTAATAAAACCTAATATTGAAGCATTTTTTAAGCATCAAGTTACGGTATTTGATTCCACCACAATTGTCGCCACACAGGTGGCGCAAGCACTACAACAATACCAGTTACTCAACGACCAAAAACGTCATCCACACCAATTTTTCGTATCTGATCACACCTCCTCCTTTGAAGAAACGACTAAACTTTTTTATAAAGAAAAAATTCATTTAGAGTATTGTAATATTTGGTAAAAATCACCATTTCTCATTGGACTCTCTTATCTTTGCCGAAAATAACGACTTATGCTCACTCTAGAGAAAGCGATTGCAGCGGCATTGAAACCCCGAACGATCACTAATTTATACACATTATTAGACGATATTAAAAAACGTTCTAAAACAGATTTAGGAGATTTCACTATTTTCGATCATATCGAAACCTACTTAGTGGATCATGGTATTACGGATATTTATATCGACCATGAAGAAGAAAAGGTGATTTATAGAGAGCAACTTTTTGCAAATACAGCTTTTAGAGTACAATTAACACCCGAAGAATTTGCAGATAAACATGTAGTTATTGGACATCGTTTTTTACCCTTTTTCCACCCTAGTACACCACCCGATCAATTAGTGTTATTGGATGAAAAGGATGTGATTATTCCCATGTTGTCAGAGAAAAGAAACCTAGTTGATAACATTATCTATTTTTCGATGCTTCCACCTTACGGATTGGAACATTACGAACTTGGTAGTGATGGTTCTATTGAAGTATTTCTGTTTGACCTAGCGGAGTGGATGACGTCTAACAAATTTACAATTAAAGATAATATACTTGTTACGCCTGTTGACCATAAAAACAACACATTTAGAATTGAAAAATTAAGTAGTCGAGATATTCGCACTCAAAAAATAGCGGATGCCCGAAAGGATACTTTACTAACAGAAGCTATTCAAGCTCAATTAGCTATTTCTGAAGTTTTATTTCCTATTGATATTCAACTATTCCAAGCATTTGCAAACTGTGATGCTTCTATTTTGAATCAAGCAGGTACACCCGTTGGCCCGTTTATTTCTAATCATCCAGACATTCATATTTTTAACAATGGTATGTATGCCTATCTAAATTCGCAAGAAAATATAGAAAGTACGATAGATCACGCGATGGATGAAGCCATGTACCCAGATGTAGATAGCTTCGGAACAGCCACCGATATTGCAGGTATTTTTGCAGAAATGGGTATCAGCTATACAGAAGAATTTCTGATGGGTAAAATGATTGAACAACTCAACGAACACCAGCAAATAGATAAAGTGGGTTTGTATGCAATGCTTTTTAAAAATGGTCAGTTACCCTTTTATAATGAAGAGCAGGAAACTAATTTTGAAACGGCTTTTACATCGCTATCCAAATATGTAACCCAGCAATGGGGCAATCAACCGCTATCTTTACCTGAAAAAAAGTTGCTCACTCAAACACTTCGACTAAAAGTAGACATCATTGGATTGTTACGAGATATTGATGCGAAAATTACTGACCCCGATCAATTTGATATTAGCCTTTTGATGCAAATTCAGCCTTTTGAATTAGTTTCGGATAACCTACTTGCTCTGCTTACCGATCCAGAAGAAGAAAAGCCTAATGACCTCTTACGTGACCTGAGTAAACAAATGAAAGAGATGCATTCAGAGTTCCAAATTACTCGAAATCATATACTTAGTGAAGTATAGACAGTCAGACAAGGTAATTTGTCGAATTTTCGTCGAAAAACGTCTGTGTAATTGGCTTTTAACATAAAGAATACTCAATTTTG
>JAHDFQ010000056.1:11720-26983 GCA_020628085.1 Saprospiraceae bacterium
GATCACTCCATGGACATGATGGATCAACTCGAAGAAATGAGCATTGAACGGGAGGAGAATGAGTCAATTTATGATATTGAGGAGGAAAACTAAAGTTAACTCCCAAGATACAAGTTGATATTAAACCTTTTTATTTTCAGATAGTCAAACAAAGGATACATTCAACGACCAACTGAAAACAAACAATGAAAAGATCATATCAAACAAAAAATATTTTTTTCCTAGTTCTTATAATCGTCTTTTTGGGTTGTAACAAATCTGATGATACCAACGAAACCATAGAACCTACAACGCCCGAAACAGCAGAAGCCGATTTAACCCAACTACCGTTTGGCGGGCCAAATGTTCTAATCAGAAATCAAGGAGAACCACAACCCGATTTCTTGTCACTTTGGCTTTGTGGACTTCCCTCCGATGGAGCAGGAAATGCTGATGCAACGGATTGGACAAATCCTGATGGTACTTGGGACTACACTCGAAAACCTCAGGTAGAAGGTGATGTGAATTGGATCAGTGAGTTTAATGTCTCGCTTGATGGAAATGGCAATCGAATCATCACAGGAAATGCGCTACCAGATCACCCCACTGGCGTTTTCCCAATCACTCTAGGCAGTGTCGCTTATCAATATGATGGAAATCCAAATATTATTTCAGAACATGAAGTTTTATATACCTTTCCAGCTATACCTCAAATAGCATCAGAACCAAATTGTGTGTTTTTTGGCCCCTCAGGCATTTCACTTAGTGGAAGTGCCATTTATCATGGCGCATCAACATTGGGCAATGATGCAGCGGCTCATGAAATGTTAGATCGTTTTGGTGGACATACTGATGGGACAGAACGCTATCATTATCATTTTCCGTCGCAAGACCTGCAAGACCATATTCATACACATGAATCGGGACATTCTGCCCTCATGGGCTATATGTTAGATGGTTTTGGTATTTATGGTCCGCATGGTGAAGATGGTGAAATACTTCAATCGGCAGATTTAGATGAATGCCATGGTCACACGCATCCTGTCATGTGGGATGGTGAGATGATCGAATTGTATCATTATCACTGGACTTATGACTTCCCTTATAATATTGGTTGTTTTAAAGGTACACCACAGTGAATCTAACAAAAAAGAATTCCCTCTGGTTAAAAGCTATTTTAATAATAGAGGCTTAAGTGCTTTGTAAAACCCAAATAATGAAAACAAATTACATTTTTTTACTAAGTTTCATGCTTATATTCCTCGTTGGAATGGCTTTGCCCGTAGATTCTACTTATCCAATTCTTCCAACAACTCCTTTTGATTACAGTACATTGAATCTACCTGCTCATTTTACAACAGATGTTCCCGCTTCACCATTACCCACTTCTATAAATGGCATAGACAATACACCCGTTGATAATTCTGTTACAGATGATGGTGCAACACTGGGTCGAGTATTATTTTATGATAAAAAACTAAGTGCTAATGGTACGATTTCATGCGCTTCTTGTCACCAAGCAGAAAACGGTTTTAGTGATTCAGCACCGCTTAGTATTGGCTTTGATGGTGGAACAACAGGCAGACATTCTATGACACTTATTAACGCAAGATGGTATCAACGTGGACGTTTTTTTTGGGATGAAAGAGCACTCACGCTTGAAGAACAAGTTTTAATGCCTTTTCAAGATCCTGTAGAAATGGGACTTACCTTAACGGAATTAGAAAATATTGTTAGTCAACAATCTTATTATCCAGATTTATTTCTAAACGCCTTTGGTGATACTAACGTTACAACGGATCGCATATCTAAAGCACTTGCACAGTTTGTAAGAAGTATCGTAAGCTACAGCAGTAAATATGATGTAGGTAGAGCACAAGTATCAGGAATTGGTGCTAATTTCCCGAATTTTACATCAGAAGAAAATCTGGGTAAGCAATTATTTATGCAGACAATTCCCAACGGTGGAGGAGCTTGTTTTGGTTGTCATACCACAGAAGCCTTTGTAAGTGCTAATCCTGGCCCTCAAAATAATGGTCTCGACCTCACTACGACTGACCAAGGTGCAGGTACGACTTTTCCTAATAATCCTATTTTTGAATCTCGATTTAAAACGTCTACTTTAAGAAATATTGAACTTACAGCACCATACATGCACGACGGGAGATTTGCTACATTAGAAGAAGTAGTTGAACATTACAATAGCGGTATTCAAGCACATCCTACACTTTCTCCAGCCCTTACTGATGCAAACGGTGACCCTGTTCAATTAAATTTCACGGCAACCGAAAAAGCCGCCTTAGTTGCCTTCTTAAAAACATTGACAGATTCTACATTGGTTGATAATCCTAAATATAGTGACCCGTTTATTTCAACTTTTACCTTTCAAGGAACAATAGATGACGATTATCATACTGATGATAATTGGGATAGAGGTTTTACACCTCCAACTGGATTTGAAGGTAGTATTTTTATTGATTCAGATTGTATATCAGAAGGCAATCTTCCTTTCGATATAGGTCTAGGTACAGAACTAACAACTAAGGATGGCGTTACTTTTGAGATTAAATAATTTTTATTTTATGATCTTTGAAGCTAATTTGACCAAAAACCTAATAAAGCATCATATGAAAATCCATGTTTTCCTTTTTTTAATGTTAGCAGTAATGATTAGTTGCAATAACGACGATAACATCAGTATACCTCCTAACGAAATAAGTGACGCACCAAATATACTACTCATCATAGCAGATGACTTGGGAAAAGACGCCATTAACGGATTTACAGAAGGAAGTATCAAACCCAATACGCCCAACATTGACGCTTTTAGAGACAATGGACTCACCTTTAGCAACCTTTGGGTGAACCCAACTTGTACACCAACTCGAGCTTCTATCATCACAGGTAAGTATGGTTATCGAACTGGTATTAAAGCCGTCGGAGATGAGCTGTCAACCTCTGAACAGACATTACAGCAATATATTAGCGAAACGACAGACGACAAATACGCCTCTGCTATCATTGGAAAATGGCACTTATCAGGTAGTGATGCCACGGTAAATCCAGAATCATTTGGGATAGATTATTATGCAGGTTTGATTCGTGGTGCGGTACAAGATTATTATCTATGGCAACTTTCAGAAAATGGTTCTAGTAGTTCTCAAACGGATTATATAACAGAAACATTCACGGACTTAGCTATTGATTGGGTTGAGGAACAATCCAAACCATGGTTTTTATGGTTGGCGTATAATGCTCCGCATACTCCTTTCCATGTTCCTCCCAGCGAAATGCACAATCAAGGTAATTTGCCTGCTTATGTCGATGGACTTGATCCAATGCCCTATTATATGGCTGCCATTGAAGCCATGGATTTTCAAATTGGTCGATTATTAGATCGTATGTCTGCCGAAGAGCGAGCAAATACGGTCATTATATTTATTGGGGATAATGGAACGCCAATCCCAGTTGCTCAAAATCCTTATTCTGGTTCGACTGTAAAAGGTACTTTATATCAAGGCGGTATCAATACACCAATGTTTATTTCAGGTCAAGGTGTAACGAGAACGGGTCTAGATGACAATCTAATTAATGGGACAGATTTATTTGCTACCATAGCGGAAATTGCTGGTAATTCTACCACTCAAATCCATGATAGTAATAGTTTTAAAACTTTACTGAGTAGTGCAAGTTCCATAAGAGATTTTCAATATTCAGAAATAATTGATAATACGAAAGACGAATGGGCAATCAGTAATGGAAATTACAAACTTATTGTAAAAAGCAATGGAGAAAAGCAACTTTATAACCTAGCAAACGATCCGTATGAGGGCACGAATTTGCTTTTGGAAACATTGTCAGATGAAGCACAAAATGCTCAATCACAATTAGAGTCTGAGCTCGAAAATATTAGAAATTAAATCTATTATTTATCTCAATGCGTCGCAAAATACCCATACATCTGTAAAATAAATAATCCAATACCTGCGATAATTAAAAACCAATTGACGACTTTGTAAAACGTGTTATAACTATCAAATGCCTTCCATTTAGAAATGATGAATACAATTGGAATGAGAGCCAAGACTTGACCTAGTTCTACGCCGATATTGAAGCTGACAATTTTTGCCAAAATCTGTTCTGTACCAATCTCAAAAGATTGTAATCTGGTGGATAATCCAAATCCATGAATGAGTCCAAATAGAAAGACCATTAATAATAGATTTGGTGAAGTGGTACTGAATATTTTCTTAAACCCATCCAAGTTTTCAAAACCTTTATACAACACACTCAACGCAATAACCGCATCAATCAAATGCTCGTCTGCTCGGATGCCCAAGTAAGTCGCTCCGATCAACGTAATACTATGTCCTATTGTAAAAACCGTAATAAAACGAACAATGTCTTTAAAATCGTTGAGGTAAAAGATCACTCCAGCTAAAAACAACAAATGATCGTAGCCCGTCAACATGTGTTTTGCTCCCACTAGAATATAGGACATCAATCCGCCGTTGGTTAATATCGCTTGGTCGGAAGCACTGACTCCATGTGCGCTAGCTAGTATAGGAAAAAAAAGTAAAAAACCGATGGTAAGAGCATGACGCTGTAAGTAGCTCATAAGTAAATTGCTTTTGAGTTATGAATAAATTAAAAAGTATGAAACGGTGATTTGTTCTATTATTGTAGTTAGAACCTTATTTATTTACGTCCAAAATCCGCAGGAATCTCACCCCAAACTTTCGTTTCCCACTTTAATAATGGATTTTCAAACGTATTATTAGCGAGCCATTTTTCTGCACGAGCAATGAGTTGATAAACGGAAGCTGTTTTAGCATTACGTATCAATTTGGTATTGCATTTCCCTTTGCGCACCCACGCCATAGCGTGTTTTGAATCAGAGTAGATCGGGATCGTTTTACCTTCTTTTTGTAAATGTGCCAAACCATGAACCAAGGCTAAAAACTCACCAATATTATTCGTCCCAATATGGAACTTTTGATGAAAAAACTGATAGCCTGTTTTGGTATCAACTCCTTGATATTCCATTGGCCCAGGATTACCACTACAAGCTGCATCTACGGCTATACTATCCCAAATAATATCGGCTTTGGCAGCTTCTGAAAGTGTCGAAACACTTGGCTTTTTATTTTGACCAATATGGTCATAAAAATTTCCATGATAAGCGGCCTCTGCAGCTTCTTTACTAGGAAATGATTTATATTTAGCGTTGGGGTAGCCTTTGATTTGTTGTTGACAAACTGCCCAACTATCAAAAACACCTGTGTTATTACCTTCCCAAACGACGTAGTATTTTTTCTTTTTTGCCATAGTATTGAGACGACTATTTATGAAATCTCTCCCCCACAACTACTACCAGCACCAGCAGTACAACCATAGCAATGTTGGTTGAGTACGATGTTTCGATTTTTCAAGGCTTTGATATCAAAATCTCGAAGATGCTGCCCTTTGGCTGCTACTTTTAAATCCAACATTTGGTTGAAATCACAATCGTATAAATATCCATCCCAACTTACAGAAATCGTATTTCGACACATCAATCCTTCTACCGTAGCGGGATTAAATGCTTCTACTAGTACCTGCATATAATCTTCGTAGTTACCAGTTTGAATCAAGTAATCTAAGAATCGGCTCACAGGAAGATTTGTGATGGCATATAAACTATTGAAATCAATATCGTATTTGCGTTTCAATTGTCGTTTAAATTCTGCTTGCAGTGTTTCTTGTTTATCAGGTAAAAATGCACCCGATGGATTATAGACTAAATCCAATTGTAAGCCAGAACCCTCTTTCCCATAACCAACAGCGTTGAGCATTTGAAGTGCTTTGATTGAATCTTCAAAAACACCATCACCACGTTGGCTATCTGTTCTACTTTTACTAAAATAGGGTAAAGAAGAAACGACTTGAACTTTGTGTTTGGCAAAAAATTCAGGTAGGTCATGATATTTTTTATTCGCCACGACAATCGTTAAATTACAACGATCAATTACTTGCTTTCCGAGTTTAGAACATTCTTCTACAAACCATCTAAAATGTGGATTCATTTCGGGCGCGCCCCCTGTAATATCGACTGTTTTGATCGTATCTACCGAAGCGATAACGTTCAAACATTGTTCGAGTGTTTGCTTCGACATGTTCGCTTCCTTCTGATCTGGTCCTGCATCCACATGACAATGCGCACAAGTTTGATTACATAATTTTCCAATATTCAATTGAAAAATCTCTAGAGGAACGGGTTTGAACGGTTTAAATCCAAGATCACTGACCTGTTCTGCAAATTTTGGGAATTTTGCGTCCGTTAGCTCTTTTCCATTCAATACTTGAAGTTGGAAAAAAGTGTTAGACAAGTCATTTGAACTTGCTTTTAATGATTTACCTTTTTGCTTGATAGCCATGTATAGTCGTTAATTTAGTTTAGTCCTGCAATATAGGGTTAATAATAGATACGAGTACACTATAAGTTTAGGATTGCTAAAATTGTTTTTATTTTGACAAAAATTGGATCATTTTTTTGTTTCACTACACTTTCTTTTTATTAATTCCAAAATCTCAAACTATCTTTGAGTCTTTCTATATAAATATATCAGTACTATGATTGCCGCTTTTGATGACAATTATTTTATGAAACAAGCTCTGTTTGAAGCCCAAAAGGCAGCAGAACAAGGCGAAGTCCCTGTTGGTGCAGTTGTAGTTTGTCAAGATCGTATCATTGCACGAGCGCATAATCAGACTGAATTATTGACGGATGTTACGGCACATGCAGAGATTTTAGCCATTACCGCTGCGGCTTCTTATTTAGGTAGCAAATACCTCAACGACTGTACTTTATATGTGACGCTCGAACCATGTATGATGTGTGCAGGTGCGCTAGCTTGGGCGCAATTGGATCGTTTAGTCTACGGAGCCGATGATGAAAAGCGTGGATTTATGCGTTTTGGAAAAACGGTGCTACATCCTAAAACTAAAGTAGAATTCGGTTTCCAAATGGAAGCCTGTCGACAACTGATTTTGGATTTTTTTAAGACAAAACGATAAAACAAACCCCCAATAGTCAAACTATTGAGGGTCGATTATTATTTATCTTTTAGGTTGTCTTTACCAGAAATAGAAACCACATTGTAGGGAAATAATGGATTTCTTAGTGGTGTAATGTCATTGCTGAGTTTTGACTGTAACCCAAGATTGAATTTAATGTTGATTTAGAAGGATTGAACTTTACTTTTGGTAATTGTTGATAACCTTGTAAAAGCTCCGTGTACTGTTCGTACAAGTTCCAATCTTCATTTAAAGCTTCTTGAATAGCTAAAGTTGTACTAGCAGAAGTTTCTTTGTAGATAAATAATAATAATTGATTTTTTGTAAAATTTTGCTCCATGTAGTAGATTTAAAGTTTAAATTATCCAACCAATATGATAGACTTCATTTTAAAGTCTAATGATTGATTTTTTAATAATATGAATAAAAAATTAGTGTGTTGTAAATTCACCTATTAAACTAATGGAGTTTACCAAATATTGTTGAACAGCTGTTAAATTTTATTTTTTCCATCAAAACAGCATTCTGAGAAAAAAATAAATTCCTACAACAGATACTTCTTTACATTCGTTCTGCTTTTATGAAAATTCTATTTTATTTTTTTCCGATTGTTGGTATTTTATTTTGTTTGGAAAACCCTTGGGTTGCTTTGACGGAACAAACCGATACATCTACACATTGGGATTTTGTCAAAGAAGTCGATGGTATTAAAATTTTTACTAAAGATGTAGAGCATTCTAATATTAAGGAACTAAAAATAGAAATGACTTTCGAGCAAACTAGCTTGTCAGATATTATTTCAATCGTAGGTAGGTGTGAAACCTATCAGGATTGGATGTATAAATGTTCGCATTCAGAAAATATAAGTTACACCGCGCATAATGACAAAATAGATTATTTTCAGTTAGATTTTCCCTGGCCTTTAACGGATCGAGATTTATATAATCGTTCCATTATTCACCAAGATACTGCAACAAAAATACTGACTATTGCTTCTGATCCTGTCGATACATTTGAAGAGCGAGGTGGATTTATTAGAGTCACGGAAAGTAAAACTCGTTGGCGGTTCTATCCACAAACCAACGGAGATGTCTTTTTAAGATATACTACGGCTTCTTCTCCCGCAGGTCATATTCCCGATTGGTTAGTTAATATGGTCATTGATAAAGGTCCCACTCAAACGATGTTAAAATTGAAAGAATTGATTGCTGAAAATAAAGGTAATCATGAGCCGATTGAATGGATTAGGGAGTAACACCCTACCCTTCCTGTTTCAATGTCCGAATATCTGCAATCAATTGCCTTAAAGAACTTTGGTTCAAACCATTGTAAATACCTCGGATGTGTTTATTCTTATCAACGAGAACAAAGTTTTCAGTATGTAGAAAATCATCGGGTTCTTTTTCCAGTCCTAAATCTTCTTCAACAAAATAAGCATGGCGTCCCATATCATAAATTTCAAGCATATCACCTGTGACTAGATGCCATTTTGAAGATAAAATATCTCTGGAATCAGCATAGGTTTTAAGTACGGAAACAGAATCTCGTTCAGGTGTAACGGAATGTGAAAGCAATAAAACTGTTTCATCATTCAAAAAAGTATCTTGCAGCATCGCCATATTAGTCATCATTTTTGGACAAATACCTGGGCAAGCTGTGAAGAAAAAGTCCGTAATGTATATTTTATCTTCAAATGTCTTTTCTGTGATCGTTTGACCATCTTGGTTGATAAAACTAAACGATGGAATCGTGTGGAAACCAGCCAAACTATCGCTGTCTGCGTCCCACCAATGCGGTGTAAAATTGGCATCACCATAGTACGGCAACTGATCCACTCGACTTTTATTTGCGTGATGCGATTGACAAGCTCCAACCAAAAGGAATAAAAATATTACAAATATCCAATGGTTATTGTTTTTTATATTGAACCTCTTCGTTTTCCAATTCATAACACAGATTTGCTCGTTTCAAACCAAAAATACGTCCGTTTTTGGCTTCATAATTATTATAAATTTTTCCATTTTCTCGCCACGCTCGCTGCATTCCTTCTTCCCTTCCATTGATAAGGTTTATTTCTTTGAACTTTGCACCGCTTTTATACCATTGTAGCTGCTGCCCATCTGCTTTTCCTTCCTTAAAATTGGCAACAGATCGAATCTTTTCGTTTCGCCACCAAGAAGTTGTTTTTCCATGCAAGCGTCCATCCATATAATTTGATTCAAAACTAAGTGTTCCATTATCAAACCATTTTTTAAAAACTCCTTCTTTTTTACCATTCACATAAGTCATCGAACTCGCCATAATCTCATTTGGATAATAGGTCACTTCTGTACCAGTAAAAGGCTTGTCTATATAATAGACAAGTCCTTCTGATGGCCTTAATTCCAATTCATTTTTATTAATAATTGGCGCATTTACATCCGTTTTCATAACAATTTCAGGTGCATTGATTTTGTTATCAGAACAAGCGAATACGCCAATTAGTAATAATATCGCAATGAATTTTTCCATTTTCTATTGTATATTATTCGGTGTACCTTGGTAATCACCAGGAAACAAAATATAATATTGGTTCAGATACAATTCGTTTTTAATATGATAGTGATATTCTGGGTTGCAAGAATGCTGTGTCATGGTTGTATGTCCACCTGAAGCATCTAAATCCGTTGGATACGTACCTGTGGAAGCACATTTACGACCATACAAAAAGAAACCATCTGAAATCACTCCGATCAATTCATCGTCATCTTGAGACCAAGCGTGTGGCTCTAAATGATAGTGATAACTCTGTGGTCCAGTATGCGCTGCTGTATAGTCTAATGATCCAATTGCATTATCCAAAGGAACATTTGGTCCTTCTTCATCATTATAAATAACCGAACCACTTACGGCAAATCCAATTGCACCCAAACCTGTTGAAGATGAGTTAGTTGCCAATGCTGGACTCTGAGGCACAGTTAGTGTATATGAGCCATTAAAATCATCAATATTACCTGGTGCCATTGTATTAAAATTGGTAACCGTTGGTGCTACGAACAAAGGATGATCGACTGTTGTGTTTGAATTGGTGCAAAGCTGTTGTCCCATTGGAGTAGTTGTACAACGTTCTGTTGTGTTTGACCAATACGGAGACGTATGGTCTGGTAAACCGTCTGTTTGTATGACTACGTTAGTTCCACTATACATAACGGAAGTTCCCCGCTGTACAAATTCATCCCAAGCTGCATGCATTCCATTGATGATACATGGTGCGACACAACTCGTAATATCTGCACAAAAGGTTGTTCCGAGTTCTATTTCAAAATCGCCAACGCAAAGTATAGAATTAGCCGCAGTATAAACAACCGTAGAATTGTTGGTATGTATGGCAGAAGAAACCATGGAATCACTTACCGCAGCGGTTACATCTCCTGCATAAGTTGTACTAGGTATCGTATATGTTTCATCACAATCTACCATTAGCTGGGCAAATAAGCCAGTAAATGTCATTAAAATAAAGCATAAAATTGAAATTGTTTTTTTCATGTTTTTCGTTTTTATAAAAAGTAAGTTTGGAAATATTAGAGGTGATCTTCAAAATAGAGTTGACCTCCCTCTTCTGTGAATTGATAAAAACTGGACGAGGTGTGTTCCTCGTCCTTCCTGTTTATTAGTAGAGTTAAAGCTTACAAATTTTACTGAATATTGTTAGGCGTTCCTTGATAATCGCCAGGAAATAAAATGTAATATTGATTCAAATACAATTCGTTTTGAATATGATAATGGTATTCTCCTTCTGCATTATGAATGGTAGGGCCAAAATGTCCACCAGATTCATCTAAATCTGTGGGATAGCTTCCATCAAAATCTCTTCGACCATATAAAAAGAACCCATCAGAGATAATTCCAATCAATTTATCATCGTCTTGCGACCACGCATGAGGCTCCAAATGATAATGATAGCTTTGTGGGCCAGTGTGCGCTGCGGTGTAGTCCAAAGAGCCAATCGCATTATCTAATGGTACATTTGGCCCTTCTTCGTCATTGTAAATCATAGAACCGCTAACGGCTATCCCAATTGCTCCTAAACCTGTTGAAGATGAATTGGCAGCTAATGCTGGATTTGCAGGAACGGTTAAAGTATATGATCCATTAAAATCGTCGATATTTCCAGGTGCCATTTGTTCATAACTGGTGACGGTAGGTTCAACAAACAATGGATGATTTTCTGAAGCGGCTGGAGTTACTAAAGTATTTCCCATTGGGTCAACCGCACTTCTTGCTGTCGTGTTTGACCAGTAAGGAGACGTATGATTTGGTAAACCATTGGTCATTAAAGTTACTTTATCTCCATCTAAGGTGATTGTAAAATTATCTGTATCAAACTCACTAAATGCTAGATGTAGTTCAGGTTCACTCGAACCTCCCGCATCATCTGTATCCGTGTTATTCGCTACATAACCTTCTGGTTGGTCGCAAGCTTCTTGACTTACATCAGGGTTCCCTAAACCGTCGCCATCGGTATCTTCATACCAAGTAACGATAACGCAGTCTGTTGTTGCATCATCATCTTTGTCACAAGCTATAATAGCCATCATTCCTACTATTGTAAATAGTACCAAAAACTTTAATTTATTCATTATTTTAATTTAAAACATTTAAAATATCTAATGGCTCACCATCTATCCATTTTTATAAAGACAAGTCAATTTAACAAAGACCCACCCAGGTGAGTATTTTTTTTATATCTGCTCAACAAGCGCAAATCAGAAAACCCTGTCACATCAAACTATGCTCCTCCTTTGAAATATCTAAAATAATGTATATATTTGGTTAACAACAAATGCAATAGATGTACTAACTCGAATCCAGAATTTTTCATTCTTTCCAGTTAGTAGTGGCAATTACAAATTATAATTGTCCAAATTACAATATTAAGTTTTTATTAGAATTAGCTAGATATCACTTATGAAGATGGCTGTGGAAATCAACATGATGGCTCTACCATTGAAAATTTCTATTGGAGAGTTGGAGATGGTTGTGAAGAAGGCTTTACGAGTGACAATCCTAATTACTTTATCGTAGATACGCCAAACCAGATAACTCCTCATGATATAAAAGTGCGAACCAATCCTATAATTGATGAATTTATACTTGAATGGAATGGTTTGGAAGAGGTGGATCAATTTGAATTACATATTTCTAATGCGTCAGGTCAGCTTATTGCTTCACATAAAATTGACGCTCAATCAGGTAGTACTGTTCTACCTTTAGATGTTTCAGGGGGTATTTACTTTTATTCTGTTATTATAAATGGACAACGTACATCATCAGGTAAAATTATTAAACAGTAGTTTTAAAAAAATGTACAATATTTTCAAGAAGGCAAGTGATACTTGCCTTCTTTCTTGAATACAAAATATACAAAGCTATGAGAAACCTATTTTTCTGCCTTTTTTTATTGCCATTCGTTCTTGTTGCCCAACAAAACCTTATCCCCAATCCCGATTTTGAAAATTATTATGATTGTGATTATGATGTTATTGCAACTCCCCTCCAAGATGTTATTGAAGATTGGTCTTTTCGAGTCAAAGCTCCTAGATATATAAACTCAGATTGTGTAGACGATCCTCCTACATTAGCACAATCCGGTCGGGGCTTTTTGTTATCCGTTATTGATGTTGATGGACCTATAGCTCTGGGATATGTGAGTAGAGAATACCCTCAGGTTGAATTAATACAACCAATAGTAGCTGGCAAAACTTATTTTTTATCTTATTACATGTCATCTTTTCTTGACTCTGATATATCTTCTATATCACATCATGGTATTTATTTTGATAATGAGCTGGTACTTAGCGAAAATGTATTTGGATCTAATGTATATCCTCTTTTACTAGAACCTCAAATAGAAATTGATACAATGATGCCTTTAGAAGTTGGTACTTGGCGTAAAATTACCCATTGCTATGTGCCAGATTCCAACTATAATGTTATGGTTGTAGGTGTTTTTGCAGATAACGATGAAATTATTAAAGAGAGTATCTCAGTAGAAATTTCTTACGACAACTTCTTTCTCACCGAGATAGAGCCAGAGCTAAGCCTCTCTATAGAAAATGCTGATACCATTTGTGCAGGCGAGTGTGTCACACTTAGCACCAACCACAGCTTTATAGAAGAGGGTGATTTTATTTGGGATTTCGATGGTGCTGATATTACCAGTAGTACTGATCCCACCGTCTCCGTTTGTTACGATACTCCCGGTGTTTATGATGTTGGCATTGAGGTCAGCCATTGTGCTGGTGCATACACCAATTTTTTCCCAGAAGCCATTACTGTTCTCGGTGCAATTGATTATACGCCACCTTGGACTGATACGCTGCTCTGTGCTGGGGCATCTGTTTGGGTCGACTTGTCCAACACGCCCTATCAAATGGAGTGGAGCGATGATTTTCAAGGTGATGAACGGTTTTTAGAAGCAGGTACTCACCCTTTTGTCCTTTCTATCAATGGCGCTTGTCCTCAAAGCTATCAATTTGATATTGCCTATACTGATGTTACTACTCAACAATATGTAGACGCTCAAACTTGTATCGGTGATCCCTTTGAATTAGCTGGTACTAGCTATACTCAAACTGGACAATATATTGATACCTTGTACAATGCTATCGGTTGTGATTCCATCATTTATGACATCGACTTCTCGCACTTTGACGATATGCCCATTACCTACGAGGGCATCAAGGGATTGTGCGGAGGTGCGTCTTCAGAATTACAAGTTGTCTCTGAACATCAGAATATCTTTTGGTCGTTTGCCGAAGAAATTGTGCATCAAGGTAGCATCTACACCCTTGATGCAGCAGGAAGATACACCCTCACCGCTACCGATCCCTTTGGTTGCCTTTATACGGATACCCTTGATATTAGTGCATATCCTTTACCCGAAGTCATGACGGAAGATTTAATAGATGTCTTTTTTGAAAATAACATGGCATTACCTGTTGATTACAATGGTCAGATCAGCACCTACAACTGGTCGCCTGCTGCTCCTCTTGATTGTGGAGATTGTGCTTTTCCCACACTCCTGTCGCCCCGAAATGGCGTGTACCAAATCGAAGTAATCAATGAATATGGTTGTTCAGATAGCGATCAGATTATTGTTCAGTTATTGGAAAACAACTATTATTTACCTAATGTCATCGTCAATCATCCAAGTGTTTCTACCAATGGTCGTTTTTTTCTACAAAGCAATGCCGATATGGTATACGACTTAGAAATATATGATCGCTGGGGTGGTTTGCTTTTTCGTGCAAATAATTTGGTAGCAAACCACGAACAGCAAGGTTGGCAACCTCAAGGTCAAGTAGATCCTGGCGTATTTGTCTATCTAATCAGAATAATAGAAAACGGTATTCCGAAAATATTATCTGGAGATGTGACCGTTTTGGAATAGTGGTTTTTGTAGTAAATAGTAGTAATTGTGATTAAGAATACCCTTTTTGCACATTCACATCAATACTTCGTAAGTATGCAACCAATTTTGTCATTCAAAATAAAATAAATAACAGATTTATATTCTGATAAATTTTTATTTAAACAAATAATTACTTATATTTATTGCAATTGATAGAATATACATTCTTGATCGTTTCTAAATTCAAAATTTCTTAAACCAACTTCCATACAAACCCTATCATACAGTAAGGAAGCAAAATCTTATCGCCTATGCTAAACGAACATGTACGAGACATTATGACTATCAATCCTACTGTTGTTCATCCTGAGGATAGTATTCAGGCTGTTTCTGATCTGATGGTTCAAAAAAGATTACAACAACTACCCGTTGTCAATCATGCAGGACAACTTGAAGGGATTATTACTTCTTATGATCTGTGGAAAAATACCATGTCGGATGCTGTGAACAAAAAGGTTCAGGATGTCATGATTCGAGATGTATTAAAAATTGCGCCCAAAGACAAAGTCGGTACCGCCGCAGAATTATTTATGGATCGCCGATTTAAAACTATTCCTGTCGTTAACCTCGACAACCAACTGAAAGGTGTGGTCACTGCATTTGATGTAATTCGACACACGATGCAAAAAGAGTATAAAGAACCAATTTTGTATAAAAATGTACTGGCTAGAAGTCGGTAATTTTCACAAAAAACTAAATGAAAAAGGCTTGCAATTACTCTTTGCAAGCCTTTATTTTTTCTATCCCCTAGTACTTCTTCATCTTATTTCATTAA
>JAHDFQ010000273.1 GCA_020628085.1 Saprospiraceae bacterium
ACTAACTAATCTAAGAAATTGCTCATTAATTAGTACAACCAGAATTACGGGTATCGCCATCCAGTTCCGCTCCTAATTGAACTTCAAAACCTGGCAAAAAGTCCAAGGCATTATTTGATCGTAAAACAACTGTTTCTGCTGGGGTAATAGAACCTTCACAAAGAATAGAATCAGAAACTTCATACATTCCTGTAGCAATAATATTATCCAATAAAATTGCATCTACACAACTCGGTACACTTATCTCTGAAACTATAATGCTCGCACAAACTTGGTTGGGATTGAAATTACACCAAATAGGGTTAATAGATCCAGAAATCGGGTTAAAAGAAATAGTGATTTCTCCATCCGCAGCCCATACATAATAATCTGCTAGTGAAGGAGTAAAACAAACCTCTGCACTTGGTCCGCCACAATCTGTTCCATAATTGGTTCTTCCAACAATATTGTTCGATTCATCAATAATATCCATGGTTTCTCCTGAAAAGCTATTGTCTCCTTCTTGCGTAACACATATTTGTACGTTTTGAACATTAGCAGTTGGAAAAGTACCCACTGCTTGTATAACAGTCATATTTCCTGGCCCTTGATTGGTGCTAGTGTTTAAGGCTTGACATTCATTGATAAACTGACAAGAAGAACCACCAAAATATTCAATATTCGTATCTTTCTGATCATTAGATGTATCTTCATCCAAAAGTCCATTTGGAAAACTCGTTCGAATACCAACAGTATACATACCTGGTGTTGTCATTGTAATTGGATTGGTCATGGCATATGCTCGGCTTTCACCGCTAGGGATAGAACCTATCCACGGTTCAGTAGCAACGATGATTCCATTCAACAGCACTTCAATATTCATAGATGTTAATGTGGTACTACCATAATTATTAATAGTAACCATTGGCATAAAATCAGGATCACAAATATCGTTTCGTTCAAAATAGGAATAAAAAATACCAGCGTCTATTGAGCTAGAAACGGAGTTAGAGCAAGCCATCGTATTTCCTTTTAAAGCAGGACGATTGACATCGATATCTGTTCTCATTCGTGTAACCTGTCCCAAGGTGAAAGCATCCCAACAAGAACCTGTATAGTCCATATAATTAGACAACATATCTAATTGATCTCCCATTCCACCCAAAGCTGTACTTCTATAAGGGTTGTTCGTTGACGTATCATCAACATCACTGGAACAAGAATTATTTGGGGAATTACACATGCCACCAGCAAAACCAGCAGTAGCTTTAGGTGGTGTATCACAAACGCCATCGCCATCTGTTAAGCAGTTTCCGTTAGTACAACCATTTTTGAATGTATGATCTAAATTGAAATAATGTCCCAACTCGTGCGCAATCAATCCCGACCAAAATGAATTAGAGTCAAAAACAGTAATATCTGGACTACCCAAATGAACCCCCGCAATACCATTTGTCAAATCTGTTACAATAAATAAATTACAGAACTGATTTTGATCCCAAGCTAGTGCGCTAAGCGGTTGCGATAAATCTTGATACGCACCTACAGAATACACAGGATCATAATACCGAACAATTCCAGAGGTAAAATTTCCATTGAGGTCAGCCGAAGCTAAACAAAACTCAATTTCAGTATCAATACCAAAATAAGGATTAGAAAAATTGGGCGCACCAGCCTGCGTATGTCTAAAACGGTCAGTTGTTTCTGCGATAATTCCCTCGATAGTCGCATCTGTCGGATTAGCAGTTGTTCCTAATGCTGCACCGTTATGAACTATATGAACGACAACTGGTATAGTATAAACAGCAGAGCTAGAACGACTTTCACTATTAGCTATGGCTTTGACATTTTGCCGATATTTTTTTTCAAAAAATGCTTGCTTTTCGGCATAGTTCGTGTCCTCTTGTAATAGACGTTCTTTGATTACTCCAGAATCGCATCCATGCTCCGTGTGTTGCGAAAAAACGGAAGAATGTATAGCGAAACATAAGGATAAAATAAGCACATTGATATATGTGTTTTTCGTGAATGTAAGTTGGTAGTTGTTGCCTTTCATAGGATTGAGTTTTTATCTATTAGACTGTTTTTTCAATAACATGATGTAAGTATATTGTTTTTTGAAACAGACAAAAAGTACTGATTTCTAAAAAAGTGACAAGACCGAATAAGAAATGACAGGAAAATGGTATGTGTATACTATTGTTTAGGCGAGCAGTATATCAATGCTAAAATTAAATATTTGTTATTTTATGTTTATAGCTAATGATAAGCGACGTAAAGGTATTGTTGTTGCAAACTAATTAAAACATTCGGATAAACAGCCATTTAAAACTTTCGGCATTAAATATAAGCAAGTAGAAATACTGTTTCATACCTATGAAATATACCAGTTTTATCCAATTTGATACAACGTGATTTTTTCGAGTGGTGGAGTATCTTATCTCGTATTTAATGTTGATATTACACTTAAATGAAGGCTTGTTTTTCTGAAAAGAATGTCAGAAACGAGCGTTTTTGTATGATAAAGATTTATTTTTTATTTAAATCCCGTATTCTTGTTATAAAAGTAGTATTTTAGAAGAAATACTCGATCTGATTTTAGAATTCAAATTTGAAGCAAATGGATTTTATTACAACCTATTTTTCGGATATGCCGACCGCACACCGTTCTCTGTTGCTCGTTGGTGGATTAACGATCTTTTTTCTAATTGAAAATGCAGCGCCACTTTTTGCCATGCAATACAGTCGGACTAAGCATACACTACATAATATTTTCTTTACACTTACAACCGTCGTCATCAATTTTGCGATGGCGTTTATCTTGGTTTGGGCCGCAGACTGGGTCGTTGTTAATCAATTTGGAATCATTCATTGGGCTGGTTTACCTTTAATTGGACAACTAATTGTCGGATTATTATTGATGGATTTGATAGGAGCGTGGCTAGCGCATTGGGTAGAACACCATGTCACTTGGATGTGGCAATTTCACGTCGTACATCACACCGATCAACATGTAGATACGACGACGGCCAACCGTCATCATCCTGGAGAAAGCGTCATTCGATTTTTATTTACAACAGCGGCGGTGCTAATCGTTGGCGCACCTATTTGGTTGGTATTTGTGTATCAAAGTGCGTC
>JAHDFQ010000057.1:0-9862 GCA_020628085.1 Saprospiraceae bacterium
ATTTTAGTTGAAACACAGATTTCTAAAACGATTGCAAATCAACGAGTTTTTTGTATGCTCCATTTCTAGAAAGGAGCTCCTCATGTTTACCTATTTCAATCATTTGACCTTCTTTTAGTACGACTATTTTATCCGCATCTTTAATTGTAGATAAGCGATGTGCGATAACTAAGGCTGTTCTATTTTGCATCAGATTTTGAAGTGCTGCTTGCACCAATTTTTCAGATTCTGAGTCTAATGCAGAAGTAGCTTCATCTAAAACCAAGATAGCAGGATTTCGCAGTACTGCACGGGCAATAGTTAGCCGTTGTCGTTGTCCACCACTCAATTTAACGCCACGATCACCAATGTTGGTATCATAACCATTTTCCATTTGTACAATAAATTCATGTGCATGAGCAATTTTGGCAGCGGCTATTACTTGTTTTTCTGAAATATTTTCCAATCCAAATACGATATTTTGGTAAACAGAATCATTGAATAAAACTGCTTCTTGGGTGACTAAACCTATAGATGACCTCAATTCACCTAGTTTATAGTCCTTTATATTAGTACCATCAATTTTTATTTGACCTTTTGTTACATCATAAAACCTAGATAATAAATCGACCAACGTTGATTTTCCTCCACCTGAATTACCAACCAAGGCTACTATTTCACCCTTTTTAATGGTCAAATTAATACCATTTAATGCCATTTTATCCGAATTGGGGTATGAAAAATGAACATTTTGAAATATGATTTCATTTTTAAAAGTGCTAAAGTTTTTAGAATGGGTTGGTTCTTGGATCGTAACTTCTGCATTTAATATATCGTCTACTCGATCTGCCGCTGCTAATCCTTTTTGAATACTATAAGATGCCTTACTAAATCGTTTGGCAGGATCAATAATTCCAAAAAAAGCATACAAAAACGCAATGAACGTTCCTACCACCAATGTTCCCTTTTGAACTTCGTAGTAACCATACCAAATTAAAACGGCAACTGTAGTAACACCCAGAAATTCTGACAATGGTGCAGCCAAATCTCGTCGCCAAAGTAGTCGATTTAGGAGGTTTTTGTAATTGGTGTTTTCTTCATCAAATCGTTGTTCTTGATATGAAATAGCATTAAATCCTTTGATGATTTTAAGTCCAGAAATTCCTTCTTCGATCATGGAAACCAAACTACCTAACTGTTCTTGGATAGCAGATGATTTTTTTCTTAATGTTTTTCCTATTCCACCAATAATCACCACCGTGAATAGGATGAGTGCAAGTGCAAAAAGTGTTAAAGAACTACTGATGGCGATCATAAAAGCGAGCGAACCAATAATCGTCAACGGAGCACGAATAACTACTTCCAATACGCTGAGAATACTACTTTCAATTTCTTGAACATCAGCTGTAAATCGAGATATAAGATCACCTTTTCGTTCTTCTGAAAAATAAGAAAGCGGTAGAATCATTGTTTTATGAAAGAGTGCTTGGCGCAAATCCCTAACAATCCCGTTTCGGATGGGGGTCATAAATACCAGCGATAAATATCGAAAGAGGTTTTTAAAAAAGAAGGTCGCAACGATGCTGACACATACATATATCATGGCTTGTTCTCGCCCAGATTGTTCGATCACTTGACTAAAAAAGTATTGTAAATAATTGATCAGATCGTCTGTACTTGCTAGCGTAGAAGGAGCAGTTTTAACTAAATCTGATTCTTTACCAAATAAAATGGTCAAAAACGGAATCATAATAGGAATACTCACCAAAGAAAACAAGACCATCAATATATTCGACAGTATGTTGAGCGCAACATAGCCTTTATATTTTTTTAAAAATGGAAATAATCGTTTGATGCTTTTCATTATTGAAATATAACGATTCTAAAACGACAATGGCTTCATTTAAAATAAATGAAGCCATTGAAATATTTTATATAATTGAATTTAAAAGTCTTTTGGAGGATCGCCCATATCAAAATCAGCTAAAAAGCCTGTATGGAAATCACCCGCTTTGAATTTCTCATCCTTCATTAATTTCTGATGAAAAGGAACGGTTGTTTTCAAACCTTCTACAATAAATTCGTCCAATGCACGCTGCATTTTCTTAATACATTCTTCTCTTGTTTGCGCTCGACAGATCAACTTTGCAATCATCGAATCATAATAAGGTGGAACAGTATAGCCTGCATAAACATGTGTATCGACCCGAACACCGTGCCCTTTTGGACTATGAAAGGATTTAATACTTCCTGGACTTGGACGAAAATCTTTAAACGGATCTTCTGCATTTATCCGACATTCAATAGCATGCATCGTTGGAATGTAATTCTCTCCTGAAACAGGAATCCCTGCTGCTATTTTGATTTGTTCTTTAATTAAATCGTGGTCAATTACTTCTTCCGTAACGGTGTGTTCTACTTGGATACGAGTATTCATTTCCATGAAATAAAATTCTCGGTGTTTATCAACCAAAAATTCTACTGTACCAACGCCTTCATAATTGATAGCCTCTCCTGCTTTAATTGCAGCATCTCCCATACGCTTTCTTAGATCATCGGTCATAAAAGGTGACGGACTTTCTTCTACCAATTTCTGGTGACGACGCTGAATCGAACAATCACGTTCTGAAAGGTGGCAAACTTTACCAAATTGATCTCCTGCAATTTGAATTTCAATATGGCGAGGTTCTTCAATAAATTTCTCTATATAAATACCGTCATTGGCAAAAGAAGCTTTTGCTTCTTGGCGTGCTTTGTCCCATGCTTCCTGAAAATCTTCGGGTTTCCAGACTACCCGCATTCCTTTTCCACCACCTCCAGCGGTTGCTTTTAGAATAATTGGGTACTTAATTTCTTCAGCTATTTTGAGGCCTGATTTTACATCTTTCAATAAACCACCCGACCCAGGAACAACAGGAACACCTGCTTTTATCATAGTTTCTTTAGCGGTGATTTTATCACCCATTTTCCGAATCTGTGCGGGTGATGGTCCTATAAATTTGATTCCGTATTCTGTACAAACTTCAGCGAAATCTGCATTTTCTGCTAAGAATCCATAACCTGGATGAACGGCATCAGCATTTGTAATTTCTACAGCTGCCATTATTCTTGGAATACTCAAATAGGATTGAGCCGATGATGGAGGACCAATGCAGACTGCTTCATCAGCAAACCGTACATGCAAACTTTCACGGTCAGCAGTTGAGTATACTGCTACTGTCTTAATCCCCATTTCTTTACAGGTTCGTACAATCCTCAAAGCAATTTCCCCACGATTCGCAATTAGAATCTTTTTAAACATAAATATAGTTTGTTCAATTCTACAATAAAATAGACTAAATAGATAACTTTCTAATATCGTTTTTGTGTAAAAACGTATACTTTTTATTGAGTTATCCTTTTGGATCGACCAAAAATAATACTTGGTCGTACTCTACTGGTTGGGCGTCTTCTACTAAGACTTTTACTATTTTACCACGAACCTCAGATTCTATTTCATTAAATAGTTTCATTGCTTCTACAATACAAACAACATCGCCTACTTCAATCGTATCTCCCACTTTTACATAAGCTGGCTTCTCTGGCGATGCAGATCGGTAAAACGTACCAACAATTGGAGACTTTACTTCAATGTATTCTACCTTTTCTTCTTTTTTAGCAGGTTGCTCTTGTGGAGCGGGTGCTTCTTGTTCTGCTGGAGCAGGTGCGGGTGCTGCAGGTGCAGGAGCAGTATAGGCTGGTGCAGCAGGGGCAGCCGTCATCGGGATCATTGAACTTGGTTGGGTAACAATTTGTGTTTTGTTTTTACCATAATCCGTTGTTCGAATTGTCAGTTCAAAATCAGCATCTTTGATTTTAAATTCTGATAGATTTGATTTGTTTATCAACCTTACAAGATCGGATATTTCTTTGTACGTCATTGGTGTTGGTTTTCTTTTATTTAACTCAGCAAGCTACACAAGCAACTTGAAAGAAGTATTCTTATGATTCTTAATCCTTAAAGTTAATATTATTTATGCCGTTTTAAAAATTTAAAATAGCGAATCTAATATCCTAATTGGCTGGACAAAATTACTTAAATAATAAGACCGCTCTTCAAAAATTGACTAAGTAATTGAATCCTTGGAAATTACGAAGGAAATATTTGAATGACTTGAAGGCCTTATTGTAGTATTTTTTTTGCCTAAAAGATATATTCAGAAAAAGGGAGTATAAATATATAGCTTTTAATATTATGGATTAGGTAAACAAATACGCATACCCAGAAAGCTATTTTTTGACACGTTCTACATAAGAACCTGTTCGAGAATCTACTTTTATTTTATCGCCTTCATTGATAAATAAAGGTACTCTGATTTCAGCACCTGTCTCAATTTTAGCTGGCTTGGTTGCATTGGTAGCTGTATCACCTTTCAAACCTGGTTCAGTGTAAGTAATTTCAAATATCAAATATTGGGGCATTTCGATGGTCAAAGGAATATCCTTTGCTGCATGAAACAATACATCAATAGTTTCGCCTTCTTTTAAGAATCCTGGATTATCAATTAATTTAGGATCAATCGTCGTTTGGTCGAACGTTTCATTATCCATGAAATTATACCCCATATCATCTTTATATAAAAACTGATATTTTCTACGCTCAATACGAACTACATCAATTTTATGACTAGAAGGCCATGTATTATCTACTACTTTTCCAGAAGTCAAACTTTTAAGTTTCGTGCGAACAAAAGCGGGTCCTTTACCTGGTTTTACATGTAAGAATTCTACAACAGACCATATATCATTATTGTGTTCTAAACACAAGCCATTTTTTATTTCAGAAGTGTTAGCCATTTGAATTATTATTTATTTAAACAATATTTTATCAACAAAACCATAAATTTTATTCAAAAACGTCGCAAAGATAAGTTTTTTATCACAAAAATTGTAGTAATGTTCGTATAACAACTAACTCCCATCAATATGCCCATTTTAAATAAACAGCACCCCAGGTAAATCCACCTCCAAAGGCCGTCAAAATAATATTATCCCCTTTTTTTAGCTGTGATTCCCATTCCCAAAGACAAAGTGGTAATGTTCCTGCTGTTGTATTTCCGTATTTTTCAATATTCACCATCACTTTTTCCATTGGAAAATCTGCTGCACTGGCCACAGAAGTAATGATACGCATATTAGCTTGATGTGGTACTAACCATGCCATATTCTCATTGGTGAGGTGATTTCGTTTCATTATTTTACTTACTGCATCTGACATGCCTCTTACCGCATGTTTGAATACCGTTCTTCCTTCTTGATAGGCATAATGTTCTCTAGCTGCGACTGTTTCAGCGGTTGCTGGATAGGCTGAACCTCCTGCTTTCATGTTCAAATAATGTCTTCCTTCTCCATTACTTTTAAGTTCAGCATCTTGGAAACCCATCCCCTCTTCATTCGGTTCAAGTAAAACAGCACCACCACCATCACCAAAAATAATACAAGTCGCACGATCTTTGTAATCAATGATGGAAGACATTTTGTCCATTCCAATCACAATTACCTTTTTATACATGCCTGTAGCAATGAATTGTGATCCTGTGGTGATTGCGAACAAAAAACCTGAACACGCTGCATTGATATCAAAAGTAAACGCATTTTTAATTCCTACTTTATCGCAAACGACATTGGCTGTATCTGGAAAGATCATATCTCCAGTAACCGTTGCACAGATCACCAAATCAATTTCTTCGGGTTTGGTGTTTGTTTTTTCTAATAAGCCTTTAACAGCTTTTACGCCTATTTCAGAAACGCCCTTTCCTTCGCCTTTAAGGATACGACGTTCTTTGATACCCGTACGAGATTGAATCCATTCGTCATTGGTTTCCACCATTGTTTCCAGCTCCTGATTTGTTAATATATAATCGGGAACGTAACCATGAACACCAGTGATTGCTGCTCGAATTTTAGTCATAAGTATACAGATTGGCAGTTTTCTAAAATAGTGGTGCAAGGTATAAAAAATGTTGGAAAGTATCGAAAGATTTAGAAGTAAAGCATCGACTTTAGCTTATTGCATCTTTCCTTCTTACCTATTTTTTTGTTAACATATGGTATAATTGTTGCATACATATACCAAAAACCATTATATTTAGTTTAAATTTATATGCAATAATTGTTGGTCATTACATAGCTATTACACCAAGCAATTGATCATTTTCCAAAAATCTACTAAACACTATGAAACGATCTTTTTTATTTCTTCCAATGTTTTTACTATTGTTTCCAATGTTTTCCTTTGCTAATGCGGTCTTTGAAAATGATCTAGATATTGCTAAAGATAAGGCAGCGGTAGAGGGGAAATTAATTTTGTTGGATTTTACGGCTACTTGGTGTGCACCTTGTAAGTTTATGGATGAATATACCTTTCCTGATACGGAGGTCACTCAGTTTTTACAGACGAGTTTTGTACCTGTAAAAGTAGATATTGATAGCTTTGATGGTTATAATTTGAAAGTGAATTACGATGTTCAGTTTTTACCAACCATCATTATTTTAAATTCTAGGGGAGAGTTCCTGGCAAAATATGTAGAGTCATTGCCACCTACTCGAATGATAGAAATATTAGCCTTACACGATCAACCTACGCACAAAGTAATTACTAAGACGAGACCCGTCATAGAAGAAGTACCTCCATCGAATGATCGTGTTATAACAACGCCGACCTACGAAGTACCAGAACAAGCTACCGAACCTACCCCCACGTATGAAGCACCACAGCTTCCATCGCCAACTGTTCCGTCACCAAGCTACGAAACCCCTGTGACTGAACCAACACTATCTACTAATACAGAAACGGCGCCTTTGGTAACAGGTAATGGTTTATTTAAATTTAATGTAGAAGTACAACCTTCTTCGGGCTATAGTGTGCAGATTGGTGCATTTTATGAGTATGAAAATGTATTGCTTCAAGTCTCACAACTGCAACAACGCTACGATTACATCATTGTCAATGCTAATCGCTTAAACGGTAAACCGATTTATAAAATTTTATTGGGTCACTATGATTCAGTAGACGATGCTCGGCTATTTGTAGAGCAGTTAGGTATGAGTGGAATGACGGGAGGTTTTGTAGTGGATTTGAAGAGGTTGAAGTAGGGATAGTTTTGAAGAAAATTATTTTCAAGCCACCCTTTCACCTCATTACATTGTGGCTTAAACCCAACATATCAGCTACTCCAAATCTATTGTTGAACTAGACGTCCAACCTGATTGCCCTGATTGATTCCGTAAGCGTTCAGCTTGTCGCAAACGCGCTTCTTGGCGTAGGCGTTCTTGACGTTCTTGTTGTTCGATGAATCTTTCTTTATAAGTTTTATCGAAGGTATCAGGCTTAAAATAGTAGGGTCGATTTTCTCTGGGTAGTTCATTGGCAAAAGGCGCATAACTGGCTTCTTCTTCCTCTTCGAGTTCCAATTCTTCTTTGTGATAATACGCTGCAAAAATACCAACCAACGCACCATACAAGTGACTTTCCCAAGAAATTCCTTTTTGATTCGGTAATATACCTTCAAAATATCCACTATATAAAACGATTGTAATTAAAGCTAAAATAATAGAGCGATAACTACGTCTAAAGATACCATTCCAAAATACGAAGGCTACCAATCCATAGACGACTCCACTTGCCCCAATATGAAAGACAGGACGCGCCATTGCCCAGACTACAAACCCTGACAAAAAGTAAATCAAAGCAAAACTTCGGAGTGCTACTCGTTGATAAAAATAAAATATGATTGCTCCCAGCATCAACATTGGGACAGAATTTGATATTAAATGTTGAATATCAGAATGGATTAAGGGTGCAAATAAAATACCTTTCAGCCCAATCCATGTTCTCGGGTACACTCCTCCATAATAACCCCATTTGGTATTCAGTGCAATCTGTGCAAAATGCACGATCCACATCAAACTCACGAATAACATCGGAAATAGGAAAATATCTAGGAATTTAGGATCTTTACTATCGTGTTCATGTGTTCTTGTGCTCATATGTTAACGTGCTTTTTACTCCTGTTATTCGTTTTTTATTATACTCTTCTACCAATCCGCATGTACTTATATTGTCTATTTTTTTTGCATCCATATCTCATTATCAACAAACAATTATGGGGTAATTGATCATGTACTAAATTAATATTTATACCCAATTCCTATCCTTAAATTTGGTTTCATATAATCTTCATTTTTACTGGTAATTATGGCAAATCCAAATTGATTAATGATTCTGAATTTGCCTAACTTAAATTTGCCTTGTATAGAAGGCTCTAAGACTATTGCATTTATAGGGATCGAAGCAATTGGGTTAAGGATATCGAACCCTGCAATATTTTCAACATAACTTGCTCTACATGTAATTCCAGCATCTATGAGATTATTTTCATTTCCAATTCCTATTTGCGCAAAAAACCGATTTTTAATAGTCAAAAAGTTTCTGCCAATTCCACAACCTATTTCTAACTTTTTTTGGCTCACATTTAAGTTGTAGGATACCCTAAATTCTGAATATTTGGTTTGAGACCCTAACGTTTGTATTCTATGCATTTCCACTCCATCTATTTCAATTTCATGAAAATTTAGAGGGTTTATATCTAGTTTTGTGTTGTTGTAATCATACTGTAACGACATAATGAACCTTTTATACTGATAGTGTATAGAATAATCCATAGAGTAATTATTTATTCCTACTTCAAATAACAGTATTTCTTTGTTATCAAAAAATGCTGATTTAACAGATGTAGGATAATATATTTGTCCCATCAAAAATTGATTAGACATAAAGAGTAACATGATAATCAGCCAGAGGTTAGTTTTTGGATTGTTCATCTTATTTTTTTGAGAGATCTGTTATCATATAATATTACTAGAACACGCTTTACCCCAAAATATCTACTACTGTCAGCAACTGTTTATTCATCTCATCATGGTGTTTGATGGCTTTTTCGAAAGGCGTGTGTACCATTTTATTATGAATTTGACCGATCATAACACCTTTTTTTCCATCAAGTAGAGCGTTGACCGCTTCAATACCCATTTGGCTGGCACGAACACGTTCCATGGCTGTTGGTCTTCCGCCACGTTGTACATGTCCTAATATGGTGACCCGAATATCAAAATAATCTACTTGTGCTTTGACAGCATTGGCAACATCCATTGCACCGCCTGCGTCATCTCCTTCTGCAACAATAATGATACTGGCTTTCTTTTTATTTTTATAATTAGATTTCAACAACTTAACCAATCCATCAATATCAGATGTCGTTTCAGGTACAAGAACAGCTTCTGCACCAGTGGCAATGGCACTACGAAGGGCAATGAACCCTGCATCTCGTCCCATTACTTCTATAAAAAATACTCGATTGTGAGCATTTGCGGTGTCTTTTATATTGTCAATGGCATTCATCGCTGTATTGATCGCCGTATCGTAACCAATCGTAAAATCTGTTCCAAATAAATCGTTATCAATCGTTCCAGGACAACCTACAATTTTAATATCTGGGTATTCGGACATAAAAACCGATGCCCCTGTAAATGTACCGTCCCCACCAATAGCAACAATACCTTCTATACCTGCATTTTTAAGATTTTGGTATGCCATTTTACGTCCTTCTTTAGTACGAAAACGTTCACTTCGAGCAGACTGCAAAATCGTACCGCCTTGCTGGATAATACCACTTACGGCGTATCCGTTCATAGGAATGAAATCACCATCCATGATGCCTTCATAACCTCGTTTAATGCCAACGACTTCTAACCCGTGATGTAAACCCGTCCGTACGACGGCTCTTAAACAGGCATTCATACCTGGGGCGTCTCCTCCTGACGTAAATACTGCTATTTTCTTCAT
>JAHDFQ010000057.1:9962-11742 GCA_020628085.1 Saprospiraceae bacterium
TAATAATAATTCTGCTCCTTTAAACGGAGAAAGTTGACCGTCGATAACTCGTTGTTGAACAACTTCTAATTGTTTTTTGACGGCTGTATTTTCGTAAAATTGCTTTTTCAAATGATGTTCTATGCTTTCAAACAACCAGTATTGAGCTTGGGTTTTGCGATGTTGCTCAAAATAATCGTTTTCTTTGGTTTGTTGTTCGTAAAGTTGAACCGTTTTCCAAACGTCTAGAATATTTTCTTTGTGCAGAGCAGAGCAGTTTAATACTTTGGGAATCCAGTTACTTTCTTTAGCAGGAAATAAATGTAAGGCGTTTTTATAATCCAAACGTGTTTGACGTGCTAAAGCCTGCCGATCTCCATCTGATTTATTGACTAACACAATGTCTGCCATTTCGACGATACCGCGTTTGATACCTTGTAATTCATCACCTCCTCCTGGCGCAATGAGCAATAAAAATAGATCAACCATTGAATGCACCGCAATTTCTGATTGTCCTACACCAACTGTTTCTATAATAATCGTATCAAAACCAGCCGCTTCGCACAAAATAATAGATTCACGGGTTTTACGTGCTACACCACCTAACGACGTTCCAGCGGGTGAAGGACGAATAAAGGCATTTTCAATAGAAGACAATTGCTCCATTCGTGTTTTATCACCTAAAATACTTCCTCGACTCAACTGACTACTTGGGTCGATAGCTAGGGCAGCTACTCGTTGTCCTTGCTCTATTATTGTCACCCCAAATGCTTCTACAAAAGTGCTTTTACCGACACCTGGTGAACCTGTGATTCCGATTCGCATAGAGTTTCCTGCGTGAGGTAGACAAGCATCTATGATTTCTTGAGCTAGAACTTGATCGCTGGATCGAGTGCTTTCTATAATTGTAATGGCCTGACCCAATGCCACTCGATCTTTTGATAAAATTTTATGTGCATAATCTGAAGCAGACTGGCGTTGTCGTTTTTTACGAATCAATGCTTGTGCAGCAGCTTCATTAATTAGAGCAGGTTGATCTACGCCTTTGACTACTTTAGGACTGGTTGATGTCGATTTTTTTTTCTTATCCATTTGATATACGATCAAAGCTATATTTTGGATTTTCTATTCTCTTAACATTCATCAAAAAAATATTTTAACAATTTGTAATACACTGAAAACCAATGTAATTATATTAACAAATCTTAACATTTTAGCATGAATTGTCTGTTCAATAGTTAAAGATTTTAATCCCTTTCATATTAACAGATTCTTAGCTAAAAATCCATTCTTTTATCCTTATTTTTAAGAATACATGATTCAAGGAATGGTGGTTGTTGGCGAACTACTTAGTATTGTAAATATAAGTAATTTTTTGACTGCTCTTATCAAACCTAACAGCCACCTCCTTATTTACTTGTTGTACATCAAAAACTATTTCCTCTAAATATCTGTACAAATCTACACCTATAAGTACTTTATTGTCAACCGTATAAATCAAGTAATAAGTCTTTGTTAACAAATTTTTAATTCTTTTTAAGTGACTTAACTCGCAGCAAATGTCTAATTTATACGTTTATCTTTCAAATCAGAATTGAACAAGTACATCGTTCAATCGCTTTATACTTGGAAATTCTATTTTAAATTATACCATTTTTTTGAAAAACCAATGAGCCAAAATCTCATTTTTATTAATGGCTCATATAAAACATTTATTTTTATGAAAAGTATGTCTTTTTTTAAGTATTTATTCTTTTTGGCAATAGCTGTATTTTTAATTCCAGCCTGTGGTGAAGATGAT
>JAHDFQ010000057.1:11842-26843 GCA_020628085.1 Saprospiraceae bacterium
TTTATTCTTTTTGGCAATAGCTGTATTTTTAATTCCAGCCTGTGGTGAAGATGATCCTATTGGTGGTGGCAGTGGTAATACAACGGGTCCAACGGTTAGTCTACTAGCGGACACAGATGTGTTGAGTGAGGACACAACACTTGCACCAGATGAATCTTTTACAGTTCGTTTAAATGCTATTTCAGGAGAATCTGACATGAACAGTCTAAAAATTACGGAGGATGGTTTCGATTTGCCAACTGACCGTTTTTCAATTGCAGGAATTGCTGCGGTAAATAATCCACAATTGATTTCTGGTGATGATAGAACAAGTTTCACATGGGATATTACCATTATAGCACAATCTAGTAATAACAGTGTTATTTATGAATTTGAAGTTACTGATGCAAACGGAGAGTTCTCTAGAGCAGACATTTTAATTTCTACAGAAGTTGCTGCTGGTGATGTATTAATAACATATAACGGCCCAGCTACGGTTACTACTACACCGGGAGCTATTAATAATTTCAACTTTGATATTGATGCTAATGGAAATACGCTGTCGTCAATTGCAGTATATGAAGATGGTGTTTTGGTTGACCCTGATCGTTTACGTTTTCCAAATGTAATGCTTCCTAATAACCCACAATTACTAACTGGTGATGATGCAAATGGATTTAGCGGAGATATTGGAGTAGAAGCGATTTCAGGTACGCACACTTTGACATTTGAGGTAACAACTGCTACTGGCACTAAATTTACACAAGATGTAGTTTATAATGCTGGAACAGATTTAAGTGGTGAATACACTGCTAGAATTGTATACAATGCTGATGGTCCGTTTTTCGGTGGTTTGGACTTAGATACAGGTGAGGTAGTTTCGGTTAATGATGCGGCTGCGGATATTATAGATAGCGGACTTGACCAAAGTGGCCCAACTGTTGTATGGAATCAAACGATTGAGCCGGCTAATGGAGCTAGTTTACGTATTTTGAATGACAATACTATGGAAACTTTCAGTTATGAGAGCGTGATCTCTAAAGAAGCTATTGCTGCTGCTTATAATGATGGTCAAGAAATTTCAGTATCAGGAACAGTTGAAGTTGGAGATATTTTTGTTGCAAACGCTAATGGAGTGAACTATTTATTAGTCGTTCGTGATGTAAGAATTACTACTAACGATAACGAAGATTCTTATACATTCGATGTAAAATTCTAAGATCAATCTGAATTGATTCAATAAATATTTAAAAAAGTGCAGCAAGGTCATACTTTGTTGCACTTTTTTTGTTTTAATTTAGGTTTAAGTTTTACTTTTTAATCAAAAAAGATTAACTTTGCGCTCCGAAATTATCGGAAATCAATAGAAAAAGAAAAAATTATAATAGATAATGGCACAACATAAGTCATCTAAAAAAAGAATTCGTCAGGACGAGAAAAAACGTGTACAAAACCGTTATTACAAGAAATCTACTCGTACGGCTATTAAAAAATTAAGAGAGATGGAAGACAAGCCAGAAGCTGAAAAGTTTTTGCCTAAAGTCGTTTCTATGATCGATAAATTAGCTAAGAAAAATACTTGGCATAAAAATAAAGCAAACAATCTTAAGAGCAAGTTGACTAAGTTTGTTGGCAAATTATAATTCCGTATTTAGTTTTTAGAATGAGGTTTACCTTTCGGTAAAACCCTTCTTGAGGTGTTTATTCTGTAGAGTAAACACCTTTTGTTATGTGGCGTCGTAGTAATCAAAATAGTACATCAATGCTACAAATAAAGCCTTCTTTTCGATTGAAAAGAAGGCTTTATTTGTATGGTAATTTTATTTATATTTTACGCCATATACAATTCAGGTTCATCGAACCCTGGGCGAACAAAGGACTCCATTTCAGGAAAAAGTGTTTCCAGTCCCATTTTAATACGACCTAATAATACGAAAATATCAATGAGTTCATCTGTGTGATTTGGAAAATGCATGCGTATGACTTCCCATGCCTTTAAACTTCGTTCTACTGCATTTAAAGCAACTTTGGCACTTCCATTTGCATCATTTTGGATTGGATCTTCCTCATCATCGCTATGATTTCTTAACCCATATAAAGCACGATCAAGTTTTACGTTTATAAAAAATAAAAACCATCGGATTACTTCAATAGCATCCACCAACTCGGCAGCTTCTTTAGGAATATCTTTGATCCCCATTTGCAATTTATGATTGAGTTCATCCTCTTTATACTTAATCTCTTGCTGATGATTGGAGAACCATTCTTGCCCCATATCTAAATATTCCTTTCCCCAATCTTGTAAACGTGTCTGTTCAATGGATAATTCTTCTGCTACAAAATCTGCTTCATCAATTTCTTGTTGCAGTTTATCCCAATCTATTCCATTTTCACGAGCAAAATGCTCTAAGTGTTCCAATACACGTTTCAAATTTTCCGTCACCGCATCCACTACATCATCTTCTTCCATGGCTGCACTGCGTTCTCTGGAGCGTTCCACTTCTTTTGCCCCTATGCGGCATTGATTAATGAAGCGGCAACGCTCACACCAACGGTCGCAATAGTTATGGATAAACGGAATAAATTGTTCATCGTCTTCCTTCATCTTACTATCTTTTGTGTTAGCACCGAGTTTCTAAAGATAACTCGTGCTTTAATATCCCATAATGCCCAGATTACTCTGATCCACTATTTTATCTTCTGACCAATAGATTATTGGTATTAATAATTTAATAATCTATTGAGATTACTTTTACAAATTTAATATCCACATAGGGATTAAAAAAATTAAGTTATTAACACTTTTTTTAATCTCTACATAGGTAATCTTTAAAACCATACAAAATTTATCAAGGGAATAAATTCCCTTGGAAAAAGGTTCTTTCAAGGTAGTTTTACCCCCTTGTCAATATCAATATTTGAACTCTATTTAATTTTTGTATGATTTTAAATTTTCGTTTGTTTTGAAATTCGACTTCAAGTTGCACCTTTTTTTTCAATTGGTAAATACCCAAAAGTTCAATTTTCTGGGTTTTTACGTCAAAATCGGGATTATTGAGAAATATTGAATTGTTTTTAGCATTTAAAAATCAAAAAGAGCTTGTTTGCACGTAGCAAACAAGCTCTCTTTTTTTACTTTTCTAAAAAAGTATTAATTGCTCGAACTTCTTCGTATTCGTTCTTTATATTTTATGAGTTGTCTTTTGAGTGCGCTGGCGGCACTATCGACGGAAGCTTCAAATGACTTGTTGGTTTCTTTCACAAATAATACACTGCCAGGGATGGCTAGTCGTACTTCTACGATTTTATCTTTTATTTGACCTGTGTTTTCAAGTTTTAGCGTTACAGTTGCTTCAATAATTCGGTCAAAAAATACTTCTAATTTTGCTAATTTTTCTTCTATGAACTGTATTAATTTACTGTCTGCTGAAAAATGCAAGGATTGCGTGTGTACCTTCATTCGTTAAAGTTTTTAAAAAAATTTAGATAATAGGTTTCTTAATTTTGTATTTGCTGCATGTTTTGAGTGGGTGATAAAACATTTTGATTTGTATCGTTTATCAACTTCGACATCAGGAATACGGTTTTTCCATAGGCATTTTGAATTTTAATAAAATAATTTATATACGTTAATTAATAATATATTTTAAACTTAATTATATTCATAAAACCAGTCATATTGATTTTGGTTCTATTCTCTTTTGGCTTTAGGATGAGCCTGTTCGTACACTTTTCGCAGTTTGTCGATGCTATTATGCGTATAAACTTGCGTAGCAGCGAGGCTACTGTGTCCTAATAATTCTTTAATTGCATTTAAATCGGCACCATTATCCGACAAATGTGTCGCAAATGAGTGTCTTAATACATGAGGGCTACGTTTATCTATCGTTGTGACATAGGAGAGGTATTTTTTCACAACGTTGTATACTATATTACTATACAATTTCGTGCCTTTTTTTGTTAAAAAAAGTGACATTTCATCATTCGCATTGAAAGTGGCACTCCTAATGTCTAAATATTGTTGGAAAGTATCAGCGAGTTGTTTACCAAACGGTATGATTCGCTCTTTATTACCTTTTCCTAAAACTTTTAATTGTCGCTGTACCAAATCTATACTTTTGATCGTCAAACCTACTAGTTCTGAACGGCGAATACCTGTAGTATATAAAATCTCTAAAATCGTTCGATCTCTTATTCCTTCATAGGTAAACGGAAAGGTGACCTGTTCGAACAATCTTTCCATACTTTCTTTACTCACAAATACGGGTAAGCGCTTACCAATTTTTGGTGACAGCACTTTTTGCATGGGATTTTTAGAAATAAAATCACGCTTAAGCAAAAATTTGTAGTATGTTTTTAGAGTAGATAACTTTCGATTAATTGAACGTGGCGAGATACCGTCTTGTCGCATTTGTACCATCCAAGAACGAATCTGTGTGTGTTCTACGTTTTGAATAGACATGGCATCATATTGCTCTTCCAAAAAGGAAAAGAACTGCCCCAAATCATTTTGATAAGCTAAAACGGTGTGTGGGGAAAACCTTTTTTCTAATTCAATATATTGAAAAAATGCACGCTGCTTCATACGTCTTCCAGGTCTCTTAAATAAGTAAATGATCGTTTTTGTTTGTGCACGGTAGCCTTCTTTTGTTTGTAAAACTTTCGATTAAGTTAAATATTATAGTAACAAAAAGCAAGTCTACACGAATAATTATTTTTATGATCCAATGAAGTTCTTATTTTTTTCATATTAAAAGGACATTATAACAAATACACCTTACCTCCAAACAATGTTTTACTAATATAGCAAATATTAAAATAAATACAAATAAATGTCAAAAAATAAAAAAGATCGTTTTTTAAAAACGCCTCACTATGTTGGTGGCAATACAGCATTAAAAGCCTTTATTGGGAAGCATATGCGCTATCCAAAAGCTGCTTTAAAAGCAAAAATAGAAGGAACGGTTATGCTCAAATATGACATTGATTTTAAAGGAAATGTAGTAGCTGCACAGGTCAAATCAGGTGTTGGGCACGGGTGTGACGAAGAAGCTGTTCGGTTGGTTAAACTATTAAAGTTTGAAGTACCAAAGAATAGAAAAATGCGTGTCCTTTTTCATAAAACCATTCAAATTCACTTTAGATTGCCAAAGGAAAAACCGATTCCAATTCCTCAACAAAAGCCAAAACCTTCTGTAAATGAGGTACAATACAACTATGTAACCACCGGTACACCTACTAAAAAAGACTTAAAGGAAAAACCTAATCGCAGTTATAGCTATACAATTAATTTATAAGAAAGAAATTTAAAGTTTCTCGTGCCTGTTTAGCTAAAGATGAAGCGAAACGTTTATTGTGTTGCCATAATTCATACCTAAGTAGTAGGTCAGAAAAATTAGTATAATAAAACCTTCAAGTCCTTCAAATAATTTCCTTCGTAACTTCCAAGTATTCAGTTTCTTAGTCAATTTTTGAAGGACGGTTTTATTATACCTGCCTGCGGCTGGCAGGCAAGTAATTTTGTCCGACCACTTACTTAACAAGTATTGAACTCAAGTTCATAAAAATGACTGTTTCAAGACTTTTGATAGCTTTTACGAATACGGATGCCAACAATTTTATAAAATTATTGGTATCCTTGTTGATACCTTTATACTTTCCCCTCTTGTCGAATACAAAGGACTAATCATGATTTTTGCAAAAAAAATGTTTGTATGTTTATTGCTATCCTTTATTTCTATTTGGGTAATAGCACAGGAGAATGGGGAATTTAACAGCTACTTCCGTTCTTCGAATTTATATACACAGGGACAATCAGAAGTTAAGGTTTTTAATGCTATATACACACAGCGTACTTTTGATGGTTTTGAAACGCTCAATAGTCGAGGTACTTTTTTCTCCGCTTTTGGACAATTTTTGTTCGGTACTAATCAAAATTACAATTATGGTTTTGATTTGGTATATAAATCCAATATTACCAACGACGATGCTAATAGTTCTCCCTTTGATGTATTACGTTTTCAGAAACAAGACGATTTTTCAATAGTAGATAATCGCCATGATAATTTACTTCATGCGCCCACAGATACGCTACGCAACAGTGATGGCACTACATTAGCCAGAAATGCCGATCATGGATTGGCGCATATCGGTGCAAAAATTAAATTTAGTCCTTTCAAGAAATGGAGTAATGTTTCTATTCAGCAAACGATGTACATTCCTTTAGATCGCTCAGTGGATGGTTCATGGATTTCGTATACACAGTGGATGTATGATAAACAATTAAGTCCCAAAACGGCATTATATGCAGAACTAGGCATGTGGACGACGGTTGCTCCTAATTTTAATGTATTGCCATTAGCAAAAGCCTTTTTTAGTTATTTTCCAAATAAACGTTGGACAGTTTATGCAATGACGACTGTTCCTGTAGAATATGGGCTGGGCAGTAAATTTTTAATCACTCCAAATTTAGAAGTGGAATTATTATATACTTATTTTTTACCGATTGATTTTATTTTGAGTTTTAATCGTCCCGTCACCTATAATTTAGGTGTACGATATACCAATTGGTAAAATGAAAAAAGCACTTTACAGAGTTAACTATAATGTGCTTTTTTTAATAGAATAAATGGATGAGTTCTTACCCTTTTCTCAATTTATCTAAGATCATCAACCATAATTTTTCATAAGGAATAATTTCTAACTCAGAAATTAGTCCTCTAAAGAAAAATGGCGTTTCGATCAACCGTTCATAATATTTATCTACGTTACTCAGATTTTCAGGCTGAAATTCTGCCTTACTTAACTGTTGCAATAAACGAATAAATTGGATAGCTCTGTAATATTCTTCTTTTTTCAATTGACGATTGGCGTAGCTTTTCAATCGATCGATACGCTCGTTCATAGCATGATACCCTTTTTTTTCGAGACAGAATAGAATCTGTGCAACTACCATTAAGACGGTAAAAATTCGTTGATCTTTTGGATATAAAACAGGATCATTTAAGAAACGAGACAAGCGAAAATTCTTTCGTTTTTGAGTCATTAAAACTGGATTTTCTGCTCCTCTACTATCTATAATATAATTCAAATAAATATCATAAATACGCCATTTCTCTCGATCAGAACCCGTCATTTTCTTGAACTTCGTATTACTTGACGCTTCGTTATAAATAGCAATAGCGTTAATATAGTTTTCCGTATGAACGGCTAACAATAAGTAATACTCCATAAAGGTAAACCAAATAGGGCTACCTGTTGGAAAAGATTGAAGACATTTTTCAGCATTTACTTTTCCATTTTTCCAATCGCGAAGATGTAAATATGCGGACATCTTTTTTAACTGGAATGTTGCCAATTTATCGTCTTGATAATAGGCTGGATTTTTTTCTATATAATCCTCTGCCTTATTACACACCTCCAACATAGACTCAAAATCGTGGAGCATTTCATATCTAAATGCCCAAACAAGGTACATATTATAGATAACAATTGGCGATTCATAAATTTCAGATAAACCGACCAACGCATCACAATACGTATCAATTCGCTCTGAAAGGTTCTTATTTTTAGACGATGGCTTCAAGTAGTTCATAACCACACGCTGATACAATTCTTCTGAACGAATTTCTGCATCTAATACATTAGAATATTGCTTGATGTGTTGATCATAATTTTCATAATTCTTTTCATCATCAATATCTGCACAATACTTTCGTAAAATTCTAGAACAGTTGACAATTACATCGGCAAACTTAAATTTTAACGCTGTAGTTAATATTTGCCGAGCTAAAGCCGCTGCAGTATGATCTGCGTTATTGGATAGTAAAATTTTTACTAATGTCCAATCTTTATTACAAGAATAGTATGCTCGATCATAATTGGAAGTTGAAGGGAGGTTAACGTCTAAAAAGAAAAGCGTATTTAGCAACCGTTTACGGAAACGTGATTTGAGTTGTCGATATTTATCGTCTGTGGGGCTACAACTATACAAATAGGAAGCGGCGTCTCTGTCATTTTTAAATTTGCCGGCCATCAATGCTTCGTAAAATTCGTTAAATTTACTGTTCTTATGTTTTAGGGAATGATCATCAAAAATCTCAATCTTACGAACTTTCTTTTTCGTAACGATCTTGGAAATTTCTATTAAGTTTTTCATAAAATTATATCTTAGTACTGATCAGACTATGCTTTTGGGGTTTAAAATAAAATATAGCACTGCTGTTAAAATTCAATGTCACAAATTAAGTGCCACAAATCACAGTTAACAAAATTCCTCAAATATAATCTATTGATATTCTATTTACAAAAAAATCATTAATTAAATTTCATCATAGAAGATCATAGCTGACAGTCAATATTTTAGACATTCATGATTTGGAATATATACCTATTGAATCCATTACAGCTAAGATCATTATCATTTTCAAATAAAAAAATCTGTTACACCTTTTTAAGAAAATTACTGAAATATTTAAGTCGCAGAAATGACAAAAATATATTTTTACTTTATAAATTGTTCTAATAAGAGTGCTAATTGATATACATCTTCAAAACTATTGTACATAGGTACAGCTGCTAGCCGAATCACATTAGGTTCTCGCCAGTCAATTACAACTCCATTTTCCGATAAGTAATCGAACAAAGCCTTTCCATTTTCATCTGTTAAAATAGAAATCTGTGCACCTCGATCTGCTGGTGTGGATGGTGTTATAATATTAAACTGGTGTCCTTTTTTATTGAGTTCCTGAATAAGATATTCAAAATAATTGGTGAGTAATAAACTTTTAGATCTTAAAGCATCCATTCCTACTTCAGCAAATAAATCGAGGCTTACTTTATGAGCAGCACAGCTTAAAATCGGTACATTACTCAATTGCCAACCTGCTGCCCCTTGCATTGGAATAAAGCCCTTTTTCATTTGGAAACGTTCACTTTCGTCATGTCCCCACCACCCTGCAAATCTGGGTAAATCAGGATTATTTCCATGTCGCTCATGTACAAACACCCCACTAGGTCCACCTGGTCCTGAATTTAAATATTTATAACTACACCAAACCGCAAAATCTACATTCCAGTCGTGTAATTGGACAGGTACATTTCCTGCTGCATGCGCTAAGTCAAAACCCACTTGTGCGCCTACTTCATGTCCTTTTTCAGTAATACTTTTCATATCAAACCATTGACCTGTATAGTAGTTGACACCTGAGAAAAGTACTAGAGCGACTTCATCGCTATGTGCTTCGATCGTTGCTAAAATATCTTCGGTATGCAGGTGTTCTTCTCCTTGCCGAGGCGTCACTTCTATCACCGCTGTTGTGGGATCAAAACCATGAAATTTGACTTGACTCTCCATGGCATATTGATCGGACGGGAAAGCTCCACCCTCCATGATAATTTTATATCGTTTGTTGGTCGGTCGATAAAAAGAAACCATCAACAGATGTAGATTTGTCGTTAGCGTATTCATCACAACGACCTCTTCTTTTTTTGCCCCAACAATACTTGCCGTTTGTTCTTGCAAAAAACGGTGATAATACATCCAAGGCATATCGCCTTTAAAGTGTCCTTCTACACCGTGTGTTTTCCAATGATCTAACTCATATTGTAGTGCCGCTTGTATTCCTTTTGGCTGCAACCCTAAAGAGTTTCCACAAAAATACAGACTATCTTTTCCGTTGTGTTGAGGAAAATAGAACTGATCTCTATAGTCTTTTAACAGATCATTTTGATCCATTTGTTGAGCAAATTCGAGTGTGGATTGGTAGGTCATAATAAGCGATAAATTTGGTTGCGCAACAAAAATAAACCTTTTTATAAAAGGAACAAGAGATTTGATGCAAAAGGCGAATAATACAAAAATTATGATGTCACTAATCAGCAATAAACTAATAAAACATAATATTCTAGGTAGTATTGATTATATTTATGATCTTAACCAAAACGAATCCAATAATGCTTAGAGAAATACTAACTCATAGACTCCGCTTGTTTATTTTATACATTATCTTAGTAGGTGTTCCATTCACAACAACATTTTCACAGATACCTGATTCTGTTTTACAGGCGTATAAAACACAAATAAAATCAACAAAAGACTTATCCGAAAAAAATGTGTTGTTAAACGAGGCGATCAAAAAACTTAAAGCAGCTAAAGATACTAGTCATCTTATTGAATTTTATTTTACCAAAGGAAAATCTTTCTTTCATCGCTCAAAATTAGATACTGCTTTGGTAGCCTATACTGAAGCTCTACGATTAGCAGAATTGTCCAATGATACCATTCAAGAAGCAGTTGCCCGTCTCAGTTTAGGAAATACAACTATAAATGCTGGTCAGTATGATATTGCTGAACAACATTTGGGTTTGGCATACGAATCATTTAAGATAGTAAGGGATACTCAATATATTAGCGATGTACTAAATAGCTTTGGTATTTTATATAAGTATCGTGGTATGTTAGCTCAAGCTGATGATTATATGAATGAATCTCTATCATTAATTAAATCTACTAGAACTGAAGATGGAAAAATAGACAGTTTTAGAATAGCTCGATATCTAACTAACTTAGGAAATAATGCTATTAGTTTAGGACGATTTGTAGAGGCAAACAACTATTTAAAAGAAGCAGAGGATATGATGAATACTTTATTTGACTGTCAACCTCATAGAGGAAAAGTATTTATATATAGTGCCCTTGCTAGTAACTTTAAACGACTAGGAATTTATGAACTTGCGATTACATATGCTAAAAAATGTAGAGAAACAGCGTTAGCTGTCAATTATAAGCGTGGTGAAAATATGTTTAATAAATATATGAGCGATATTTTCATAAAGATAGAAGAATTCGATCAAGCAGAAATATATATTCAGCATTTAGTCAATGAGTTGGATCAAATGCTACCTAAAGATCAAGTTGTAGTTTATAGTCAACTAGGTGTTTATAACACTGCGATTGAAAGATATGTAGAGGCTGAAAAATGGTTCAAAAAGGTAGTTGAAATTCGTGATTCTCTAGGGCAGTCCAGTCGATTAAAATCAGATTATCAATTAATGGGCGAAATGTATGGTAAGGCGAAAAATTATGAGAAAGGCGAAAAATATATTTCTCTTGCTGCTAATATGACAAAAGAAGCAAAAGATGAACGATGGCCATTGGTACAATTTGGTAGCTTAGGATATATACAACTTGAAAACGGTATGTATAAAGAAGCTATCAATAATTTGCTTATTGCAGAACGGACAGCACAACAATTATTTTGTCAAAAAGAGTTGTATGACATTGATAAATATTTAGCAGAGGCATACCAAGGTGTAGGAAATACAGATAAGGCTTTAGAATATATGATAAAAGTACTTCAAAAAGATAAGGAATTTAATTCTAGCAAACTTGCTATTACTATGGCGGAAGCCAATTCGAGTTATCAGGTTGACGAGTTGTCGGAAAACCTATCTGATATCAATTTTGATTTATTAGAAAAACAGCTTGAACTCAAAAATCAGAAAGATAAAAACAGGAGGATATTTACTTGGTTGGCTTTTATATGTTTTATAGGTGGTGGATTGATTTGGTATCAACTTAAAAAAAGAAAAGATGAAAAAGCGCATAACATTGAACTATCTAATTTCAATTTACAGCTACAATATAAAAATGAACTATTGGCAGAACAATCTTTTACGATAGAAGAGCAAAATCAAACACTCGCTAAACACAATATTGAATTAAGTCAGTCATTACAACTTAAGCAAAACGAGCTACGTCAAAAACGCTTAGAGCAAGACCATTTTATTACACTTAATAACAAAAGATTAATCAAGCCTTTGACCATTCTTTTTATTGAAACGGATGAGGCTATGAGAAACAACATACGTATCTATTCAACAGACTTTGATTCCGACACCACAGTTCGAGATCGTCAAACACTATCAGGAATTCTTAAAAAACTACCTCCCGAATATTTTGTACGTGTTAGTAAATCTAAAATAGTTAACATTAAACAAATAAAAGAAATTCGTGCAAATGACTTGTTGCTAACCAACGATCGACTTATCTCTATTTCTCCAAATTATAAAACTACTTTTCAAGAAAGATATGAAAATTTGAATCTCAATTAGTAGGTGTATTTTTTCTTAGAATTTCATCCCTCATTTTTCCTATTTCCGCACAAACCCTTTGCATATAAGGGTTTGATTATAGATATTTGTGACGTTGTTTAAATTAAAATACTACATCATAGGGAAAATTTTGTTGTTATTACTCCATACAACCATTACATCCAAGTAGCGTCATCAATCTAGAAAAAACAAAAATATAGAGATCAATCCAAGATAAAATTCAACGAAAAATTGAGATTTTTATCACTGTAATAATAAACAACATATCAAACTTTATTAGAAACTTGATAACTGGATTCTATTGAAAAATAGAATCCGTTTTCATTTATTGTTTTGTGTATATCTGTGTCATTTTTATGGACTTCTTTTTTCTATAAAAAAATCGGACTCCGAATTTTTAGTCGAAGTCCGATATATATTTACTTTGCTTTTGGATGCACCAATTTCATTTCATCAATCAAATTAGTAGCACCTGCAAATTTATCAACGATGAATAAAACATAGCGAATATCGACCATGATATTTCGACAAATAGACGGATCGTAGTTGATGTCACTCATTGTTCCTTCCCATGCTCGATCAAAATTAAGCCCAATTAAATTTCCGTAGGCATCAATAGCTGGACTTCCAGAATTTCCACCTGTGGTGTGATTGGTTCCGATGAAACAAACGGGCATTTTTCCATTTTCACCGTATTGCCCGTAGTCTTTTTTCTCATACAAATCAATCAATTTGGGTTTGACATCAAACTCGTAATCACCAGGCACATATTTTTCCATAACTCCTTCTAAATAAGTGTTTGGTTTATAAAAAACCGCATCACGGGCTTCATAACCTGCCACTTTACCGTAGGTGACACGCATGGTACTATTGGCATCTGGATAGAACGTTTTTTCTGGAAACAGTTGCATTTGGGCTTTCATATATGAACGCATCAACGTCGTAATTTTCTTATTGATTTCGTCATATTGCGTTTCTGCATTGTCATGGTAAGCCGTTGTCAATTCTTTCATAAAAAGGTAAGCAGGATCAGCCTTGATTTTCTCCACTGCCTGATCGGGATTCATAGCAAAAACACGCATCAATCCATCAAAGCGAGTAAACAAGGTATTATCATAAATATAATCAGCTAACCCATTATAATTGCTTATATCTCGCTGCGACAACATCTGATCGACTGGACCAGTGACTGCCTGAATCGGTACATTCTTATGGTATAATTCCATTAAAGCCGCAAAAACTTTTTTGTCTACTTTGGGTTGGTAATCTTTATAAAAACCTTTTAAATATCCTTCCAATCGAGCTTTGTAGTTGTTGTAACCTTCTTCTCCATTATTCTCATAACGATTGACTAAACGAACCAAATAATTAGATGTTGAAAGGAGTTCTACATTTCGATAAACGACTTCATTAAAATAATCACGTGTCAAAGCATACGGCTCAATGGCTTCGTATAGTTGTTCAAATTGAGGAAGGATCTCGGCATTGGCATTTGCTGCCATCGCTTTTTTCTTTTTCCGTTTTTTCTTCTTATCCGTCAGATTCAATGCACGTTTAGTAAATTCGGCCTCAAAACGTTGTTTTTTACCCACACCATCCGTGGCTTTAAGTCCTTGACTTTCACCGATCCATTTTTTCCAGTAATTAGCTATTCGAGCGAATTTAGAGGCATATTGAATTTTGATTTGTGGATCAGCACGCATTTCTGCATCTACAATTTTGAGTGCTTTATCACGGATTTCAATCTTAGCTGGATTTAATACATCGACTGTTTGCTGAACCGCATAAGACGGTAAATATTCATTGGTACGACCAGGAAAACCAAACACCAACGTAAAATCGTCTTGTGCTACGCCGTCTAATGAAATCGGTAAGAAATGCTTGGGTTTATATGGCTTGTTATTTGGTGAATATTCGGCTGGCATATTATTTTCGTCGGCATAGATACGAAACAACGCAAAGTCACCTGTGTGCCGTGGCCAAACCCAATTGTCGGTGTCCGCACCAAATTTACCAATTGATTCAGGTGGTGTCCCAACCAAACGAACATCTTTATAAGTGATCGTTGTAAAACTAAAATACTGATTCCCTTTGTAGAAAGGTTTAACACTAATATCCTCGTATTCAGATAACTGAGCTGTTGCCTTTAGTAACTCTATGTTTTTTGAAACAGTTGCTTGGCGAGTTTTCTCGTTCATTTCATCCGTTACGCCTTTTAATATAGCTTCTGTAACATCATCCATTCGTACAATAAACGTCGCCGTTAGACCTGGATTTGAGAGTTCTTGATCCATTGATGTTGCCCAAAAGCCATCTCGAATATAGTTATTTTCAAGTGATGTGTGCGACTGAATCTGACCATAACCACAGTGGTGATTGGTTAATAATAAACCTTGATCGGATATAATTTCTGATGTACAAAAACCTCCAAAATGGACAATAGCATCTTTTAAGCTACCTTTATTAACGCTATATACATCTTCGGCGGACATCTTCATACCCATACTTTGCATCTCACCTTCGTTTAGTGATTTGAGTAACATGGGCAACCACATTCCCTCGCCTGCAAAAGTGATATGTGCATTGACCAATAAAATAATTAGGACAAGCCCTTTTACTAAATTTCTTTTTATCATCTTTTATTTATTTTAGATTTATTCGCTAAAATAGGGATAAAAAGACGATTTTTAATTTTGCAGAAGCAGAAATCAAGTAATCTAAAAATTTATTAGTATTTTAAGTATATCCTAAATACAGAAAGACCCGATAAACAATGTGTCTATCGGGTCTTTAATAAGTAGTTCTAGGGGAAAAAACGGGCGGAATTTTTTTCTGAAAGAGATCAAAATAATGCTTTAGACGCCTTATTCTGCGGCTATCCAGCCTGCGGCAGGCAGGTTCAGCATTT
>JAHDFQ010000274.1 GCA_020628085.1 Saprospiraceae bacterium
GTATAATAACGCCAACCTTCAAAAAAGTCGTAAAATACTGACGATCAGGAGGTTTTTATGAGTTTTTTGAAGGTTTTGAAGGCGGTAATTTACTAATTTTAAAGGCAACCTATTTATATATTTACTTAGCAATTTTAATCAAACAAGCCCATGAATCAGACCTTAACTTTATATTGGATAAAACGTGATTTTAGATTGCTAGATAATATAGCTTTAACAAAAGCAATAGAAGAATCTGATCAAGTCGTTCCCATTTTCATATTAGAACCTTCCTTTCTTAATGCGCCCGATACCTCTGTGTTTCATGTACATGCGGTCATAGATGCACTACAAGATTTAAGACATCAATTACAGCAAAAAGGAACGGACGTTGCTGTTATCAAAGGCGAAGTTATTCCTGTTTTAGACACGTTATATCAAAAAAAGAAATTCCATAAAATAGTTTCACACGAAGAAATAGGCACAGAGCGCACTTATGGTAGAGATAGAGCAGTAAATGATTGGTGTACACAATATTCAGTCGAATGGACAGAAGTGCGTCAAACGGGTGTTTTTAGAAGGCTTACGGATAGAGATAAACGACATAAAGAATGGAAAAGATTTATGTTTTCTGATATCGTACCAGTTCCAAAAAGCTTAAAAAAATGTGTGCATCCAGAAGAATGGAGTACTCTTTTTTATGAAAAAAACCGAGCATTGACGTTTGCAGATACACCGTTTCAAATGACTTCAGAACAGCAGCAGTATGTTCAAGCAGTTAATGAGACAGCGGCACTTCAAACCATGCAAGATTTTTTGCAAGTTAGAGGTTTTTTATATAGAGGTGGAATTTCTTCTCCAGTTATTGCGTTTACAGCAGGTTCAAGAATGTCTGTGCATTTAGCTTGGGGGACGATTACAGGTCGAGTGTTATATCAGGCAACACAAGCCAGAATGGATGAACTTCAACAACTAAAAGATGCTGGTGATCCGTATGCTGGACGATGGAGAATGTCGCTACGATCTTTCACATCTAGATTACACTGGCGAGATCATTTTATTCAGCGTTTGGAGCGTGAACCTGAAATGGAATTTAGGGCAATCAATCCCGCTTATGAGCAATTGGAATATGATAATGCTCCTGAACTTTTACAAGCATGGAACGCGGGTATGACGGGTTATCCTATGGTAGATGCTTGTATTCGATGTTTGCATACAACAGGATTTATCAATTTTAGAATGCGAGCGATGTTGACCTCTTTTGCTTGCCATACTTTACATTTAGATTGGAAAATCATTAATCATCCGATGGCTCGTATGTACACCGATTATGAGCCAGGCATTCATTTGAGTCAATTACAAATGCAAGCAGGTGTAGTTGGTATTAATACGTTGCGAATTTATAGTCCGACCAAACAAATTATTGACCAAGACCCAGAAACAGTTTTTATAAAAAAATGGATTCCAGAACTACGTCCCTATTCCATTGAAGCAATTGTTGGACATGAAGAAGAACCTGTGGACAATTATCCCGCTCCTGTGGTAGATCGTAAAGTGAATAACAAAGAAATGCGTAGCAGAGTGTATGCTATCCGAAAAATAGACGGTTATCGTGAAATTGCCAATCGTGTGTACGAAAAACATGGTTCTAGACGATCAGGGTCAAAAAAGAAGAAACCAGTTGTTAAAAAGACATGATTTAGGCTAAGTATCATCCACGTGCTTATCTGTCTTATTCTTCAAATCATCTTTGAGTCCATCGGGTAATCCTTGTACGTCACTTAATGAAAATCCAATTTCCTTAGAATTTTCATTAGGAATAACACTTATCTGAGAATTGGTTTCCAAGACAATAGCATATATTTGTTTAACTGATTTCAATCCTTTTTGTCTGATAGCAGCATATACTTCTGGTTTTAATATACGTTCACTCTCCATATTTTCATCTATAAATTCTCCTTCAAATAAGAGTAATTGAGGTGTTGATTTCACTAACTCCCTTAATTGATCAGATTTGAACATTAGTTTTGTAAGTGAATATTGCAAAATCAATAAAAAGAGCACACTCACGCCACCTTCGACGATAGAAACATCCTCCAAAATAACCGTAGAAGCTATAATTGATCCCACAGAAACAGTTACGATCCAATCGAAACTATTGAGTTCGGAAGTAGTTCGTTTGCCCAATACCTTAATATAAATAATAATCAAAAAATAGACGATAAAAGCGGACATTAAAATTCTTCCTAAATCATCAAAACTACATTCGTATATATTATCCATAATTGAATTTTTGTGATGAAGTTAACTTCGTTGCTGCTTCATTTGCCCAGTCTTTGGGACGATCTCCAAAACATTCCAAAATAGCATCTACGCCAATGATCGTTCCCTTAGCCAGCCTTCCCAATAGGGCAACAGGCAATTTTTTTTTGGTTTCTTTAGAAATAAGATAAGCATTTTCATCTGTCATAACACCAAAATCATCATGAACAACTTGAATTAGTTCGTTGGTTAATAATTTTTGTACAACAGATGAATTGACCGCTTTAATCTGGGGAGCATCCAACACCGAATTGATCATGATCGATGCAGTAACAGTATGATCTTTATATTTCAATTTCCATCCTTTAGAAGTCATTTCTATTTCTGGATTATTTGCAAAATTGAATTTCATCACACCTGATTTAGACAAGGCAATCATTTGTTGAATACTTTCTATTGGTGGTCCGTAAGTATATCGTTTTAACCGTTCATCCAAATGTATAATTTCAGCAAAAACAGAGGCTTCACATTTATTGTGCGATAATTCTTGATAGATAGTTGGTTGGCAATGCCTCCATACCTGACCAATACAAAAATCGAGACTAATTGCTCGTTTGTTTAATGCCATTTGTACAAATTCTTCCATCATTTGCTTAACGGATTGAGTTCTTGATGTAAATAATGGGTGCATATAAACATCATCCTTCAACCAATATTTAACAAGACTATTTATAGTCTGCTCTTCTAAATTTTCTTCATCAACCGTCTGTGGAAGTCTTTTAAAAACGTTGACAATAATGGTTGTTATAGCTTCAATTAGAAAAAGAGGACTTGTGGCATTTCTCTGAATAGAAGGA
>JAHDFQ010000058.1:0-5666 GCA_020628085.1 Saprospiraceae bacterium
GAATTTGCCTTTTGGCATCACTTCAACGGCCCAATCGCCGATGCACTTTGGCATACTGGACAATTAGTGGTTTTTCGTCGAGCTTCGGGTAATCCTTTGAATCCCAAGGTAAATGTGTTTATGGGTAAAAATCGAAATTAGGCATGATCGTTTATTTTGGAGATTGGGTATATACTTCCGCTGAAATTGGAGGTTTTTTGATAGAAGAACCAATGACTTCCCTGACGGATATGGTCACAGGAATAGTAGGAGTCGTGTCTTATTTTAGACTAAAAGCATTAGATTTTAAAGATATTGCGCATCGCTGGTTTCGAGTTTATTTTATGTTTATAGGTATAGCTACGCTTTGTGCGGGAATATTAGGTCATGCAACACAATATTTAGTAGGTTTTAATGCCAAGTGTATCGGATGGTCGTTGAGTTCTATTGCGTTATTTTGTTTAGAACACGCTGCCTTGCATTATTACCAAAAAGTTTACGGACGAGGTCAATTCAATTGGATGCGATTATTGTTTTTAGCACAATTACTAGCCTATTTTATTTTTGTACTCAATCCTGCCACTAGAGTTTTTACTTTGGTCAAAATCAATTCATTTTTTGGAATGGCTATCGTATGTCTATCTTTATTTTATGGTTTTTATAAAAAAACTAAGACCAAAGGGGCAAAAATGGTGGTGTTGGCAGTACTAGCTAGTTTTTTACCAGGCATCGTATTTACGTCAGAATTATCCTTACACACTTACTTTAACTTTCATGACATAAGTCACTTATTGATGGCAACTTGTGTATATTTATTATTTCGTGCTTGTAGACAGTTGGGACGAGAATATGAACCTCAACACAACTAGAAAGTGATTTGAATTATAGTGCTTTCATGTCTATTTTTTGTAAAATACCACCCAAAGCGCAAAAGAACCTTCAAAAGCAAGGCAAATAACAAAATTTCATTATAATTTAGTGTTCTTAAACAAACAAGCTGCATATAAAAGGGGTTTTGATATAGAATTTTCAAACTCATTATTCGAAGAATCAAAATGTTAAGAAGCTATGGGCGGTTTTCAGTACGCTGGTTTTATTGTACCAATTTTATTAGGTTTAGCATTATTAGAATATCAAGTTTCTAAGTACAAAGGAAAGCAAGTTTATCGTTTTTCAGATACTATGGTCAATACTTGTTGTGGAATTTTAGAACGCTTATTTGATCTGTTTTTTGTTGCGTTACTCTACTTTTTATTCGGATTTTTATATGAACATGTAACACCGTTTCATATTCCCTTTGAAGGTTTAGCTATTCCTGCAAAAGTTGGAATTTGGGTATTGGCTCTACTAGCGGGAGACTTTTTGGCTTATTGGCATCATCGTCTAAGCCACGAAATCAATATGTTTTGGGCAGCGCATATCGTGCATCACCAAAGTGAAGAATTGAACATCTCAACCGTATTCAGAGTGTCTGCTTTTGCAGTAATTAACCGTACCTTCTTTTGGATTTGGTTGCCTATTATTGGGTTTTCTCCTGAAATTTCTACTTCTGTTATTTTATTTATCGGTCTATTTCAGTTTGTAACGCATTCTCGTTTGGTGGGTAAATTAGGTTTCTTAGAACATATTTTTGTAACGCCTTCTCACCACCGTGTTCACCATGCTCGAAATGATGAATATATTGACAAAAATTATGGTCATGTCTTTATTTTTTGGGATAAAATGTTGGGAACATTTGAACCAGAAGTAGCAGAACCAGAATATGGAATTATCTCTGGTTTTGAAAGTTCCAATCCATACTGGGCATATTTTTACTATTGGACGGGTCTTTTCAAACGGGCAGCAAAGGCAAAGAGTTGGAAAAATAAAATTAAAGTATTCATTAAGCCACCAGCCTGGGAGAACGAAGATGTTCCACATTTAGAATATTCGTTTGACGTAGACGAGAACGGAAATCGAAAAAAATATGAGTTGGATATGCCGTTCCGACTAGGATTTTATACGGCTATCAATGTAGTGCTGACATTATGTGTTTTTGTGTTTCTATTGTTGAATCACAAAGATCAATCAACATTAGTTTCGGCACAGCTCACGTCAATCATTATCGTTTCGATATTAGCATTTGGCCCATTAATGGAACGTAAAAAATGGGGCGTCAAAGCCGATTTGTTCCGTTTAGTTTTTTTAGCGGTCAACATTCCAATATTCTTTTGGTCGTTCACCTATAATTGGATTTTGATTCCAGTTTTCTTATTGTATGTGGTTATCATGGTCGTTTGGCTACTGCGGATGCGTAATTACTTTGAAACAGAAGAACAATCAGGTCAACTGAAAATAGCTAAATAGAATAGTTTTCATTCTAGTTTAAAAACGCCCATCAATCCAACAGGTTTGATGGGCGTTTTTAATTTTTATGTCAAAACCTCTCTTAGCCATTCTTTATTAGAAACAGGGTCTGCATCATGTAATTTTATATGCAGCACCTGCTGCTTTTTTGACCAAGCGGCCTTTGTAACTAGTGGTTTATTGAGTTGTAACTGATAAAGCTGCTTGGCGAAACGAAGAAAGTTAAGGTTAGCTTTTTTATGATAGGTAGATAACTGCTTATTACGCTGAATGTATTGTCTCAAAGCTTGATTCAATGCCAGAAAAGCATTCGTTTCTTCTAAATGAAAATAGGATTTGAGTTGAATAATCTTTGCACCAATATGATAAAAACTATCTGTAAACTCTACATCTATTAACTGTAAAAGTGCTTTATTATAGTCATTTTGTGCGTAGTATAAAGCAGCCATATTGAAAGCAACGGCATTTGCTCGTATCTTATCTTTCAAAGCATAATTATAATCATAAATAAATTGAGTCGTCCAATCATAAGCTTTCATACGAAGGCTCGAAGTCACAATATTCATAAATGTTTTATCACTCAGTTGCTCGTTTTCAAAAATGATCTTATCTTTTAGTAAAATTTTATACCAATCAAATATTTCTGCATAAAATCGGGTCTCTCCACGATTAATAGCTTGGATACAATAATTCAAAATATACCCATATATATCATTCAATTCATTTGGTGATAAAGCATTGGATTGTTCTTTTAGAAGCGTTCTGAGTTGGTTATAATGAACTGGATTTTGCGCATCCGTAATGAGTAAAAAGGTTTTCCGATAGATTTGAATATTTATAGAATCAACATGTTTAACCTGTGCCTCAAAAACCTGATAATACAACTCAAAAAGTTCGTAGTTATACTGTGCTTGTGTCACTACATTACGACTTGCCATTTCACAAGCTATTTGCAAAGAACGCAACATAAAATAAGAGTTGAAAGAGTCTTGCATTTTTTGTAAATTAACATCAAATCCTCTTCTTACTTTTTTTAGAAAAAACTGATTACTTCTTTCATAATACACAAAGGCCTCTTTATAAAAATCGGCATCTTTAACGGGTAGTGTCAAAAGCGATTGTTCTTGTTTTTTCAATTGCTTTTGAGCATGACCGAGGGCATTACGACGGATCAACTCTTGCGATAGTAGATTTTGTTGTATAGAAGTATTTTTTTGGTAAGCTGTAAATGCTATAAATTGATACAGTAGTTGAAGCGTATCGGATAGGATGTTATTAAATGCCGTATCGGAATGAGGTTTGTTTTCAAATACATAGCGACTAGCTTTGGACTTAGAAAAGTTATTATGCTCCCATTTTTTAACGTGTTGAAGGATAAAATCAACCAAACGAATGATTTTTTTTCGCTTATTTATCATTGGAGAATGTACATATTCTCCAAATTGTAGTAATTCAGCTGAATTTAATGATAAAATTAGTTCAAATAATTTTGTCGATTTCATTGTATGTGCCTATTTTTTATGATGCAAGTTATTGACAAATAGTGTGTTAGGTTATTTTTGTTGGATAAATTATCTATAATTAGGCTTATTTGTATTGATTTAACGACAAAAACCTCCTTATGTTTGTAATGTCAAATAGCTATTGAAGTATTAAAATTTTAAAAAGTCAAAAATTAATAAGTCCCAACATCATTTTATAAAGCTTAAAAAACTAAAAAACATTCTCAAAAATTTATCCCTATGAAAAAAATATTGACCAACTTAACAATCGTTTTTTTATGCTGCTTTTGCTTGATGCAGTCAGAACTTAAAGCACAACAAGCCTTAGTCTGCAATGAGGTCGTCTATCTATCTTATAGTTCTATTTCTTGTGAGATAGATATTGCAAGTATAGATATTGAAGACACATTTTTAGAAACTCAGCCAGGCGCTGTTTATGATAATTTGAAATTAGAAATTTATAGAGGTAGTCAACTCATAGAAGGCACAATTGATGCATCTCTTGTAAACTTCCCTTTAGACTATGTTGTAACGGATCTCGACAATTTGAATTCTTGCTGGGGACTTCTTAAAGTTCAAGATACCTTTGAACCCGTTGCCATCTGTGAAAGTGATCTTTCTGTCGCTTTAGGAGTGGATGGAACGGCTACTATCCTTGCTGAAACATTTGATGATGGTAGTTATGATAATTGTAGTGTCACCGATATACAAGTTCGAAGAGTAGAAAGTGCTTCATGTTCAACAAATGATAACGATACAGAATTTGGTGACCAAGTTACGTTTTATTGCTGTGATGTAGGAACGACTGTTTTGGTAGAACTTGCTGTTACTGATCCTTCAAGTAACCTCAATTCTTGTATCACCGAAGTTACTGTAACAGGTAATGGAGTCGCAAATGAATTTTTTCCACCAGGCGATTCTGTCATCACATGCGCTGACAATTATTTAGACCTGAGTTTTCCTCTCAACGATATTTTGGGCACACCAGTACTAAGAGTAACGGAAGATCTAACCCCTTTTGGAATATATGGTGCTGAAGATAAAACAGAATTTTTAGGTTATTATGGAAATAATTTGTCATGTGGTGCTAATGTGATTTATGTTTATGATGATACTTCCTTTTTAACGGATTGTGGAATAGGGTCTGTTGCCAGAATTTTCACGGAAGTTCAAGCTACGAGTACAGTAGTTACCGAGCAAAATATATTTATTCAACCAAGTGACGAAGCAATCGTTATTGAGTGGCCTCTAGATACATCGGTATGTAATACTGCCTCCATTATAAATGAAGAGCCTACTATTATTGCTAATAATTGTTATGAGTTGGCTGTAACCTACGAAGATGTCATTTTTACGGATGGAAATGGAAATCCAACAAATATAGAACGAACATGGACGGTTATCGACTGGTGTACATTTGAAGAAGGAACAAGCGAAGGTGTTTGGACAAATATTCAAAATATCATCATTGATGCATCTATTTGTGGAGATTGTGTTTTAGCGTGCAGTGATTTTATCAATTTTTCATTTGGGTTAGACTGTCAAATTACCATTGCAGATGCAGATATTTCAGATATATTCTTGGAAGATGCAGCAAACCTTTGCCCCAATGCCAATTTGCAGTTACGTTTGTATAAGGATGCAGCAGACTATGCAAATGGTGTATTCTTTACAGAAAATGTATTAACTAAAGATCATATTGGTAAAACACTATTCTATGAAGTTTCAGATTTAAACTCAGGAAATGTTTGCTGGGGATCATTAGAAGTTGAAGATAAGATTGCGCCAGTTCCTGTTTGTTTGGGTGGCTTATCTGTTGAAATACCAAATGGAGAAGAA
>JAHDFQ010000058.1:5766-26555 GCA_020628085.1 Saprospiraceae bacterium
TGCGATGATGATTGTGTATGGCCAGGTGATACCAACTCGGATGGTGTAGCTAATCAGTTCGATCTACTGAACATTGGCTTGGCGTACGGTACAGAAGGAGTGGAGCGTATGAATGCCAATTCAAATTGGATTGGGCAAAACGCCGCAGATTGGAATGAATCGTTTATTGATAATTTAAATTATAAACATGCGGATGCTGACGGAAATGGTACGGTTGATATACTAGACTTATTTCCATTAGCAGCTCATTGGGGTAGTGTACATAATTTTAAAGATACAGAAGATCAATTTGACGATAATAGTGTAAAAAATGGTGTACAATTATATGTACAAGTAGATACATTTACGACTGGAAGCCAAGTACAATTACCTGTTATTTTAGATAATAGCGATACGGAAAATGTTGAAGTGTACGGGGTCGCATTTAGTATCAATTACGATCAAGAAAAAGTAACCGCCAATACAGCAAATATTATTGTTGATGATTCTTGGTTAGGAACAGAAAATGACGACATGATTACGATTTCTAAAGATTTTTGGTCAGCAGGACGTATAGATGTGGCGCTTTCTAGGACTGATGGTCAAAACGTAACTGGTCAAGGTAAAATATGTGCGTTAGATATTATCATTGAGGACGTTATATTTGCTAGTCTTAGTGAACAAGATAGTGCTCAAGGTGCAGAACTTGTCGATATTGAATTTACGATAGATAATATTCGATTAATCAATCAATTGGGTGAAGAAATTCCAGTAGGAGCTACAACAACAACCTCGAAAGTACAAGACTTAAATACTAGTATTACGCCTGTTTCGGAAACGACATTTGAAGTATATCCAAACCCAGTTGCTGACTATGTTAAAATTGATTTAGATCAATTGTCTAACGCTGATATTGATATTATTGATATGAATGGTCGAATCGTAACGTCCGTTCCAGCATATAATTCAAATACTAAAATTAACGTAACTGATTTATATTCAGGTGTGTATATCATCCAAATTAGAGATGGTGCTGCCACTTATATTTCAAAATTCATCAAAAAATAAAACTAGGCAATATATAAACCATCAAAAAACCGATTTAATTCCATAGAAGTAAGGGGTGTCAATTAATTGGACAGAGAAATTTGAGATTAAAAAAAAGCTAAAAGAGCCGCAGAATAAGGCGTCTGAAGCTTTATTTTAATCTCTTTCAAAGAAATTTTTCTGACCGATTAATCCCCTAGAACTACTTGACATATCATTTGCCCTGCTACTCCGAACAAGTAGCAGGGCTTTTTAGTTGATGTAAGTTAGCCAAAACTAAACCTATCCTTTTTTGTTTCAATGAGTATAATTGCCTTTATTAAATTACCTGTATGATAACGCCAACCTTCAAAAAGTTGTAAAATACTGACGATCAGGAGGTTTTTATAGGTTTTTTGGAGGTTTTGAAGGCGGTTATCATACTAACCTGCCCGACGCAGGCGGGTTTTAAAGGTGAGCTACCTAACAATCCTAAAAAGAAGAAGAATATATGATCGGTTGGCGATTTTCAGAATATTTACCCGATCCTAATCAGGGATCACTTTTTGATCAATTATTAAAATTGTTCAAAGAAATTTTAGTGCATACTTCGGGAAATGTAAGTGAAGCACTGAGTTGGTTGACTCAATTGGATAAACAATATGGCTTGACCAACAAAGAATATGGAATGGCGGATTTCATCCAGGAACTGATTGATAAGGGATACATAACAAACCCAGATCAGGAAAATCCAAAATTTGTCCCTTCCGCAAAGCTAGAGATTGCATTGCGCCAAAAAGCATTAGAAGATGTTTTTGGAATTTTAAAAAAATCTAAACGTGGTAATCATACGACTCGTTTTGGTGGAAAAGGCGATGAATATACAGCGGATATGCGTCCTTATGAATTTGGCGATAGCCTAGATAATTTAGCGGTTTCAGAATCGCTTCGGAATGCACAAATCAATCACGGTATTGACGATTTTAAACTAACGCAAGGTGATTTGGAAGTTCATGAAACCCTGTACCAAAGCCAAATGAGTACGGTGTTGATGATTGATATTTCACATTCCATGATTTTATATGGTGAAGATCGAATCACGCCAGCCAAGAAAGTAGCCATGGCATTAGCGGAACTTATTACGACCCGTTATCCAAAAGATACTTTAGACATTATTGTATTTGGAAATGATGCTTGGCAGATTGAAATAAAAGACTTACCCTATTTGCAAGTTGGGCCATATCACACGAATACCGTAGCAGGTTTGGAGTTAGCAATGGATTTATTACGAAAACGTAGAAATCCAAATAAGCAAATATTTATGATTACGGACGGTAAGCCAACCTGTCTCAAACTTGGAAAAAAGTACTATCAAAACAGTTTTGGTTTAGATCGAAAGATCATCAATCGAACACTAGCTTTAGCCTCCAAATGCCGTAAAATTCAAATTCCAATTACTACATTTATGATTGCACGAGATTCTTATCTAGTGCAGTTTGTAGAACAATTTACAAAAGCCAATGCTGGAAAAGCATATTACAGTAGTTTGGAAGGTTTAGGTGAGTTTATCTTTAAAGATTATAAAAACAATAAAGGAAGAAAGTATAGATAGTTTATTTAATGCTATATTTGGATTCGTTGTAATTAAAAAAGGAAAAAATAAAAGCTCAATTATCAGTAACTTTTCTGTTTGACGAAATATAAAATTCGATATGGCAAAGAAAAATCAATCGAAAAGATTGACTAACCAATATAAATAGTCGAAAGGTGTAATAGGTATTCGAAGATAAAGCTAAATCATATTTTGAAAATGCCCAAGGTGGTTTTAATCCCTTGATTTTCAGTGTGTAACAACGGAGTTTGCTCACGTTGGATTTTTAAGTTACTTCTGTTACAGGATATTAACAGCAACCAAGATATTTAAAAAATACCTGTCTCTCATCGTTACTATACTAGAGACACATGATTTGGTAGAGATATACAATGATAAAATTTTTGGTATTGAAGTGTAAAAAATGTTTCCAACTTCCTTAAATTCATATTATTATTTCACGTATTAATTCAAGTATTTCATCTATAATCAATTCTAAAACTGATAACAAAAGAGTGTTATCTATCCAACATCTCCTGTACGATAGTCGTCAGCTAACCGATCCTACAACAACACTTTTTTTTGCTATAGTAGGTCAAAGAAATGATGGACATCAATACATCGAATCACTTTATCAAAAAGGTGTACGAGCTTTTGTGATTTCTGACGAATCATATAAAGTCCACGAGGATGCAACGTATTTTCTGGTGGAAAATACAGTAACTGCATTACAACAACTAGTGATTGCGCACCGACAACAATTCGATTATCCTGTGATTGGGATTACAGGTAGCAATGGAAAAACGATTGTTAAAGAATGGCTGTATCAATTGTTACATCCTGATTTGAAAATTATTCGCTCTCCTAAAAGTTATAACTCTCAAATTGGTGTGCCTTTGTCCGTTTGGAAAATGGATGCTACTCACGAACTAGGTATTTTTGAAGCTGGTATATCACAGGTCGGAGAAATGAATAATTTAGCACCGATCATTGATTGTCAGATTGGGATTTTTACAAATATTGGTTCTGCACACAATGAAGGTTTTACGAATCAAACTCAAAAAATTTCTGAAAAACTACAATTATTTGAAAATACAGAAACGCTTATTTATTGCCAAGATTACGACTTAATTCATCGAGCCGTTACGTCCAAAAACATCAAAACTTTTACTTGGTCGAAGCATCAAGCCGCAGACCTACAAATAACATCAATAAAAACGGAAACAAGCCAGACGATTATTTCTGCTTTTTTTGATGAGCATAAAGTTCAAATCCAGATTCCATTTACCGATGAGGCAAGTATTGAAAATGCTATCCATTGTTGGGCCTATTTATTATTAAAAAAATATCCGTTGGACACGATTCAAAATAGAATGTTGCAATTAGAATCCGTCGAAATGCGATTGGAATTAAAAAAAGGTATTCATCATTCCGTTTTAATAAATGATAGTTATAATGCGGATTTAGAAAGTTTAAGGATAGCACTGCATTTTATGCAACAACAAAGTAATCGTACATCCAAAACGGTAATTTTATCTGATATTCAACAATCGGGTTTAGATCATGACTCGCTATATCAAGAAGTTGCCCAGCAAATCAATAACAATCATATTCAACGATTTATTGGAATCGGATCATCCATTTCTAGAATTAAACCCTTTTTAAATACACCTATTGAAAGTCATTTTTATAAAAATACGGATACTTTTTTAAATCAAATTAATGAGACAGATTTTACTAATCAAGCCATACTTATCAAAGGGGCGAGAGTGTTTCAATTAGATAAAATCACCAATCGACTTTCACGTAAAGTGCATCAAACCGTCTTGGAAGTCAATTTGAGTGCTCTTGAACATAATTTACAACAATATACTAATGTTCTTCATTCAAAAACAAAAGTATTGGTGATGGTCAAAGCAGATGCTTATGGATGTGGCAGTATTGAAGTAGCACGCTTATTAGAACAAAAAAATGTAGATTATTTGGGTGTTGCCTATGCTGACGAAGGTGTAAAACTACGTCAAGCGGGCATTCAAACACCTATACTAGTACTCAACTCTGAGCAAGTCGTTTTTGAAAATATGATTGCTCACGACCTCGAACCAGAAATTTATAGCTTATTACAACTCAAACAATTTATAGCAGCTGTTCCTCCAAATAAAAAGTATCCGATTCATTTAGATGTCGATACTGGTATGAAACGCTTAGGTTTTGATACCGAAGACTTAGATGAATTATGTGAAATTTTAAAGTTGTACAATGATCGAATTTTAGTTAAAAGTATTTTTTCGCATCTAGCAGCCAGCGAATCCGCCGAACAAGATGCCTTTACCGAACAGCAAATACAACGCTTTTTAGATAATTATGCGCGTATTGTTCAAGTTTGTAAACATCAACCTGATCGGCATATTCTCAATTCGAGCGGTATTCTGCGTTTTCCACAATATCAGATGGAAATGGTTCGTTTGGGCATAGGATTGTATGGTTCTGATAGTAGTCAATTGATTCAACCACAACTAAAATCCGTTGTTCGATTGACTGCAACAATCTCCCAAATCAAAACAATAAAAGCCAACGAAACCATTGGATATAGTCGTAAAGGAAAGCTACCAAATGGTGGACGAATTGCAACAATTAGTATTGGTTACGCAGATGGTTTACTTCGACGAGCAGGGAATGGACGCCATCAAGTTGTTGTTCAAAACCAACTGGCTCCAATTATCGGAAATGTATGTATGGACATGTGTATGATTGACGTTTCACATATTCCAAAAGCCAAAGAAGGTGATATAGTAGAAGTCTTTGGAAACCATGTTTCAATAGAACAATTAGCTAAAAGTATGGACACCATTTCGTATGAAATTTTTACCAATATATCTGACCGTGTCAAACGAGTATATTTTATGGAATAATTTTATAATTTTGCAGTCCGAAATATCATAGTTCTTAGGCTGTGAGAGTCATCAGAAAATTATTTGATAGGGTAGAACCTGTAAAATTTTTTCTTAAATCAGTAGTGAAAAATTCAAATTAAAGTATATATGAATCGTTTAAATTATACCTTTTTATTAATTATAATATTCCAATGTCTTGGAATGAGTCAGACCAAAGATCAAGTCTTATTTACAGTAGCTGGCGAACCTGTCAATGTATCGGAGTTTAAATATATTTACGAAAAAACAAATGGTGAAAAAGCCGATTATTCTGAACGTTCCGTCAATGAGTATTTAGAATTATATAAAAAATTCAAACTCAAAGTAGCTAAGGCTAAAGAAATGCGTTTGGATACGATTACGTCACTCAAAAATGAATTGGAAGGATACCGAAAGCAGTTGGCAAACTCTTATTTAATTGATAAAGAAGTAACCGAACAATTGACCAAAGAAGCCTATGATCGTTCGTTAAAAGATATAGATATTAGCCATATTATGGTGTTAATTCCTAAAAATCCAAGTCCTACCGACACCTTGGCAGCATATACTAAAATCAAAGGATTGAAGAAAGAATTGGATGCTGGAGCTGATTTTGTCACACTTGCTAAAACAAAATCTGACGATAAAACGGCTGTAGAAAACGGTGGTAGAATTGGGTTTGTTAATGCTATGTTGCCCAATGGATTCTATCAAATGGAAACGGCAGCATATACCACTCCAGTTGGACAGTATTCTGATATTGTTCGTACAAAAGCGGGATACCATATCATAAAAGTCAATCAAAAAAGAGATGCACGTGGAGAAATGGATGCCGCTCATATTTTGATTCGTAAAAAGAAAAAAGATCGAGTAGTGAAGAATGCTAAAGCTCGTATAGATAGTATTTATCAAGCCATTTTAGATGGTGCTTCTTTTACAGAACTAGCCCGTAGCTTATCAGAAGATCAACAGAGTGCGCCAAAAGGTGGAAGTGTTGGTACATTTGGAATTAATCGTTACGAAAAGAACTTTGAAGATACGGCATTTGGTTTAGCTAAAGATGGTGATATTGCTGCTCCAATTGAAACGACAGTAGGTTGGCATATTATCAAAAGAATTCAAAAAAAGCCTAAAGCGGAGTATTCGATTATGAGAGGTCGCTTGCAATCAAAAATCAAGCGAGATGAACGTTATGAAATGGCTAAAGCAGCGATGATTCAGCGTATAAAAGATGATAATAATTTTGTAGAATCTGACAAAGCATTCGATCAATTTATCCGAACATTAGACGTTTCTTATTTGTCCTATAAATATAAGCCTGATACGGATGTCACCAAGAAAGTCCTATTTTCTATTGGTGATGAAAACTTTACGCAAGTTGATTTTGCAAAATTTTCAGCCGATCAGTCGAGAAAACGGATGCAAATTGGTAGAGACGGTGATATTGAACAAACTGCTCGAACCTTATATGAAGATTTTGTGAAAGCTTCGGCTCTAGCATATGAAGAGCGACAGTTGGAGACGAAATATCCAGAATTTAAGTCCTTGATGCGTGAATATGAGGAAGGAATCTTATTGTTTGAAGCCACTAAAATATTGGTTTGGGATCGTGCTTCTCAAGACTCTGTTGGTTTGGCGAATTATTTTGATAAACTAAAAGGACGTGGCAAATACCTTTGGGATGACCGAGCTGAAGTAACTTTTTATAAATTAAAAGCTGGAAATGAAAAAATGATAGACAAAGTTCGAGATGCCGCTAAGAATAAATCCGTCACTGAAATGATGGATAAATTCAATAAAAAAGAGGAAATCTTAACGGCTCGTACCGAAGTCATCGAAAAAGGTAAAAATAAGGTATTGGATGCTTTAGACTGGAAAGCAGGAACGTTATCAGCGAATGAAGTGAGCAAACGTGATAAATCTACCAATTTTATGAAAATCGAAAAGGTCATTCCACCTTCCGAAAAAACAATTGATGAAGCACGAGGCTACATCGTGGCTGATTACCAAGATTACTTAGAGAAAAACTGGATTCAAGAGTTGGCACAAGAATACGACATTAGTGTCAATGCTAAAGCTTTGAAAAAACTGATAAAGAAGTAATAAATTTTTATTCAAAAGAAAAGTATCAATCATGCCAAAATCTATCATATTTATTATGTTTTTCTGTATCATTTCAATGATGGCTTGTCAAAATAGTCAGTTAGATGAAAGTCTATTGATTGGAAAATGGAAAGCCGTTTCTTGGGACGTAGAAGGTCAGCAAAATGGTAGAGATGCGAGTAGTGTTCGGTTTGAGTTTCAAGAAAATAAAACCTATCAAGCTCAATATGGAACGCAGCAAGAGCAAGGTACTTATTACATTATGAATGGAAAGTTGTACACGACCGAAGAAGGAAAGGCACAAAAAAATGTATTATTATCAACCTTAACGAAAGATTCGATTGTCATGCAAATGAATAGGATGGGAACGTTGGAAAAGATTACCTTGTTAAAAGAATAAGTTTAGATTATACAACCAATATGATGGATAAAAGACTCTTTCATTTACAAAGGAGCAAAAACTACAAAGTAGCTTGGATGTTACTTTGTAGTTTGGTTTTTATAGCTGCTTGTATAGAGCCAAAAGAAGAAGTAGCCGTTGATGATACGCTGCTGGCAAAAGTTCATAATCAGTCCCTTTATTTGTCTGATTTGGACGGCATGATTCCTGATGGAGAAACTGCACAAGACAGTACGCTCTTGTTGAATGCCCTAGTCGAAGATTGGGTGCGCTCGACTTTGTTGTTGCATGAAGCCGAACGGAACATACCAACGGATGTCAATATTGATGAATTGGTACGAGATTATCGGTCAACTTTAGTTCGACATAATTTTGAGCAACAGTTGATTGAAAGCAATTTAGATTCTACGATCACGGAAGCCGAAATTCAAGCATTTTATGATCAAAATAAAGACGAGTATCAACTTACGGAACCAATTATTCGTTGTCGATTTTTAAAAGTTCCGCTTACTGCGCCCACGGTTGATGATATTTCATTATGGTGGAAAAGTGAAGCCGAAATAGATGAGATTCAATTGGTGAATTACTGCGACAAATATGCCGAGATTTATTATCTCAACGAAGAAAAATGGTTTGAATTAGATAAAATAGCTAAACATTTACCTGCGAATACTTTGACTAAAAACAATGTGAATTTTCAGAAAAATGTCCAAAAGAAAGACGAGAACTACTTCTATTTATTAGAGATTTTAGAAATCGTATCTAACAACGAACCTTTGCCACTTGGATACATCGAAAATCGAGCAAAAAAGGTAATTTTACATCAACGAAAAATTAAATTAATCGAAGATAAAAAAGCGGCTTTGTACAAAGAAGGAACGGACAATAATCATGTACAGTTTTTTAATAGGTAGGAGAGTTGCATTTATTTAGTACACTGTAATTAAAATAAGTTGTAATTCGTAAGATAGTCTTTAGGCTGTCAAGTCGCTCTATTTTTACATTTACAGCCAGAAGGCTATGATACAGTTTTTTAACAAACTAAAATTACAGTGTATTTAGTTGGTTAATTCAAAGAAATCTTAACGATACAACCAAATCAATGAAAAACATTGACAAACAAAGCCTTAATAACGCTTACCAATTATTCGAGTCCAAGGATATTGATAAAATTGAGGTAGGGACGTTAAAAGGCTTAACTGAAATACATAAATACTTATTTAAGAATTTGCATGAGTTTGCAGGTAAAATAAGAGAAAAAAATATTTCAAAAAGTGGTTTTCGATTTGCAAATGCACTTTATTTAAAGGAAGCATTAGCCAAGATTGAAAAACTACCAGAAAATAGATTTGAACAGATCATTGAAAAATATGTAGAAATGAATATTGCTCATCCTTTTATGGATGGAAATGGAAGATCGATGCGAATCTGGTTAGATATGATACTTAAAAGACAATTAGAGAGGGTTGTAAATTGGCAAAATGTAGATAAAACGCTTTATTTGCAAGCTATGGAAAGAAGTCCAATCAACGATTTAGAATTAAGGGTTCTACTTGAAGCGCATTTGACGACAGAAGTTAATAATCGAGAAGTTATATTTAAAGGAATTGAGCAGTCGTATTACTATGAAGGCTACGAAAAAGAATAATTAATTTTTAAGAAAAAACAAATTGAGCTACTTTTGCTCAAAATAGCACAACTAATGAAGCAATTAATAGGTATCGTATCGGCACTTTTTGTAGTTATCAATATAGGCTACAGCCAAAATAGGGTCATGATTGACCAAGTAGTGGGAAAGGTTGGTTCTGAAATTATTTTATTATCAGATATCGAAGAGCAATATGCATTGATGTCTGCGCAACAGGGCGTGAGCGATCCGAATGCTAAGTGCTATTTATTGGATCAATTATTAGCACAACGGCTTATGTTAAATCAAGCTCGTTTGGATAGTTTGGTGATTGCAGATGAGGAAGTCGAATCTCAATTAGATGCTCGTATCGAACGTATTTTGAGTTATATGAACAATGATGTGAGTCAGTTCGAGGCATATTATGGTCAGTCTATTGCAGAAGTGCGGGAGGAGTTTAGAACGGATTTAAAGAATCAGATTACGGTGGAACGTATGCAGGGACAGATCATGAATTCCGTAAAAATTACCCCTTCTGAAGTTAAGGATTTCTTTGCGAGTATTCCTGTAGATAGTTTACCCTATTTTAATTCTGAAGTGGAACTAGGAGAAATCGTTTATTTACCAAAAGTAAACGAAGAAGAGCGTGAAAAAGCTCGTTTAAAACTCGAAGATATTCGATCTCGAATCGTTGATGACGGAGAATCGTTTGAAGAATTAGCTAGCATTTTTTCGGATGATCCAGGATCGGGACGTGCAGGTGGAGACTTGGGTTGGGCAACTAGAAATACCTTTGTTCCTGAATTTGAGGCAACTGCTTATGGTCTTGAAAATGGTGAAATTGCAGAATTGGTAGAAACGGAATTTGGTTTTCATTTGATTCAGTTATTAGAACGACGTGGAAATACGATTCATGCACGCCATATTTTGGTGAAACCAGAAATTACATCAGCGGATTATGAACTAGCGTATAATACTTTAGATTCCATCAGAAATGAAATTGAAATAGATTCATTATCTTTTTCGGCTGCGGTAAAAAGGCATTCTGACGATAAACAGCAAAGTTATAACAATGATGGAAATATGGTCAATCCTAAAAGCGGAAATACTTTTTTCGAGATTGGGGAATTAGATCCAGATGTCTATTTTGCTATTGACACATTAGAAGTTGGCGAGATTTCATCCCCAATTGAATTTCAATTACCTACTGGTGAGAAAGCATATCGCTTAGTCGTAGTCAAATCTCGTACAAAACCACATAAAGCTAATTTGCAGCAGGATTATTCCAAAATCCAGAAAGCTGCTTTAGAATCTAAAAAAACAGTATTCATTAACGATTGGGTAAATGAACGAATTGAAAATACATTTATTCAAGTCGACGATAGATATAATACCTGCCCTAATTTAGAAAATTGGCAAAAAGCAGAGAAAAATTCTTATCCTTAGAATGGTAGCAAAGGCGATGAACACATCATCGCCTTTGCTATTTTAGGGCATTGCCTCAAATAAACGATTCACTATAAACGCTTCATCCCATTCTTTCGGTTTATTACCTACCCGAATGGCAATTATATCCAACTCAGGAATCATAAAAACATGCTGTTTATTGGCGCCGTCAATACTAATGACCTTGGTTAAGTATGGTGATTTTCGATGCTTTTTTCGTCGCCCACCATCTTCATAATTTGTCCAAATATGATAGCCATAATCACGTTCTAGTTGACTTTGTGTCAACATTTTTTTCAACCAAACAGTAGGAATAATCTGTTTGTTTTCCCAGCGACCTTCGTTTAAAATCAGTTGACCAACACGCATCCAATCTCTCGGACTAGCAAAAAAGCAGCAAAATGTTTTGGGCATTCCACCTGCTTGATCTTGCCACCAACCCGCATCTTTTGCACCAATTTTTTTCCACAATTGTTCAGAAGCATATTGTTCGATAGGTTGTTCTGTCGCTCGTTCTAAAATAATACCTAATATCTGTGTATTAACATTATTATATTCATAAACCATATTGGGTGGTTTAACGGCAGGTACATCCAATGCTGCGTCTACAACATCCGTTCCGATATACATACGGATAATATCAGAAGTCACTTCTTCTACGTTGTCTTCATTGCGAAGTCCAGATTGCATCAATAATAAATCTTCAATGGTAATTTGATCCCGTTCATCGTCTGCCCATTCTGAAATATAAGTCGATACCTTTTCTTTTTCCGAATTGATATATCCGTTTTCAATAGCAATTCCCACTAAAATTCCAATAATAGTTTTTGCCATGGACATGGAATTAGTTGTCGAATTTTTATCTTTTTCTTGCCAATATTGTTCAAGAATAATTTGATTTTTATAAGATAGAAGTAAAGCGCTAGAATTTCGATCTTCACAATATTTACTGATTTCTTTCAAAACATTTTCAGAAATCACAGTAGAATCTGCGCTTGGAATAGCTTTTGCGTAATTTCCTTTGACAAGCGTTTTAGGCGTATACCATTGGCTTGAAGTAATATCCTTTCCTGATGGATAAGTTAAGGCTCTTTTCAGAAACGTAAAATTATATAACACAATTGCTAGGGCAACAATAAACAACGTTCCAAATACTAATGCGATACCTTTGATTCGTTTCATGTTTATATTTTTACTTGATATATTTTAATTCAAATTAATTTTTTATACTTTTGTTCCCCCGATAATATGAACCCTACCTTAGTAACGGACAAAAAATAAGTCCGATATCTTGAAATAGAAATTTTGAAGTCAGATGAGGCGAAAAACGTAGGGATAGCCTAGCTATCACGAGGCTTTTCAACGAAATATGGCTTTAAAAGATCATAAGCAAGATGCGGAAGTTATTATTTGATCGTTACTTAACCAAGAAATTACTATATCTAACTATTTTACAGACAAATTTAAACGCAATTGTGTAATCTTACACTTAGCTACCTATACTTTAAACACAAAATAAAATGCACAAGGTAATTAGAAATTTACTTCTTATTATGATATGGATGTCTATGTCCATAGGGGAGATCGCAGCCCAAGATACTATTAATATTATTTATTATAATATTCTTAATTATCCCAATCCTTCAAATACCGACCCTGATGGAAATGACGCAGCTAGAGCGATAGCTTTCAGAGAAATCATGGAAGCTTCAGACGCTGATATAATTTTGATGGAAGAAATGAAGAGTAATGCAGGAGCATCGCAGCTTTTGACAGAACTTAATCAAAATAGCCTCGGAAAAGTATTTGATAAAGCTGTTAATTTTACTGGATATGGAGGTAATTTGGGAAATATGATCTTTTATAATACTAATATTTCCACTTTACTCCAAGAAGTTGAAGTTCCTAGAGTAAATTCTGCAACTTCCACCAACGGTACAACGCATATTGCTCCTCGTACCAATACGTATTATGAAATAGAAATTTTTAATCCAACCAATCCAGCAGAAAAAGATAAGATTCATTTTTTTGTAGGACATTTTAAAAGTGGACAATCGACAGGTTCAACGTCGGTTTTAGATGATAATGTTCGTCGAACATTAAGTGCTTTGGATGCCATGGATTATATTGAGAATAACCTTCAACCGACAGATAATATCATTTTTGGTGGTGATTTTAATTTTTATGATGAACAACCTTCTACAGAACCTGCTTATGACTTGTTGATGAATAATTCCTCTTATTCTCAGGATTTTGTAGATATTTTAGGGGCTTGGACACGCAATAGTTCTTCAACTTCTAATACTTGTAAATATACGCAAGCGACTCGTTCAGCCAATGATGTCTTTGGAAATGGTGGACCTGGAGGTGGATTAGATGATCGTTTTGATTTTATATTAATTAATGATGCGATTGATTTAGGTTTAAATAAAACGAGTTATGTACCTAATAGTTATGAGGCTTACGGTTCTTCTAAAGTACTAAATTCAGAAGTCATTACGGGAAATAGTCCTGTCAAAACACAACTGTATGAAATGTCAGATCATTTACCTGTTATCATGCAATTGGAATTAGATTTTATGAGCAATTGTGTCATAACCAATTCTACTGTCGGTAACCAAAATTGTATAAATGGCGATTTTACGTTCGACATCAATGTAGCCGCAGGAAATACGAGCGGAATGTTAGAAGTGGTGGATATTTCTAATGGTAATTCCGTCATCGGAACAGGAACAACCTCTCCAATTAACGTTGTTATTCCAAATAACACCAACACAGCACCTTTTAATATTATCGTTCGAGATGCTGTAGATAATTCGTGTATGAGTAATGTGATGACAGTTGCGCCTATTGATTGTTCTCAAGCCTGTGATATCGTTATCAATAGTGTCAATACGACATGCCTTCCGAATGATACTTATGATGTGGAAGTTTGTTTTAATTATATGAATACCAACTCCACAAATGTAAATATAACTATTGATGGAACGACTTTTGGACCCTATCCATATCCTGTGGTGTCTGGTGGATGTGTAACGGTCAACGGAGCAACAATTGGAGCAATCGGTGATGCCACTACAGGTTTAAATATTCGAGTAGAAGATGCAGGTGGAATGTCTACACCGATGGGAGAGCCATTTATTTCTGAGTTACATTATGATAATGCAGGAACGGATACGGGTGAGTTTGTTGAAATTACTGCACCTGCTGGAACAGATTTGAGTAATTACTTTTTAGAATTTTATAATGGAGCAAGTTCCTATGATGTTTTTCCTTTAACAGGAATTGTTCCTGATGCTGGAAGTGGTTGTGGTGCTATTCAATTTTTAAAATCGGGTATTCAGAATAATGGCCCAGATGGAATTGCTTTAGCGACAGGTACAACGGTCATTGAATTTATCAGTTATGAAGGTACAATAACCGCATCTAATGGTGTAGCAACTGGAATTATGAGTACCGATATTTTAGTATCTGAACCGAGTAGTTCTCCCATTGGGGAATCATTGCAAAAAACAGATTCGGGCTGGGTTGGGCCAATTTCGGAAACACCTGGAATCATCAATACAAACTTGACATCTTGTGGTACATCGTCCACGGCTTGTTTTGACGAAACCACTTTTGATGAACCAGATTGTATCACTCCATTTTGTCAAATCAATATTACACAAATAACACCGACTTGTTTAGGTGATGATACTTATGATTTAGATGTTTGTTTTACCTATCAAGACCCGCTTTCTTCACAAGTTAATGTTACAGTAGATGGAGTTACTTATGGCCCGTTTGCTTATCCTGTTTCGGGTGGTTGTATAACCATTTCTGGTGCGATGATAAATGTAGTTGGAGATGGAACAACTAATTTGACGGTTACTGTAGAAGATGTCATGAGCAATAGTGCACCTCCTTCTGTTCCGTTTATTAGTGAGTTTCACTATGATAATAATGGATCAGATGTGGGCGAATTTATAGAAGTATCGGCATTATCTAGCGTAGATTTAGCAGGCTATTCGCTAGAATTATATAACGGAAATATGACGAATATTTTATATCAAACGATAGCATTAAGCGGAATGATAGGAGATGACGGAATGGGTTGTGGCGCCTTGAGTTTTGATGCAACGGGTATTCAGAATGGTGGAAGTGGAGGCTCTCCACATGCCGATGCCATTGCTTTAATTGATCCAAATGGAACAGTCATAGAATTTATTTCTTATGAAGGCAGTTTGACCGCAGCCAACGGATCGGCAGTTGGAATGACGAGTATTGATGTTAGTGTGGTACAATCGTCTAGTACGCCAATTGGTGCTTCCCTAAAAAAAGAAGATGGAGGTTGGGTAGTTGCAGCTAACGATAGTCCAGGCGTATTCAATACAGGATTAACATCCTGTGGAAGTAGTGGAGTTTTATGTACAGCTAGTTTCACTTTTGATGAACCAAGCTGTGCTGTGAATTGTCCCGTAAATATTATTGAAAACAGTGCTTCCATTGCTAGTGGTATTTATCAAGTTTCTAATAATATTTCTTCTGCGGGAACGGTTGCAAACACAGGTAACGTTACATTTGATGCAGCTGTAGATATTGATTTGCTACCTAATTTTTGTGTACCGTTAGGTGCAGAATTTCAAGCCATTATTGGTGGCTGTCCGTAGATCACATTCAAATTTACAACCAACCAAAAAAGCTCTTCCGAAGTCATTCAGAAGAGCTTTTTTAGTACAATAGTGATATTAAAACTATTGTGATTGTAATGGAATTTCTGCTGCTGCACCTGCATCACCACCTGCCATTAAAGTAGTAATAATACATAAAGCAAATAAAGCGATGGCTAATCCCCATGTTACTTTTTCAATAAAATCAGTTGATTTTGCAGCACCAAACATTTGGTTTGAAGCGTTTCCACCGAAAGTAGAATCTACTCCACCTCCTTTAGGATTTTGTATTAGTACAGCGCCCATTAGTAAAACACTTACTAGAGCTATTAAAACGGTCATACCTACCATATCGTAATATTAATTTATGATTCAATGTATAAAAGGAGTTAAATTCAAGTATTTACTCATTAAAATAACTCAATTCTTTAATTTTGTTTGCAAAGAAACTACTTTTTTCGGGAAAAATCAAGCTTAAACGCTCATACATCTTGATCGCTTTGTCAGAATAGCCTTGAGCAGCCAATAAATCGGCTAAAGTTTGAGAAATAATCTCCTCGCTGTCCATTATACTCTTATTTGCCAATTCTGTTGCTGGTGAATTTACTTTTTTCTTTTTTTTAACTTTTGCTTTTTTCTTATTGGCTTTTATGAGTTTTTTGATCTTTTTATTTCTTTTTTCGAGATCAACTTTTTTGACTTTCAATTTCTTCTTTTTAATGGTGGGCACCGGTTTATCTATTTTCTCTAAAGGATCCGTTTTGATCGCACTAACTGGTTTATAGCTTTTTAACCAACTGCTAAAGGACTGCTTGGGAACAGGTTGTGGTGAAGTATCAATTGGATTTTTATAATCAACTTTTTCTTCTTTGTTCTTCTCTAATTCCTTTGATTCAATATTAGGTAATTCTTCTAAAGAAGGAGATATATCAGATTGTTGTTCATCTGGATCGGCTGGTTCAATAAATCGTATTTCTTCTTCATAATTATGAATTTCTTCATGTGAAGAAACATGCTCATTTAAGCCTTTTGGTGCCATTTCGCCAAGACTAAACGCAGCATGATTATCGTCATCTTCAACAGGTGTTGAATCTAGTATAACGTCAATTAAATTAGGTTCTTCATCAGATTCTGATACTTCAATTGCTGGATTAACTTCCATAGGTGGATCAAGATATATATCATTTAGGTCAGCTTGTTCCTCCAATAATTCATCATCTTCTTCTATTTCAACCCTCGGAATATCACTTAATAAACGTTCAATGATCGTCAATTCCTCTGTTTCTAAATGATCTGGTACACTTTCTGGTGAAGTATCGGATGTTTCAGAATTATTTTCTATAAAATTATCTTGTGTCAAATCCAAAACTGGTGTTTCTTCTTTTGCAGCCACATCAGGTATAATAAATTCAAAATTATCAGAAGGCGGGGTAGAGGCAGTCGGTTGATCTTGATCTATAATGATAGTTTCTGCTTGGGGAATGTCTTGTAAAATAAGTGTATCTTCTTCCAGATCTAGCGTATCTTCAGATGTATGATATTTTAGTGGATGAAGTTCTATTTGTCGATGTAATAAAGAACGATCAATACTGTAAGTGGCAGCCAATTCTAAGTCTTTTGGATATGCTTTTTGCTGATCCATTTTACTTTTTTGAACGACTAAATATCGAAGGTTTTGACAAAACGGGAATAGGTTCGACCAATTTTTTAATGTTGTATAGCTAACGTGTTGAAGTTCTTTAGGATGCTCTAAATATTCAATTAGCTGTTCTGCTGTAATATCTAACTTAGTGGTCATAAAAGATGAAAGTCTGTTTATGCTAAAATTACAATTAAAACGGCTTACTTACAAACATGTATCATGATTTAGTAGTTCTAGGGGATTAATCGGGCAGAAAATTTTCTCTGAAAGAGATTAAAAAAAACTGAAAGAGCCGCAGAATAAGGCGTCTGAAGTTTTTTTTAATCTCAAATTTACTTACCCAACTAATTAGCACCCCTCACTTAACTACCAGTTGGTAAATGCTTTTCGGAATATATCTTCTAGTAGTTGTTCATTAATACTTTCAATAGCAGTATCTTGAATGTCGAGCAGATTGGTTTCGTTATCAAAATCGAAGAAATAGGAAAAGTTTTGTTTCCAACTTTTTTCTTCATCTAAATTATCTGTAAAATCAATTCCAATAGACATATTCAAACGGTTCAGCGCAGTCGTATTTGCAGTCGGGGCAACGGGTTCAACAGCATACGTATTGATGGTTCCCTCAATTTCATAATCGGCATCTCTATCAACAATATTCAATCGAGTCTCTTGACGAATTTTGTCAATCAACTGTTCTTGAAAAATTTGACCTAATAAAGCAGGGGCTTGTGCGGCATTGACTTTAAAAATGTCAACTGAATAGGTATCTGCATCATCATCAATGCTGATTCCTTTAAAAGAATATTTACAGGAAACTAAACATAAAAAGCTGGCAATGGTCAAGCATAAAAGTCGTCGTTTGAATAACATCAAATTTATTTTTACAGATAAAATATTATAAACCGAGTTCTTGTTTTCTTTCTTTTAAAATTTTAGCAACATCCAAGGTTGAATCTTGAGCAATAGTTTCATCTACGGTTAACAATAAATATTTCTTTCCTTTTTCTTTAAAAAATATTTGCTGCCCTATTTTCAAATCTACACCGCTATTGGAATAAGGAGATAAATTTGGATTCATTACAGAGGGAATCAGTAGAGGGATAGATTTAGCTGTAGTATTTTTTAATGTAAATGAAATGATTGAATCATCGGAGAAGGATTCTTTTCGTGTCGCTTCTTTTATTTTTAATTTAACGGAAATATCTTTATTAGACCCGTTTTTGAGAACTAATTTATTCTCAGCTTCGACCATAACATCTGCTTTTCCTTTTACACCTAGTCCAAATCCTCTAATTTGTTCGTTATTATTCTTAGAAAGAACAGCAACGTCAATGTCTTTAAAGCTACTATTGATAACAGTCGCTGTAAACATATCGAAATTGGGATAATCTAGCTCAATAGTCTGATTAGCAGGAATATAGATTTTGGTATTTTGTGACCAAGCCGAGTTCGAAAATACAATAATTATTAAGGTTGTAAATAGAAAATGTCTCATTAAATTTAGTTTTTAGTTAAGCATTGAAGATATCGAGTTAAAGACATTTTTCCGTTTAATAAGGTTGCATGAAACAGCTACTCATTGAGCCATTATAACTCATATTGTTTAATCTTTCGATATAATGTTCGTTCTGAAATTTCTAAATCTGCGGCTGCGTCCTTGCGTCGTCCACTGTGTTTTTTCAATGCTTTTTTGATCATATCTTTCTCCATATCTGCCAAAGAAAGGCTTTCTTCTACCACTTCCGTAGATTCAAAATTATCTCGTTCTGATTGTTGAGATAGAATTATTGGAAGGTCATCATTGTAATCGTGGATGGGTTCTGTAGAACGATTTTGAGTAACAGAGTAGTCGGAATATGAGCGTTCATAATCGTAATTAGGACGTGTATTCGGCAGTTTACTTTCTTTCAATTGTTTTAATTGCTGTACGTCGGGAACTTCCAAATCATTAGTCTGAATTAAACCCAAAATGAGTGATTTTACGTCATTCAAATCTTCTCGAACCTCACTCAAATCATTACGCATTTCAAAAAGTAATTTATATAAAATTTCTCGTTCTTGAAGGGTGTCTTCACTCGTTTTTTGATTGCGTAAAGCAGGTAAGTTTCGCTGAATAATATTAGGCACAAGCGTCATTAAATGTTCTGCCGTTATGAGGCGATCTTCGACCAATACAGATAATTGTTCCGCCACATTTTTGAGTTCTCGTATGTTTCCAGGCCAGCTATAGTTTTCTATTAATAGTCTTGCCTTTTCATCCAGTTGAATCGGATTGCTACGATATTTAGAAGCAAAGTCCAAGGTAAATTTTCGGAACAGCATATAAATATCCTCTGGACGATCCTTCAAGGCAGGCACTCGAATCGGAACAGTATTCAACCGATAGTACAAATCTTCTCTAAATTTACCATCCCGAATCTTATCTTCCAAATCCACATTTGTGGCTGCTACTATTCGAATATCCGTTTTGATCACTTTCGATGAACCTACTCTAATAAATTCACCCGATTCCAATATCCTCAACAAAAATGCTTGCGTATCCAAGGGCATTTCCCCAATTTCATCTAAAAAGATTGTTCCACCATTATAGGATTCAAAATATCCTTTTCGTTCTGTCGCTGCCCCTGTGAAGGCTCCCTTTTCATGTCCAAATAACTCTGAATTGATCGTTCCTTCTGGGATCGCTCCACAGTTGATGGCAATCAATCCTTCGTGTTTTCGTGGACTCAATTGATGAATAATATTCGAAAAGACTTCTTTTCCAACGCCACTTTCTCCTCGAATCAATACCGACAAATCAGTCTTTGCCACCCGCATTGCCGTCCCCAATGCTTGTTCAAGAGCTGCTGAATTACCAATGATTCCGAATCGTTGTTTAATGGATTGTAAGTTGTTTTTCATAGTTTATTTTGAGAACGCTTTGCTTTGAGAGAGATTTCGCTACGCTTCATTTTAGAAATGAGACTTGAGAATACGATTGCTGAGTATTTTTATTTAAAGGTATTCTCAATCTTTATTTGGTAAGAATAGATCATTTTTTGAACCTCATCCAATAGTTTTAGTGTTTCAATTCGTAATTGTTGGTTTCCAAATGCTCGTCTTTGACAAATGATTAACTGAGTTTCGAGTTCGTAAGCAGAACCAAGTGCTATACTCAAATAACGTGCAAAGTCTTTATTCGTTCTCTTACCTGATCCTTCCGCAATATTAGATGGAATAGAAACCGAACATCTTCTAATTTGGTCAATCAGATTAAATCGCTCTGTACTTGGTAAATCAGCAATAAAGTTATAGGCTAAATCCACTACGTCCATCGCCTTCTGCCAAACAATCAACTGCTTAAAATTATGTTTCCTCATAGTTCTAATATCATAGTTTAGTTAATAAAATTAAAATCTCAGATCCCAAAGTAAG
>JAHDFQ010000059.1 GCA_020628085.1 Saprospiraceae bacterium
ATAAATTAAGGAATCCAGAAAAATATGCAAAAATTGAACGAGAAGAAAAGTTAGAAGAGCAACGCAGAATTGATGCAGCTCGTAGGTATGAAGAGGAATGGAGAAAAGAAAGAGACGCTAGTAAATTTAAGAGCGAACAAGATGTAATTAGTTATCTCAATGGAGGTGATTTTATAAGTACTGTATTCAAAATAAAGATTCGTCTTGATAGCTATGGTAATAGAATGTTTGTATATGTTGGAGGAAAAAAAAGTTATACAGTAGATAGAATTAGTATTTATAAAGATGGAAGAGCTTCTGTTTTTTTAAGGGAGCATCCATATGGTGATATTGTGACAATAATTGTTGATAAATTTAATGACATTCTCCAGTATCAAGGTGTAAACCATAGTAAAGTAAACTAATTTATCTTTTGTTTCAGTTTAAGTAATGTATTTAGCTAAAGGTGTTGAAATACGTCATATAGAGTTACTAATATTATGATTTTAGCGATGAGAACACTTTTCTTGGAGATGTTTGGAAATTATTGTAAAAACTAAAATCTCGTAAAATAGATTTAATTGATAACTAAAATATTATAAAAAACATGAACTTTAAGAGCCTAATTCTATTAATTTTACTTCCAATAATTGCTTGTCAAAATAAAGAAAATAGTAAAGGGATATATTTCAATTTAGATAAAGATATTTACTTTGAAGGTAAGGCTATCGACGATCAATATTTCCTTAGTTTTAATGATACTATTGTTAATAGATGTAGCGATTACAGATTAAATTCAGACACATTTTTAATTAATGATACAACATTTACACGAGGGGAGTTTAAAATATTTCCTAACTCAAAATTGAATGCAAATGTCTGGATTAATGTAAAAAAACTTAAATTATTGTCTTTAGAAGAATCATTAAGATTATTAAATATAGATTCTACTACTGTGGTTAACGATGGTGAATATTGTTATATTGGGTATAATTGCGATGAGTTTTTAACTGCGATAAAAATTTCAATAAAATCTAATAAAGTCAATGGATTTTATATAGGTAATAATGAATTTTTAGAACACACTTTTTTTGAAGGTAGTATTAAAGGAGGTATAATGACACTAACAGAACATAATCCTTATATGGATGCTGATGGTTATGATACTACTGAAAATAATATTTGGTACATTAATTCAGGAAATTTAATTAAAGGTAATACTATCTATTGTGTAGATGATTGTGATAAGGAATATATTCTGGGTGATAATAGGACTAAAGTACCTGTAATTCCAAACAACGAACCTTTGACAAGAAAGGAATTTGAAAAACAAGTCCAACTAGAAAGAAGAAAAAAACAATCAGATGAAAAAAGACGACAAAAAGAGATTTGTGATTGGATTGTTGGAAACAGGTTTGAGAATAATGAAAATGGTTTGGTGACAACACTGGAGTTTTTTCCAATCCAAGCAAATTATACTTGTGGAGGGGCTATGTTGATGACCCAACTTTATAATAAATATAGCTTTAGCTATAGAGTCAATGGAAAAAAAATTAGCACAAATTTTACTAAATCGAGTAATAGTAGTCAGATAGGTAATATTGACTTAAATATCAATTTTGATAAAAAACAACTTAAATATTATTATAAAAATCAAGCCTTTATCTATAAAGCTGTAGATTAGGAAGATAATAACTCGAAAACTAAAATTTCTAATAAAAATGAAAGGATGTGAAAACACTCTGACCTAATATTTACAATGCAATATTATATACTTATGTTGTCGTCTAGTTGTGCAAGTTATACACCTAACAGGGTGGTTGTAACTACAAATACTAAAAACAAAGGAAATATTTATTTAGAAACCCATACTGGAGAATGTTCTACTTGGGAGTTGACTAATTCACTAGAAGTTTCAGAAAAAATGGTGTCAGAAAGATTTATGTTTATGATTTTAAAGGACAAAAAGGATACATAGAGTACGAAGAATTTAGTTGCTATTATATTCTCAGAAAAGATAATAGTACTAAGTAAGAATGAAAAAGATAAAAATAGTATAATGTTATTACACGAACTTAAACAACGAAAAATTTAAGACATTTTTCAATCTGTTTTCTTATGTTCTGTTATTTTATCAGGCAGGTGTGTTGACAACAATTCTATATAGCCAAAAGTATGATTATCCTTCAATTATATAGTATTGGATGGGGCTGAATACTATATCTTGACAGTTTTTTTTATCTAAAAATGACATACCAAAAAAAAACTTAAAAAGACCTATTATTAAATAAAATGTCTTTATTAAGTTTAAAAGAGATTTGCCAACTTAAAAAAAATGGCTCAAACAAATATAGTTGTTCAGAAATTCACGCTCCATCTGGTCAATTCTATTTTTTCGATGAAAACGATGCTAAATTAGATTTATTTTTATTTCAATTTGGAGGGGCAGGTCAAAATTGGCTAATTAATACTCAGACGGAGAATATTACAAAAAGAGTTGAATTTATCATCAATGGTGATAATCAAAAGTGGGCTTACGTAAAAACAACAAATGATAAATCCAATGTTGCTTATGTTTTTCATTTGTTCGATAATGATGATATTTTGAATGTTTATATTGTTAGTCAGGTCAATGATTACAAAAACTTCATAAATAAAATGTCAGATGGTTTGTATCAAGACAAGATAGACAAGTTTATTAGACAATCTGAACCATTTTTATTGAGTAATGATGGTTTAGGGTTTCAGCAAGTAAATACTTGTTATAAGGGCAAAAAAATCAAATGGATTAAAGGCTACGAGGGTTTATATAAGATTACACCTGATGGCAATGTGATTAGTTATAAATCACCTATTCGACCAAAAGTATTGGCTCAAATAATCACACCAGATACAGGTTATGTTCAAGTTACATTAACAAATAGAGAAGGAGAACGTCAAATATTTAAAGTTCATAGATTAGTTGCTCAAACATATTGTGATGGTTATTCAGATGACAAAGAAGTAAATCATATTGATGGTAATAAAAGTAATAATTGTTTTGATAATTTGGAGTGGGTGACAAGACAAGAAAATATGAAACATGCTGCTGCCAATAATTTATTATCATCGAATAAACTGAGTAACAATGATGTTTTGAAAATTAGAATTTCAAAAGCTTTAATTCATAATTTGAAACCAGATAAAATAAAAAAAATATTTGGTTTAGATGTTACAAACCAAACCATTCGTAGTATAATTAAAGGAAAAACTTGGAAAGAAGTAGAATCTATAGAATATTGCCAAAAGATAATATTAAAACTATATGGAAATGATAATCAATTTATTTTAGGATAAATCGAGCATCAAAATTTAGTTGAATAAATAGAAGTTACATAATGTCATTTTTTTCATTACCTTGCATATTATTTCATCAAAAAACGTGACTGTAACGTTACTTGCAAAAAAAATGCCCTTACAAATCACTGATTTATAAGGGCTTAGCTTAGAGCTTTTAGTACCCGAGGCGGGACTTGAACCCGCACGCCCCGAAGAGCACAGGATTTTAAGTCCGGCGTGTCTACCAATTCCACCACTCGGGCATCCATTGAATTTTCTTAGTCTAAACTAAGAGGCTCAAAAAAAGCTTTCTTAAAAAAGAAAGCTCTTAGAGCGAAAGACGAGATTCGAACTCGCGACCCCAACCTTGGCAAGGTTGTGCTCTACCAGCTGAGCTACTTTCGCATAATTTGATATTGCTTTTTCGTTCTAAAGCGATGCAAATATAGGATATTTATGTGCGAATTGTCAAATAAATTTTAACTTTTTTTAAAAGTATTTTAACTTTTATACGTTGAACATATATAAGCTATTGATAATTAGTTAATTACTAAATTTACTTTTTTCGTAAATACTGAAATCTCTACAAATCTAAAACCTGATCAAAGGGAATACCAAAATCTTCGCCCAAACTGACCAAAATTAATCCTGCTTTTTGCTCTGCACAACGATTTATAATCAATTCGACAGCCGCTTGCGTGTTCTCTGAATCTAGATGACTAAATGGCTCATCCAATAACAACATTTGGAACGGTTGCATTAAAGCACGAATGATTGCCACGCGTTGTTGTTGCCCATAAGAAAGCAAACCACTTTCTTTCTCTAATAAAGAATCAATGCCTAGTTTTTTTGAATATTCGTAGATTTTCTGATCGTTTACGTTTTCCTGATGTAGATTAATCAAAATATTTTCTTTAGCCGTCAACTGAGGAAAAAGCCGTAAATTCTGAAAAACGATGGATAGTTGGTTTTGCCGAATATCCACCCAATCATCTTCTTGCAAGGTTCGAGTATTTTGATCTTTCCATTTAATGAGACCATCATAATCTGTCCGAAGACCATATATCGAATGTAGAAATGTAGATTTCCCTTTTCCCGAATGTGCTTTAATTAAATATTTAGTATTTTGGGTTAATTCATAAGAACAATTCCAAACTTGTGAGTTAGGGTTATAGGTCGTTTCTTTTATAGGTGCGGGAAGAATATTTTGAATGGATATCATACGTTCTCTACAATTTATTTCTAATTTTGAGGGTCTTTGTTTTGAAAGGTATAATAGTTGTTTGGTATATCAAAATAACTAATTATTAAAAGCATTAAATCATGCCAAAGTTATCAAAAAGATCGGGAATGGCGTATGAATCGCCCATCAGAAAATTAGCACCTTCGGCTAATTTGGCGGAAGCGCAAGGTAAAAAAGTGTTTTATTTAAATATAGGGCAACCCGATATTTTGACGCCAGCTTCAGCCATTCAAGCTGTTCGAGATGCAGATATTCCGATTCTGAAATATGCACCAGCGAAGGGCATCACTTCTTTTAGAAAAAAATTATTGAAACAATATCGAGATAGAGGCTTTCAGTTAGATTTGGAAGATATTTTTATAACGAACGGAGCATCAGAGGCATTGCAATTGTTAATGATGGCATGTTTGGATAGTGTGGATAATATTCTCGTTCCTGAGCCCATGTATGCGAATTATATTGGTTTCTCGGAAATGGCAAATGCCACTATTAAACCATTAACTTGTCATATCGAAAATGGATTTGACTTACCTAGTATTGAAGCGTTTGATGCCGCTGTTGATGAGCATACCAAAGCCATTTTGATTTGCAATCCTAATAATCCTACGGGTGCGGTTTACACCAAAGAAAAACTCACGGAACTGGGACATTTGTGTAAAAAACATGATATTTTCCTATTTGTAGATGAAGTATATAGTGCGTTTTGTTACGATGATGAAACTTTCTTTTCCGCTTTACAATTGGAAGGATTAGAAGATCATGTGGCGGTAATTGACTCCGTTTCAAAACGATTTTCAGCTTGTGGTGCTCGAATTGGATATATTTTATGTCAGAATCCTAAAGTGATGGAAGCGATCAATAAATATGCTCAATTTCGATTAAGCGCGCCTACGATGGGACAAATTTTTGCAGAAGCCTTGATCGATGTAAAAGACCAATATTTGGTGGATGTAAAAGACGAATATATTAAACGAAGGGCTGTTTTGTATAGTAGATTGAGTGCAATGGAAGATATTGTTTGCTACCAGCCAAGTGGGGCGTTCTATGTGTTTGCGCAGTTACCCATTGAAAATGCAGATCATTTTTGTCAGTGGTTGTTGGAAGATTTTGAGTATAAAGGCATGACTATTATGCTGGCACCTGGTTCTGGTTTCTACGCATCTAGTGGAGTAGGTCAAGATCAGGTTCGAATTGCTTATGTTTTAAATGAGCAGGACTTAGAACAAGCGATGGATTGTTTAGAAGCAGCTTTAAAAGTTTACCCATATCGTACAAAAGCTAGAACAAGAGAAATAATTGAAGTGTAAACCCAAATCAATTTAAATTTGTTAAGTAATGAGCAAATAATAAGTGGTGCATTTTGGCAAGGGAAATTTAGATTTAGACAAGGCAAAAAACGCAGACGATGCCTAGCATCGGCGAGCATGCCTGCCGCAGGTAGGTATTTTTAACGAAGTATAAATTTAAATTTGACAGTCATGAATGTGATAGTTATTTTTTACTCATTACTAAAATAAAAATTTTCCTTTTCCTACATTTGTATCAAGATGAATGTATATCGAAATTTAGATGATTTACCGCCATTTAAGCGGTCTGTGTTGACTATTGGTTCTTTTGACGGAGTACATAATGGTCATCAAAAAATATTGGAGCGTGTTAAAGAATTGGCAGCCGAATATGATGGTGAGAGTATTGTCATTACTTTTCATCCGCACCCGCGTTTGATTATTTATCCGAAAGATAAAACCCTACAACTTATTACGACTATTGACGAAAAAATAGATTTATTCAAACGGTTTGGTATTGATAATTTGGTGATTATTCCATTCACGGTAGAATTCTCACAACAAAGTGCGGACGAGTATATTCAAAAGTTTTTAGTTGAAAAATTTTCTCCGAAAGGAATCGTCGTTGGTTACGATCATAAATTTGGTTTGAACCGTCAAGGCGATATTCATTATTTGAAAGCAGCGTCCAAAACTTTTGATTTTGATGTGTATGAAATTGAAAAACAAGACGTTGCGGATATAACGGTCAGTTCTACTAAAATTCGATCTTCACTTGAGAAAGGTGATATCAAAACCGCCAACCAATTATTAGGCTATCAATTTTATCTTTCTGGGAAAGTAGCTCGTGGTCAACAAATTGGTCAAACCATTGGGTTTCCAACTGCCAATATTGAAATTCAAAGTAGCCATAAACTCATTCCGCCGTATGGGATTTATGCCTGTCAGGTTACGGTTAATGAAAAACAGTTTGGTGGGATGCTATATATTGGTGATCGACCAACCTTAAAAGAATACGACTTTAGAACGATTGAAGTCAATATTTTTGATTTTAAAGAAGATATTTATGGAAAAGATATTCTGGTGGAATGTATAGATTTTATCCGAAAAGATGAAAAGTATAATAATTTAGAAGCCTTACAAGCTGCTCTGAAAAATGATAAAAAAGTAGCGTTATCCATCCTAGATTCTAAAAACTGATGCATCCAAATCCGTCCTTTCTACCAGAAGTTGCTACTGTTATCCTCAACTACAACGGAAAGGATTACCTGCGTCAGTTTCTTCCTTCGGTTTTAGAAACAAACTATCCTAATCACCAAATTATTGTAGCCGATAATGGGTCAACGGATGATTCTATTACCTTTCTAAAAAATGAGTTTCCTACCGTCCGAATAATTGAATTACCCGAAAATCTAGGTTTTGCAGCGGGATACAACAAAGCAATAGAATGTGTTGATTCGGACTATTTAGTTTTACTCAATTCAGATGTTGAGGTCACTCCAAATTGGTTGTTGCCGATGATTACGCATCTAGAACAACAACCTAAATTAGCGGCTGCACAACCTAAAATTCGAGCTTTTCATCAAAAAGAATACTTCGAACATGCAGGTGCAGCAGGCGGTTATATAGATCGCCTGATTTATCCATTTTGTCGAGGGCGTATATTTGAAACTTGTGAAAAAGATAACGGACAATACGATACGACACAAGAAATATTCTGGGCAAGTGGAGCGGCTTTTGTAGTCAAAACAGCGTTATTTAAAACGTTCGATGGTTTTGATGGTGGTTATTTTGCCCACATGGAAGAAATAGATTTATGTTGGCGAATGAAACGAGCAGGCTATGGCATTGCAGTCGTTCCTGAATCCGTCGTTTATCATGTTGGTGGTGGAACACTCGATTATAGTTCTCCAAATAAGGTCTACTTGAATTTTAGAAATCGGTTGAGAACGGTCTTCAAAAATGAATCAATTTCAACATTGGTTTGGTTATTTCCTATTATTCTAATCATAGACGGATTAGCAGTGTTTAAGTTTTTATTGGATGGAAAATTTCGCTCTATCTGGGCTATTATTCGTGGTCATTGGTCTTTCTTTTTTTCTATTTTTACGTGGATCAACAAACGAAAGTATTATAATAAAATAATTAAAAATAATAGAGTAGGAGAACCTAATAATGAAGGTCGGTACAATAGGAGTGTTGTTTGGAAATATTATGTTGCTGGAAAGAAACGGTTTAGTCAGTTATAGTTTTTTGATGTATTAATAAGTAAAAAAAGTACGTTTTTCAACCACAGAGTTAAACAGAGTGATTCGCAGAGGCTAACAGAGTTTTAAAATCTATGAGACTTATTAAAATTGTGTAAAAGACGGCTTGGATAAAGTTTTGCATTAAATCATTACAGAATTAAGTTATTAGATCATTGAAAAACCTTAATTGAGGAGCTTAAACGAATCCAAATACTGATTCATTTTATCATTAAAACGCATGGCTTTGGAAGTTGCCACCTGAATACTATAAAAACGATTATTGACCACAAAAGATTTAGACTTCAAAATAGCCTGCCCATCATTGTAATCAATCCGCCATATTTGACCAGGAAAATCGTATAAACTAATTGGGTCAGCATAGCGTAATTCACCCTCTACACTTGCAACAGCTTCTTCTTTGGTTGCTTCAAAAAACGTATTGACCAATTCTAAAGAATCAGAACTCAAACTCCCTAAAGGATAATCCACGTAATTGACCATATAAATATAGTTTTCAGGATTTTCTTCGGTGGATTGATAAAAGAATTGATGATATTCTAGCGTTCCTAAATCTGTTTCGACAGTTTGAATTTTTTCTTGCATATCACCTGGTACAAAAATGGTGAAATTCCCTTCTACAGAATTCCAGTGCTTCCAGTCATTTTGACCCGTTACAGATAATGGAATCAAACAAAAAAATAGGAATATGAATTTGTGCATAAATCGTGTTTTTAGAAAGAGGCAATTTTACGAAATTTAGTTGTATGAAGCGTGTTCACGTTTGTATGTATGTTCACATTTGAGAAATCTGTTACATACGCACGTGAACACCAGAGCACATTATTCTTTTACCAGTTTCTGAAACTGACTACCAGCTTTAGTCTCCACTTCTAAAATATAGAATCCATTTTCTAAGAAAAAAGTGGATATTTCAAAACGCTGCGTATTCGGAATGGATTGATTCCAAACAAGTTGTCCCATACTATTCCAAAGTTTGAGATACAATATAGCTTCGTCGGATTCAACGAATATTACTTCGTTAAACGGATTTGGAAAAACATCAATGTTAGTTTTAGCAACTTCATCAGTTGACGTCGTACAATCAAAATTATCATCCCAGAAAATTAAAGCACTAAAATTATTAGTACAACCTGTTTCAAGATTTAATATTTCTAAAGTATAATTTCCTGTCATTTCAGCACATAAAAAAGGGGATGTTTCGCCTTCTAAAATTTCATCTTCCACATACCATTGTAATTGATATTCATTGGGTAATTCAACTCCTTCAAACAAAGATAGTTGATTGTTATCGTTAGAAAAAACGGGTGCATTAGGCGTTTCGGTAAAGTTGAAGGATAAGGTTTCTGAAGTTTCAGAACATCCATTCTCATCCGTATAAATTGCCCAATACTGACCTGTTTCCGTAACATCTAATTCAAATCCGTTGGCTATAATACTACTATCTTGGTACCATTCTATGTTTTCAGAATAGTTAGAAACAGATAAAATGACTCGTTCTCCATCACATAAAATATCAGGTGCATTGGTCTCAATAATAGGTTGTTCAGGAATTGGGAACACAACAACTGAATCCCGTGCTGTGATCGTCGTTGTGGGATGAATGATATTAAATATAGCACTAACATCTCCGTTAGTGGACAATCCATTACTGCCACGATTAAAATTAATATTTCCACAATTATCATCTTGTCCGTCAATTCCTCCGTCCTCATCCCAGATTTCGAGCGTGTAATTTCCTTCGCTCATGGGTAGATTTAGATCGAAAGTTACAGGTGCATTGGTATCGTCCAAAAAAGAACTTTCATAAATCTGTACATTGTTTTCATCTTTTATCCGAATATATAATTCTGGATTTCCATTAGTAATTAGTGGAATAGATACATCATCACAGCTAGCCGTCATCACTTCTACTTGTGTTAAAATAAATCCAATGGTGTCAATAATAGCTTCATAATCAATGTAATATGTGCCTGGTGTATCATAAGTTTGTGTAGGTGGATTTTCTAAATTGGAATTTAGTCCATTGTCAAATTGCCAAAAATAGCTATATCCTTCATTGCCATTACTAGGAATATTATTTTCAAAAGCTGCCTCCACACTTCCACAACCTGAATTGTTAATCAGATCAAATCCGACCGTAGAACTTACCGCAGGCAGTACATTCATCATAATCGTGAAAGAGGTATTTTGTGTAATGATCGAGACTTGCGCCGTTAGGGTGGCTTTCATTTCATATTGACCTGCTACCAAAGGCAAACCACAGAGCGTTATACAACCATCTGTTTCTTCTGGCAAATCATAGGTTTCTTGATTGGGTGTCCATTCAAAACCCGTTGGAAGATTGGTAAACGAGGTAATTGTAATCGCATCTAAAGTAATGCCTGCTGTCACAGTTGGGTCATTTGCCGCTACGGGATCAGTTGTTCTAGGTAAACGGAAGCTAATACTTTCTTCATAATATTCACCAACTGTCGCATCAGGAACAACACTTATATAAATCGTATCTTCTGGTAAATTATCAATGAGGTTGATGGTACAATCATTACAGTTTTGGGCTTGACCTAGCAATGGAATAATAAATATAAATAGGGTATAAATACATTTCATAAATAATGGAATTTAGGTTTATGGAATAAAAAACGCTTGATCCTTTACAAATGTAAAGAGCCAAGCGTGTGTTTTTTATTGTAGAATGAAAATCCAAATTTAATGGATCATCAAGTCTTTATCTATTAATAATCATTTTTTTCGTCAAAACTTCTGTTCCTTTTTGGATACCGTAGGTGTACATCCCTTCAGGAAGAGTAGAACCGTCAAATTCAATTATATTTTCACCTTCAACAATGTTAATAGTTTCATTATGAATTTGTTTTCCTACTAGATCATGGATTTGAAACTGAACTTCTTGATTGATACCAGAAGTGATGTTGATTTGAGTATATCCGCCAAATGGATTTGGAGTGTTGGACATAGCTAAGTTTTCACTCAACAAATTAGATGTTCCAACGACAAAACAATCAGGAGAACCCGTTTCTTCTACTTTCAAAATATATTCACCTGGAAACAAAATACCTGGCTCGATAAAATCTTCCTGAATAATAGAAGAACTAATAAAAATATTCAATTTAATATCATAATCTCCAACGGCATCGTTTGTTTCACCATATACAAGGACACAACCAAATTCACCACCATTGAAAATACAATCAGGTGGATTACATACATATTCAAGTCCATCAGGTAAATTCAAAACACCATCCTCATTGATTTGCATATAGTCTATTCCAAGTGGAAATCCGTTGAAGTCAATAGATTCTGGAATTTTGGCTGTAAAAACCTGCTCATAATACGACCCTTGACAAGCTGTTATTTCCAAACCACCTGTCATAGTTGTTTCGTCGTAAGGCAACGGAAAAATAACGCCAAGTCCGCCTGTGGTGTCAACCACCGTCGTATCAGGCATACAGGTTTGAGCAAAGGATGGAACTGCAAGAAAACATAAGAAAAGTAATTGTAAGGCTTTTTTCATACTAAAATTAGAATTTAGGTTTAGGTTAAATAGTTTCCAAAAATGGAATGAACACCAAATTAGGAATTTTACAACACTACAAACGCATAAAAACGAATAAATTATATGAATGTGGGTAGAAAAAGACCAATTTTCGCCAAAAAACTACTTTTGTAAGTTCCATATCCAAGTACCTTTAGTATCGAAATAGCCTATTTTATCGCCTTGTTCAACTCGAAATAATCCAGCACCAGCATAGCTAATGTACTCATAATCAGGTTGTACGATGAGTTCCCCATCAAGATTAGTCAATCCACTTAACCGAGCAATCCGCACTTTAGCATAACCGTCATCAAATTCACTAATTTTATCATATTTAGGTGGCACGATTTCGATTCCTTTCTGATTAATAACACCCCATTTACCATCAATTTGAACAACGGCAACCCCATTTTTAAATTCAGTAGCATTTTGATAATAGCCTTCATAGAGTCTGGCTTGTTCGGTAATATAGTAAAAGCGATACTTACTATCTCTAACTAAACCACGTCCATCATTAAAATCAAGCAAGCGATTTAGACTTGGTTCAATGATATAATTTCCTTTTAAATCAATCAAACCCGCTTTGCGCAAGCCTTTATAAACAATAGCTTTTCCTTCTGAAAAATCGAGACATTTAGAATATTCAAAACGTCCAATAATATTACCCTGACTATCAATATATCCACAAATTCCATCTTTTTGTACAGCAGCACGGCCTTCTGAGAAAGAAGATGCTTTGGAATAAACAGTCGGCACCACCAAACGACCTTTCGTGTCAATAAATCCATAATCACCTTTGTACAAAACGACGGCACGACCTTCTTTAAATGGTTCAATTTTTTTGTATCCCTTAGATGTCAATAATACTCCTTCTGTGTTGATTAAACCATATTTTATACGATCAGAACCATATTGGATGACTGCTAATCCGTTAGCATCGAACGAACTGATATTGTCATATTTGGGTTTTAAAACATATTTGCCATTCGTGTCGATGATACCCCATTTTCCATCCAATTTGACCCGTGCTTTTCCATCTTCAAAATCGTGAATACGCTGATAAATGGGTTCAATTTTTATATTTTGTTGGACATCCATATATCCTTTTCCTTGCATTGCATGAAACCAAACTAATCCGTCCCGAACATTGCCTAAATGATTGTGTTCAAATTCAATGATCGTATCTCCATTTTTGTTAATAATACCCCATTTACTTCCTTTTTTGACCGTCGCGTACCCTTCATGAAAATTATTGATTTTATTATAAATACATGGTATAATTTCAACGCCATTTTTATTGACAAAACCCCACTTATTGTTAAGCATAACTGCTAAGCGGTTTTCGCTAAAATCACCAATTTTATCGTAAGAAGAACTAACTGTTATTTGTCCTAAAGAGTCAATCAATCCATACTTTTGTTGATGTAAAGAAATACGAATGATCTTTTCATCTGTATTTTCTAAAAAATCAACATTATCATAATTACACGGTACTAGAACGGTTGCTTTTTTGTTAACGACACCCCATTTTTTATCCAATTCAACAATTCCGATTTCGTTTACAAAATCACGAGCAAAACTATAATTTGGAGGAACGACCACCGTTCCGCTGGTATCTATGTAGCCCCAATTACATTTTTCGCAAGTAATATCTGCTTCTCTGTTGAATTGAAGGTCATACTTCGTATAATCCGTCATACGACTAGGTGCCATAATATTACCGAAATAAGATTGTATTGTTTGAATCCCATATTTTCCAGCTTTTATTTTGCCAGATAATTTTCCTTTTACACTCATACGAGCAACACCATCATAAAAATCACCGATATACGCATAATCTTTGATAATAACCTTGCCTAACTTGCTAATCAAACCATGTCGTCCATTGCTAAAAAGACATCGTGCTACGTTGTATCCGTCATCAAAATCAGACATTCGAATATCCCAAAGGTTCACCATCGTAGACAGCATACCAACGTCATTATTAACGATACCGTAGACCATTTCAAACCGAAAATCAGTACGATCTAAACTAAAATAGCTTTGTTTTTCAATTCCAACTAGCGTAAATCCTTTATCTCGTTCAATTTGAATCCAATCGTAGGTTGGTTTAATTTGAACTTCACCATCAGCCAGTCGTCGCAAACCCCATTTGTCTGCTCTACGAGAATAGAACCATTCAAATTTTTCAAGTTGCATGAGGTCTCTATCCAGATTCCAGCCTGTTCGTCGAATGACTCGTTGGTTACGTTTCCCAATACGAATAGTCATGTGTTTTTTGAACTGATTTTGATCTTTCAACTGCCCATCTTCATCAAAATGGAACATACTCAATGCTTCATTCTTAAAAGCTTTAGCTTGATTGTCATTTAATTCAATTCGAGAAAATTCAGTAGCAACAACTTCTTCCCCTTTAAAATTAGCAATACCAAAAAAATCGTTCTTTTTAACCACGCAAACTTGGTTGTTAAGTGGCGCAATATAGTCATATTGAAAAGGCATGACAACCTTTCCACCTTTTGAAACCAATCCCCAAAGATCATTCTGACTAACTCGATATAAATCCTGATTATAGACATGGATTTCATCAAATTCATTGGGTAACACAATAAAACCAGTCGTATCAATGAGACCCAATTGGCGGTTATTTTTACTTAAAGCAATGCCATTTCCAAAATTGTAGAAATTCTGAAATTCGTCACCTGTAATAATTTTTTGGACAGGAATAGAGTAGAGGAAGCAACGTTTGGACTGTTGAAGTTTGATAAATTGATCAGAAATACGTTGATAGGATGGAAATAAAGGTTCGATTAACGACTGTCCTTGAGCATCTACTGCGCCCCATTTTCCATTTTTTTTGTAAAAAAACAAGGATTCATTATAAATAAATACTTGTTCATATAAAGGTTCTAAAATTGTTTTTCCATTGCTTGCCAATAGACCAATTTGATCTTCTTTCTGTGTCTGAAAATAAGCATCTTTTAATAAATCAATTTGATCGTAGGTAGGGTCAGCTATGATTTTACCACTTTCCACATCCACTAAACCCCACTTGTTGTCTTTTATGAATGCCAGAAATTGACTATTCCAAACATGAACTCGTTGGTATCCTTTATTTAAAACGACTGTTCCTTGTAAATTAATCACCATCCATTCTCGATTGTCCATGACGGCTACTAGGGTAGAATCGAGTACTTTTAAATCATCGTACTGAGGTTGGATAATTTCATTTCCTTGTTTATTGAGTAAACCGACGCCACCATTTCGTTGCATCACAGCATAGCCAAATTGTTTAAACTCACCAATGGCATTGTAAATGGGTTCGATAAATAAATCACCATTACTATCCATCAAGCCCCACTGATTGTTTACTTTTACGGGAAAATACTGCTGGGCAGCAATTCCGATAGGGAGCAAGCATATCAAAAATAGTAATGTTTTGTGCAGCATAAAAAATGAGTTGGAACTTTTAGTCTATTGCAATAGCGGGATAGATAAAACGAGTAGAATACAAAATTAATTATTTCAAAACCGTATTTGTAACAACAAAATAATGCTAAATTAATAAAAAGATACAATTTTATTTATGAAAAAGCAGATTCGACAGCTCAATTTTAAAGATGAGCGAAAGTATTTTGATAAAGAATTAGAACGGATTCAAAAGGAAAAACACCCAGTAGTATTACTCTTAGATCGAGTCGAAGATGTGCGCAATATTGGTGGGTTATTCCGTTTGGCGGATGCTGCGAATATTGAAAAAATATATTTATTTCAATGTAATTTTGATCCAAAAAACAAACAAATTCAGCGCATTTCACGATCTACATTAAAGTATATTGATTACCAAAAGGTTAGTGATTTGTCCGAGATGGGTCAATTGAAAGAACGATACGATCTTGTTGGTTTGGAAATTACAAATGAGAGTATTATATATCAAGATTTCAAGCCTAAAAAACCAGTTATACTAGTAATTGGAAATGAAAAAAATGGTGTTTCGGAAGCAATTCTCCAAATAACAGATTATTGTATTCATTTGCCCATGTATGGATTAAAAACTTCGATGAATGTGACTTGTGCAACGGCCATTGCGTTGTATGATTTGATACATAAATTTTAAATGTACATTTGTGGAAGCAATCAAAAAAATATGAGAATAGAAAAAGTTATAGAAAATCGGAGTGGTGGAGTATGTGAGTTGTGTAAGTCATCGGATAGTTTAGTGATGTATGTGGTACCACCAGATCAAGAAGGGGCGGAAGGTATAGCACATATTTGTTCCAATTGTTTGGGACAAATTGAGAATCCTGATACGATTGATTTTAATCATTGGCGATGTTTGAATGACAGTATGTGGAGTGAGGTGCCCGCCGTACAAGTATTGGCATGGCGTATGTTGTACCAGATGCGAGGAGAAGGTTGGCCGCAGGATTTATTGGATATGATGTATTTAGATGAGGAAACAGAAAAGTGGGCAAAAGCAACGCTACCCGATGACGATGCCGTTGTTCATTTGGACTCTAATGGAGTTAAGCTAGAAGCCGGTGATACGGTGGTACTAATCAAAGACTTAAATGTAAAAGGAAGTAGCTTGGTTGCGAAAAGAGGCGTAGCGGTTCGTCGTATTTCTTTAGTGCGTGACAACCCTGAACACATTGAAGGAAAAGTAGAAGGGCAACAGATCGTGATTTTGACGAAATTTGTCAAGAAATCGAAGTAGTATAAATTGAAGAGTTGGCTCAAACCAACTCTTCAATGGATAAAAATTATGCTACTGCCATTCCCATTAATTTTTCACGTTGTGCTTTAATATTATCAGATTTAAGGTATTCCTCGTAAGACATTAAACTGTCGATAATACCGTTTGGAGTGATTTCAATAATTCGGTTGGCAACGGAATTAGTTAGTTTGAAATCGTGAGATGTAAAAAGCATATTCCCTTTAAAATCTTTCATGCCGTTATTGAGTGCTGTGATAGATTCTAAGTCTAGGTGGTTGGTCGGTTCATCCATAATTAAGAAATTTGGATTAGATAACATCACTTTAGAAAGCATACAGCGGACTTTTTCACCTCCAGATAAAACGCTTGACTTTTTATTGACCTCTTCGCCAGAAAATAGCATACGTCCCAAGAAACCTCGAATAAATTGCTCGTCTTTATCGGTTGAATATTCACGTAACCAATTGATTAAATCTTCATCTTTATCGTCCGAGAAATATTCTTCATTTTCGTTGGGTAGATAGGCTTTTGTGATGGTTACACCAAATTCAATATCGCCTGCATCCGCTTCATCTTTACCTGCTATGACGTTGAAAAAAGCTGTTAAAGCAGCAGAGTTATCAGCAAGAACAGCAATTTTTTCATCTTTATTCATAATGAAAGAAACCTTATCAAAAAGGACTTCACCAGACGCATTTTTCTTACATAAATTATCAACTCTAAGAATTTGATCACCTGGTTCACGTTCTGGCTTAAAGTTAATAAATGGATATTTTCGAGTAGACGGTTTGATGTCCTCGATATTTAATTTGTCCAACGCTTTTTTACGACTGGTCGCTTGTTTAGATTTCGATGCATTGGCGGAGAAACGCTGGATAAATTCCATCATTTCTTTACGCTTTTGCTCTGTCTTTTTATTCTTATTCGCCATCTGCGCTGCCATCAATTGACTAGATTCGTACCAGAACGTATAGTTCCCAGAATAGATTTTGATGCTATTGAAATCAACATCTACAATGTGCGTACACACCATATCCAAGAAATAACGGTCGTGAGACACTACAATAACGGTATTCTTAAAATCGGCTAAGAAATCCGACAACCAAGTAACGGTTTTCGCATCCAAATCATTGGTAGGCTCATCTAATAATAACAAATCAGGGTTTCCAAACAGAGCTTGTGCTAATAGTACTTTAACCTTTTCTTGACCGCTCAATTCTTTCATTTGCTTGTAATGCAATTCTTCTGTAATACCCATGTTGCTTAACAACTCTGCGGCATCACTTTCGGCATTCCAACCACCCATTTCACCAAATTCATTTTCCAAATCAGCTGCACGTAAACCTTCTTCCTCGGTGGCATCAGGGTTCATGTATATGGCATTTTTCTCCACCATAATATCATACATTTCCTTATAGCCCATGATAACAGTATTCAAAACCTCCTCTTCTTCAAACTCAAAGTGATTTTGTTTTAAAACCGCCATTCGATTACCTGGTTCGATAGAAACACTACCACGATTGGGGTCAATTTCACCTGATAAAATCTTTAGAAAAGTTGATTTTCCAGCACCATTTGCGCCAATCACACCGTAACAGTTACCGCTGTTGAATTTAAGATTGACTTCATCAAAAAGTACTCTTTTACCAAATTGTAAACCTAAATTTTGAACTGTAATCATAGTATAAAAAATCTAATTGAATATGTAATTATGGTGGAACGAGCTTGTGAATTGCAATCAAATGTTTAAAACAAAACATTTACGTCCTCAAAACGAGCGCAAAGATACGTGTTTTAGTTGATTTAATATGAATTTATAAAGGGAATTCTATTTTCGTCAGAATCGTAAATCCACTCCAGGTGGGACTACGAATATTCCCTAATCCACAATTTTAAACGTTGTTCTACGATTGGCTTGGTGTTCCGCTTCAGTACAACGTTGGCAAACACAATCAATTAAAAGGCTGTTTTCACCATAACCAACAGCGGTCAAGCGTTGATCTTGGATACCTGCATTGATGAGGTAATTGACAGCAGATTGTGCTCGTCGTTGCGATAGTGTTTGGTTATAATTTGGGTTTCCTTGACAGTCGGTATGTGAGGACAATTGAATATTGAGTGTTGGATTTTGATTGAGTATTTTAACTAGATTATTCAGGGATGGTTCGGCATCTTTTCGAATGTCCCATTTATCAAAATCGTAATAAATATTCTCCAATACAATTTCTTGATCTTTGAATATTTTTTCTAATAAAATTTCTACTTCATATTCCTGAATTGGATTGTTGGGGTCTTTAGCAATGCCACGTGTGGAGAATCGTTCATCGCTATTTAAATAGCCATCTTTTGATCCAAAAAAGTAATAATCCGTGTCGTAATCCAATTCTAATTCGAATTTCCCATCACTTGAAGTAGTAACAGTTTGAGTATCAGAACCAATTTTTATATCCACTTTTGCATTAGAAATAGGACGCTTTCCAAGTACTTTACTATTGGGGTTTTCTGGAATTTTATAGATTTTTTCTACCACATACCCCGTCAAATTAAGTTGATAAACAATTTCTTTGGGTTCTTCTTTTTCTGTAACAGGTGGTTCAATGACAGGGGGCGGAACACGTTTTTCAAAACGATAAATATCGTCTAAACCTTGTCCATTCATACGATTACTGGTAAAATATCCGACTTGTAGTTGATCTTCATTAAGTTGCGCTTCATAGTCAATAACAAAACCAAAATCATCTGCGCCAGAATTAATAGGCGCTTTTAAATTTTGTACAGGCACCCAATTGGTATCATCAAATTTGTAGGTTTTATAAATATCCAAACCACCCATTCCTGTGTGATTGTCCGAAGAAAAATAGAGCGTATCACCATCAATATTTGGAAACTTTTCATCCCCGACAGTATTGATACTTCGACTCAATAAATCGGGCATAGACCAGCCATCAGGCGTTCTTGTACTGACCCAAATATCAAAACCACCCCAACCTTCAGGATCATTACAGGAAAAATACAACTGACTCCCATCTTTAGTTAAAGAAGGGTGTCCGTAATTAATATCTGATTGGATAAAATTTAAAACTTTGGGACTTGTCCAATTACCATCTTCTAAAGTCGAGGACATGAGTTGGCAATACTTATCTTGATATTTATTTTGGTTAAAACAACGGGTAAAAACCATTTCCGTAAAATCTTCATTGAAGGTAGCCGTACCATCATTATTTGTAGAATTGATGGGGTTTGGAAATTGTCGTACATTATCTAAAGAAGGATTGACCACAAATAAATCCGAAAAACTGTTGTTTGTCCAATTATAGGTTTCTTCACCTGTGGCTGCATTGCGGTCAGAGGTAAATACGATTTGTTGATTTTCAAAAAGGGTAGGGGCATAGTCTGATTTAGAACTATTCCATTCCATGTTTTGGACAATGTCGTTACTCTTTTTAGCGTCTTCTTTCCATTGTGCAGCGATTTTACAGGCAGATATTTCTTTTCGGTATTCATACGGACTACCGATTTCAATTCCTAATTCTTTAAAATTAGCTTGTGCTTCTTTATATTGTTCATTTTTTTTGAGTGCAAAGGCATACCCCTTCAATGCATCCAAACCTGCCCCACCATCGAACGCCGTTTTGTACCAATCAATAGCAGCAGCATGGTTGTTTAAAGCAGTATAAGATTGAGCTAGTTTATAGGCAATTTTTCCTTTTTGTACTCTACTTTTTTCTTTAGAATATTCTTTGCGTAGCATTTCGACCGCCTTTGCATATTGTTTGCGTTCAAATGCAGTATCTCCATCTTGGACTTTTTGAACGAAGGTACAAGAAGCGATGAAAGCGATGAAGGCAATAATTATAATTCGATTCATGGTTTCTGGTTTGTACATATAACCGTTTTTTTAGTGATTGTGTTGTGAAAATACGAATTAAATTAATTGCAATGAAAGTATAAGTACCTTCTTTAAAATACGAGGTATAACATCAAAAAAATGTTCCTCCAACTTTTCAATTGAAAGAACATTTTCTTACTACTTAGAAGTGATTAAATTAAAGTATTACATACAAGGATCAAGAATTTCAGCCGTAAAATCTGCTCCGATCACCGTCTCAAAACCAGCGGTCATTTCGATACAAATATTAGCATTATAAGCTACAATATTTGGAGTATTTACGATAGAAGAAGAACTGATGGTTTGTTCTGCTTCTATCGTTTCATTCATGCTATGTGGCATTGATCGTACGATCATTTGTGGAACTATAAAATAAGTACATTCTGCTCCGTAAGCGTAAGCGATTTTATCACCTCCACCACATGCAGCTGGGGTATTTGGATCACTTAAACCAGTGTTTGTAGCGTCTATAGATGCTGCGACATCAACAATTGATAATGTATCTCCGCCCGTTCCACCTCCTACACCAAAAAGGAGGGACGCTTGTTGTAGACTAGTGACATCCGAACCACAATTGATTCCTGCGGCATTCAAATCTGCACAAATATCTTGACCTTGTGCAGCGGCGGCTTGGCAGCAACTAATAGGTGGAAAAGGAAAGGCTTGTCCTTTTAATAAGTCATCAAGGGTTTCTTGTATCGCAAGCAAATCATATGCAAATGGGATAACTCCAAAATTAGTTCCCGGTGTCAGATTAAAATCGTTTGGCATAAAAATACCGTCAATGTCAAACCCAACTACAGATGGTCCCGTCCCTGAGGTAGAAGGTTTCGTATAATCTACAATAGCATATTCTAAATCGGGTAGGGTCGAATTGGTTGTAATGACAGGAGAATCAGTCAATTCCAACAAACAAAAAGTGTCGTCCATAGAACACTGTAAAATAGGCTCAACGTCGCCACAATTATTAGCTTGGGAAAATAAGATGACCGAATTGAATATGAAAAATACAAATAGATAGGTCGTAGAGATGTTTAATTTCATGATTGTAAGAATTAAGGTATATAATTTTTAATGTCACAATATATGAAAATATCTAATTTTATAAGATAGGAAGTAGACTAAAGTGAGCATAAATAAAAAAAGCTCGTACCATGTACGAGCTTGGAAAACGAATCTTACAATTTTTTAACCAAAACTTACATAATTAATAGCAAGTTTGATGCCAAAAATGAATTTCTTACATAAAATTGTATGGTTTATTTGCTTTTTTTAGTCGTAGAAGACTTTCTACTTGCTTCTTTAGCTTTACGAGCTTTCTTTTGTTCATTATTGCTCTCGTAAATAGTATAGTTTTCGTATCTGACGGGGTCTCTATCTGCCCAGATATCTTTGCCAATATTACACAGAACCACAAATTCAGTATATAATTTATTGCCTTGTTCCGTTCGGCGTTCTACAGAAATATCGCGTTCAGAGATTTTATCTTGGTGGATATTTAGGGCATTTTCAAAATCTCGACACGCATCCATGACCCGTTGTATGTTTTTATCATTGACGCCGACATCATCCAAAAAATCTATTTGCTGACGAGCCACACGGGATACTCGACGCCCACAAAAGAGCAATTGTGCATCTGTCATATCACCCATTTTTGCTGTTCCAAATTTACGGTATCGACCAGATCGGTTACTGTATTTCATAGCCACACGTGTCATTATCGAACGAATAGCAGTTTTAAGTTTTTCGGCGGCCGTTGACTTTTTTTCAGTAGCAATCATTTGATCACCTACCAATTCATCATCGTCTTTAAGTGCTTTAAATTTGTCGCAGTTAGATTTAAAGGTGACCAGTCTATCTTTACTGTAACCATAACTTTCAAATTCTTCAATATCACGTGCTGCATACTTGATACGCTCTAAACATTGAAGATATAAATCCGCATCAGGGAAATTGTATTTTCTATTCTCGGTTTGTTTTTTCATCAAACAAAATATTTTTTACAAATATAAAAAATGAATCTATATAAAACAAATAATTGTTCCGATAACATTTTATGTGTTTAAATGTTTTATTATTTTACTCATATCAAAATATCTTTCTTGTATTTTTTTGTAGACAAAATGATGTTATAAAGTATCTCAAAACTTATTAGTTTTGTAGTTGAATTTTAATAAACGGATATTATGAAAAAGAAGCCTGTCGTAATTTTTGAAGATGCGGATATCATAATTGTTAATAAACCACCGCTTTATTTAGCTATACCAGATCGGTATGCTGTTGATAAACCAAATATATTAGCCTATTTATCTGAATTTAGAGAAAAGGTATTTACCGTTCACCGAATTGATAAAGAGACGAGTGGTTTAATGGTTTTTGCAAAAAATGAAGCAGCGCATAAACATCTATCAAAGCAGTTTAGAGATCGGACGATTTTAAAATATTACTATACGTTGGTTGATGGTCGGATGCACATGGCGCAGGGAGAAATCAATAAGGCTATTGCACACAATGAAGTCCAAAAAGATAAAATGGTGGTGACTTCTAAAGGAAAAGCGTCTTTGACGTTATATAAAGTTATTGAATGTTTTAAACATTTTACCTTAGTAGAAGCGAATATAAAAACAGGAAGAACCCATCAAATTCGCGTGCATTTTGAATCACTCGGTTATCCTTTGGCTGTTGATTCAAAATATGGACGTCGTGAAGCACTATTTTTGTCTGAAATCAAAGGAAAAAAATATCGTTTGGGTAAAGAGCAAGAAGAACGACCTTTGATTTCACGTTCTATACTACATGCACATCGAATGGTGTTAGAACATCCTACGACAAGCGAAATACTTACTTTCACAGCAGATTTGCCGAAAGACTTTGCTGCTGTAGTGAAGCAACTTCGAAAATGGGATGCACTCTAAGAATGTTTTGCCAAAAGTGTGTCTATAGAACCACTTTTGGCAAAATTTTGAGTTTTTGAGTTTAAATTATATTTACTGACCACCTTCTTTCAATTGCTTTTGAATAACTTCTGGAATTTCTTCTCCAGATTTTATTTCAATAACTTCTGAATTTAACACCTCTTCTAATAAGGCATCTTCTTCAATAATCCTTTTTAGAGGGACAAAAATAGTCTCTTTTTCCACTTCAATTCCCGTAATTTTTAGCTCCGTTCGTCTATTAAATTGATGTTCTTCTTCACTACATTTAACACCATTTGAACAACGATTAGCCAATTGGGACTCTCCATATCCTTTTGAAGTAATGCGTTCTTGGTCAATACCCCCATTATTAATAATATACTCCACGGCAGAAGCTGCACGTCGATCAGATAGCGACATATTATACCCATCACGTCCTCGACTGTCTGTATGTGATCCCAACTCTACTGTAATGGCAGGATTGTCTTCTAGCAGTTGCACTACTTTATCTAATTCAATAGCTGCATCTGGGCGAATATAAGATTTATCAAAATCATAATAGATATTATCAATTTTAAAGGTCTTTTCAATTTCGATAGGATCAAGTTCCACATTTGCCAAAAAAGTACCAATTTCATTCCCTTGACTCATCACATCAGTTACATTGGGTTCAACTTTGCCAAGTCCATCAAAGCACAATATACAACCGTCAATATCTACGTAGGCTTCAATTCTTTTTGCTAAATAGCCTTTTTTACGTAGCATAATCGTGTAGTAATTCCCAGGTAGAAAATTGAATTGAAAAGTGGGATGCGGATGATCTTCTAAAACCAATTCTTCAGTTTTAGTGGTATTATTATAAATGTCAATTCGATAACCCGTGATGGCGTCAACATTAATGTGTTCTGGTCGGTTTTCCGCTACGGTCACATCAAAGATATACCCAGGCTTTCGCTCCATTTCCACTTTAGCATAACTTTTTGTTTCATCTGGTTTAACCTTTACATTTACTTCAGACGCTAAAAAATCTCTGTGATTGGCGACTACAATATATTCTTTTATGGAGGATGGAATTTGGGCAGTAAAAAAGCCTTCTTCATTTGTAACCGTTTCCACTTGAATACTTTCTATTTCGGCATCCAAAATGGCTACTTTTGCATTTCCGATATATCCACGGTTATTAACTTCAAAAACATACCCTTCGATGGTTGTTTTCTGGGCAAATGTAACTCCAGCGATTAATGCAAGTAATATTATTCCTATTGATTTTTTCATAGAATTCTGTTTAATAAATCATTTGAAAAAAGAACACCGTTCTCATTTCATTGTTCTTGTAACGTTTATTAGTATACAAACGATACGCCTTTGTGATTTAGACTTAAATTTTTTATTATGAAACGTTAAATCTTGTTAAAATGCGATCATTCTATTTTCAAAACCAGAAATGTACCAATCTGTTTAATTGAAAGTTAGTTGTTTTGTCAACTATTAATGTGCTAATAATATGACCATAATATTAATAAAATGTAATAAATATGATCTATTTGTTTAGATATTTTCACTTAATTAGGTTAATTTTTGACTGTATGGAACTTTTATAGAGTTAGATTAGTATTTAGTTTATCATTTTTATTTCTTTGCAGAATAACCTAAGAATAAGAAAAAAATGAATTTAAGTATGTAAATTTATTTTTGTCAATTACTAATACATCAATATGCAAATTCAACCAATTTTCAATAAACCAAAAGGTTCACCAATTATCATAGCCGGTCCATGTAGTGCAGAATCTGAGGATCAAGTGATGGATATTGCTCGTCAATTGGCGGCGCAAGGTCAAGTCGATTTGTATAGAGCTGGTATCTGGAAACCCCGTACACGACCCAATTCGTTCGAAGGAGTTGGAGTTATTGGTTTAAAATGGCTTAAACGTGTTAAAGAAGAAACGGGTTTGAAGGTTTGCACAGAAGTTGCGAATAGGAATCACGTTTTTGAAGCAATTAAGCATCAAATTGATGTGCTTTGGATTGGAGCGAGAACAACCGTAAGTCCATTTGCCGTTCAGGAGATTGCAGATGCTTTAGAAGGTACAGATATCCCAGTAATGATAAAAAATCCAATTAATCCTGATTTAGGGCTTTGGGTAGGTGCACTAGAGCGTATGTATAAAGCTGGTATTACTAAAATTGCAATGATCCATCGAGGATTTTCTTCTTTTGGGAATTCTGATTTTAGAAATGAACCACGTTGGCAAATGCCTATTGATATCATGCGTCGTTTTCCAGATTTAGAAATGATTTGTGATAATAGTCATATTTGTGGTCGTAGAGATACGCTTCATGCGGTTGCCCAAAAAGCAATGGATTTGAATTTTGATGGATTAATGACGGAAACACACAACGATCCTGATAAAGCTTGGAGTGACGCCATGCAACAGATCACACCCTCTGTTTTTAAAGAATTGGTTGATTCATTAATTATCAGAACTCGTGAAACCGAAGATGTACAATTTTTGGAAAATTTAGATGGTCTTCGTCAGCAAATCAATGTCATAGATAATCAGTTATTGGATCTGCTTGGGGAACGTATGAGTTTAGCAAAAGATATTGGTGTTTATAAGAAAAATAATAATATTTCGATTTTACAACCTTCTCGTTGGAATGAGATTTTGAACAAATCTATTGCAAAAGGTGCTGATAAAGGTCTGAGTAGTCAGTTTATTTCTGTTTTTTTAAAGGCCATTCATGAAGAATCTATTAATCATCAAGAAAAGGTGATGAGAGACTAATTTTAGGTTTGATATTTGTTGTAGACGGTGATTAAATTAAAAAATAAACATTTGTAAATATTACAAATAGAAAAAAAGTAAATAAATTTTAAATTTAAATGGTTTATTTGTGAAACTTTTTTAAATTTGACCGTCACAATAATAAAGTATAGATATATTTCTATATTTGCCCAACAACACACAAATCTATTTTCCGATACTACATATCATAAATCTTAACGGAATTATCCATTAAATGATTTTGACTTGCAAATACTACTTGTTTGCAATTTTGTCGGGCGTTTTTTTGCTCATCAGTATTGCCGCAGGCAATAGCCAGCGCAGCTCAAAATTGTCTTGGAGGTTTAAGGAGGTGAAGTATATATAGAGTGCTGTTTTACAGCACTCTATATATACTTCACCTCCTTAACAACCACCTATTATCGTTGTTGAG
>JAHDFQ010000275.1 GCA_020628085.1 Saprospiraceae bacterium
GCTGTTGTCCTTACCATTTTGTCTTGTCGAAAAGACGAGGACTTTATTATGGATAGCAACGCCCAACTGGAATTTTCAGTGGATACCTTACGATTCGATACGGTATTTACCACACTTGGGTCAGCTACACGGATAGTTAAATTGTACAATACACACAATCAACCCATCCAAATCAGTCGGATTTCGGTGGAAAATGGCGAGAACTCCGTTTTTCGATTTAATATTGATGGTATACCAACCAATGAAGCAACGAATGTAGAAATTGCAGCCAATGACAGTTTGTATATCTTCGGAGAAGTGACCATTGATCCTGATGCAGATATTTCAGAAAGTCCGTTTGTGATCGAAGATAATTTGGTCTTTGAAACCAATGGAAATACGCAAAAAGTACTGTTGGAAGCATGGGGGCAAAATGCCAATTATATTCCCAATCGTTTTAATCAAGGTGGTATTGCCCTACTTTCTTGTGACTTTGGAGAAATTGTTTGGGACGACCCGAAGCCCTATGTAATTTATGGTGTTTTGGTGGTTGATAGCTGTGCGTTGCGCTTGCCCGCAGGAACAAGAATCTACGTACATGGAGGTATTGCGACAACGACAGATGTAGATGATAATTTGACATTTTATAACGACGGATTACTCTTTTTTCTAAATAATGGAAGGCTTATTTCTGAAGGAACTTTAAACGATCCCGTTATTATACAAGGAGATCGTCTGGAAGAACCATTTCAAGAAATTGCAGGTCAATGGAGTGGCATACGGATGAGTGCAGGCAGTCAAAATAATCGAATAGATCATACTATTATTCGTTCTTCTATTGTAGGGATTCGGGTAGATTCCGCAGCAGATTTGACCATCAAAAACTCACAGATTTATAATACCGCAGGAGCAGGTTTATTGGGTATTCATGGACAAATTGATGCCGAAAATTGTTTGATTTATAACAATGGATCAAATAGTGTGCAGCTAGAATATGGTGGTGTTTATAACTTTGATTATTGTACCTTGGCAAGCTATGGTGTGGATGCTTCTGCGCTCAGAATGACTAATGTCTTCTGTTTGGATCAGTTTTGTCAAGATTTTAGATTCAATGCCTTAACGGCTAACTGGCGCAATTCGATCATCTTTGGGTCTCGTGCCGACGAGATTGATTTGTTTGATGTCGTAGGCGATCAGCTACCCAATTTTTATAATTATGATTTTGAAAATTGTATCGTTCGAGTCGATGAATTGACCGATGAAGAAGGGTATGAAAATTTCTTCGATTTTTGTAATCCGTGTATCAATGCCGTTCCAAGTGATGCCCTATTTGTAGATGCAAACGAAGACGATTATCACCTGGATACGCTGTCGATTGCCGAACAACAAGCTATCCCTATTTCTACTATTCCGCTGGATTTAGAAGGTATTAATAGAGATGGTGCAACGCCTGATATTGGTTGCTACGAATATGTATTAGAATAGAAGAGCGGGTACTAAAATTAGTACCCGCTCTTTTAAAATTTATAGTGGTTTTTTCTTATCGTACACGATTGAAGTAGAATTGTAAACCAATAGAAAAGTCTAATTGGTTCGTAATAGCCGTTGTTTCTGTAAGACTTCCTGCTATATCAAGATCGCTGTTACTTCTTGCGTAGTTATATTTCACCAATGCTTCGATACCGATAGCATCGCCAGATACAATACTAAATCCTGGTCCAACTCCCAGTGCAAAAATATTAGTCGATTGTGTTTGTCTGCCATTTAACGTTTCAAACTCGTCCGAAGAGCTACCAAAACCTAAGTTCGTTTCCACAAAAAAGAATTTGTTCGCTTTCAATGGCAAGTAGAAACGAGCGAATGGTCCAAACAACAAATCAGAATCATTGGACTCTAAAAAATCAGTATTAGGATCAGCAAAATCAATAGGTTCTCTTGTTTCATTGAATGTATAATCTAATCCAACTCCTACTGCAATGTTATTTGCTACAAAATAACCAATATTGGGTGCGATGTTAAACTGGGTTGCTTGTGCGCCTTCTCCTTCAAATGAACCTGCATCACTATCTTGCTCCACGGATGATGTAGCAGTTGAGAATCCCAATGTTCCACCAATCAAAAAGTTTCCTTTTGAAGTGACTTGTGCAAATGATGTATTTCTTGTTAATGCAATGCATAAAAATGCTAAAATAATAAATGTAAAATTTTTCATAATTGTTTTTAGGTTATAATTATTAAACGATTTTAGATCACATAAATGGTTTTAAAAAAACAAAAAAACCACTCATTTGAATTTTCACTAGAACGAGCTTCTCTTTTTATTTGTTCATGTATAAAAATCAATTTAACAAAATATACACCCTAAAAACAGCGTATCAATTATCCGTTACAAATCGGTCTAAACACCATACATTATTTTTGTTTTATCCTATAAATACACTAAAATGAGTAGTTTATAAATAATCAATAATTTAAAAACTCAAAATAAAATACTTATTCGTATCTTACTTATGAGGATTCTAAATTCTTTCCATAAATATTCATCGTCATGCAAAATTTACTATCCTATCCACTCAAGTATATCAAACCTATACAGCTCGAAGATGGAACATTAGTCCAACTTCGTCCTATACATCCACTAGATGGTGGTCGGGCAGTAGCGTTCAAATCTTCGCTGTCTGCCGAAAGTATTTTGGCTAGATTTCATGGTTACATTCCTAAAATTTCAGAGAAATTAGTCCAGCAATTAACCGTCATTGACTATAAAAGTGAAATGGCTATTATTGCCGAAGTGGAGGCAGGAGAAGAAAAAGAAATTATAGCCGTGGCTCGTATCGCTAGTGATGACAACAATGCAGTTGATTTTGCTATTATCATTTCCGATAACTGGCATCACAAAAAACTAGGCTCTATTTTAACGGATTATATACTCAAAATCGCCAAAGACATGCAATTTGATTCTATCTATGCCCATGTCATGAGCAGCAATGTCGCCATGCTCGAAATTTTACGCCGAAAAGGATTTACGTTTGATCGAGAAGATCCGAGTAGTTGGGTAGCGAGGTTG
>JAHDFQ010000060.1 GCA_020628085.1 Saprospiraceae bacterium
ATCACTCAAAACAAAGCGACGAATTCCTATAAATACAACAATAAAGGAAGTATAACCAATAAAAAAGGGAATAATAAAATCACGTAAACCCATTACGAGTAGTACGCTCATTACGAGCAATTGAAAGCCTAATCCGAACGACGAGACAGCCGACATAAACCATTTTGGAAACGGTTTATTATATCGAGCATCTTGATCCGACCAATAAATGATCTTGTCAAAGCCAATATAAAGAAAATTATACATTTTGTATAAAATGGTAACATGTTGCTGTTTTTCACCTTTCATGGCAACAGGCGTAGAATCCTCAAAAATTCGACTAGTCGTATCTCCATTGACCGAGTTTCTTAAAATTACATAGTAATAGTTGTACAGTGTTCCTTGAAGTTGAATGCCCATAAATGCCAAAATAGCAAAAGCATAATGCACGTCAGTAACATACCAAATAGCAGCTATAAACAAAGCATTTAGAATAATATCGGCAACAGAGTCATAGTAACGTCCAGTGTAAGATGGCGTTTGTTTTACACGTGCTAATTCACCATCTGCAGCATCTAAAATAGATTTAAAAATAAGGAAAAATGCGGCTGCCCAGACGTAATCATTGATGATACAATAAACAGCGAAAATACCACAAATGATAAACCAAGAGGTCACATCAATAGGTGTGAAACGAGTCGTTTTGAGGTTTTCAGCGATAAATCGGGCTACAGGGCGACCATAATCTGAAATATCGACAAATTGATATGCTTTTGGTAATTTTGACATCTATCTATATTTGAGTACAGCTTTTGCTATAGTGTACTTACTTAAATTTAGTGCAAAATTAAGTATAAATATTCATTAATATTTAGAAATGTGAAAATGAGCATTTTTAAGACACACTTTGCAGATATAATTGCTCTACCTTTGCTCTTGCCCAAGGCGTTTTACGGAGAAATTTAAGACTAGAATTGATAGAAGGGTTGTTCTGAAAACAACGGATATTGATCTTTTGAGATAATCCATCCCAGCCATACTGTTGTTCCAAAAACACGAGTATGTCTTTTAGTTTTATACCATGAAGAGGGTTGTTTGGTTGAGATGGATTATCCATGAATTTTAACTCTTTGAACCTTTGAAATGGTCTTCTTTATACTTGAACAATACATTAAAAGTAGTCAAACTACCATAAATACGGGTAATGTATTGCTGTAAATTTACTTTCTCTTCATCCGTTAATTTACTTGAATTAATACGTTGTTCCATTACTCTTAGTCGATCTCGAACCATCACGATTTTATGGAAAAAGGTATCTATTGGAATTTCTTTAGGTTTGTAACTTGGGTCTTTCGGTTGTAAAACCATCGTTCCATCATCCCATTTGTCACCTAATTCTACTGTTTCGTTACTCGCATTCCAAGTTCTCAATATTTTCATTAAAGAACGTTCAGCTTCAGTAAATGTAACCGTAGCCTCTGCAGGTAATGCCTCAATGACTTCCCACTTTGAATAGTCCTTGGCAACCATTTTGACACCATAAGTCATAAAGCAAACATCATAAGCTGCTTTATTCAAACGTACAATAACGCCATCACCGTACGCAGGATGATTAATCCTTGATCCAACTCCTAAAATTTCTACTGTTGTATCGGTCATATTAATTTATTTTAATAAAAAATCAGTACTAACTAAAAATATACAGGTCGCTTTTTGGAGGCGGTGAGGTCGAAGCTATACTGTTTGACCGGAGGGAGTTTATAGATTCTAGCGTTTTTTGTTTCGTTTTTTTGGCAATGCAAAAAATGAAAAGCCCAGCCGGCTTGAGGCGAATGCCAAACAAAAAAAAGTATTTTCTATATCATCAAAGAAGCCTTATTTTAAAGCAAACGGTATATTTGATATTATTTTAGTATTGATATTTCTACGAACACTTTTATATTTATGTTTCGTCTATTTACCGACCAAGTTAATCGGGTATCCATCTATAAAAGCCTTTACATTTTGTTCAATTCCATCCATTAGTCGTTGTCGAGCTTCGGTAGAAGCCCAAGCCTGATGTGGAGTAATAATACAATTATCCAATCCGATGAGTGGATGGTTATGGTGGGGTGGTTCAGCCGATAAAACATCGAGCGCAGCCCCTCTAATTTTACGTTGAAGTAATGCCTCTTTTAAATCCAATTCATGTACCAATCCGCCACGACCTGTATTGATTAAGACCGCATCGGATTTCATAAAAGATAAATTCTGAACATTTATAAAATGCTTGGTTTCGGAAGTCAACGGAGCATGTAAAGTCAAATAATCACTTTCTCGAAATAAAGTATATTCATCTACAAAACGAACCTGTGGTTGCGCATCTCTTTTGGGATTTCTACTTACAGCAATGACGTTCATTCCAAAAGCATGTGCAAGATGCGCTACTTTCTTTCCAATTTTACCAAAGCCAAAAATACCAATTGTTTTTCCCATCAATTCTGATAAAGGTCGATCCCAATAACACCAATCTGTGGAAGCCTGCCAATCACCTCGTTGCACGGTTTGATTGTATTGAGCCACCATATTACTAAAGTATAAAATAAACGAAAATACCTGTTGTGCCACACTATCTGTACTATATCCGACCACATTAGAAACTAAAATGTTTTGAGCTTTAGCGACCTTAATATCAACGTTATTATATCCAGTTGCGGACACACAAACATATTGCAGTCGAGGAAGTTGTTCAAGGTAATGTTGGTTCAAATTTGTTTTATTCGCCACAACAATCGTTGCCTCTTGCCCACGTTCTACAATTTTATCATCTGGAGTTCGATCATAAATTTGTATATCTCCAAGTGCTGTCAATCCGTCCCAATTTAAATCTCCAGGGTTTAAAGTATAACCATCAAAAACGACTATTTTATGCATTTTATATGTTTAATTGGTGAATGCTTTGTTTCTTTGTGAAATGGAAAACCTATCGACAAGATATAAAACTTTTCTGGGCTTTATTCTACTGACATTCATCTTTAATATGTGGATATTGAATGACGTGTTGGAGTTGTGGAATAAAGTAGAAATACCATTATTAGAAAGAGTCGGTGCGCCTTTTTGTGATATTCCGAACGCTTTAGATCAAGGAATTTCGGTTATGCTGTCACTACCAATGTTGATTTATAAAGGAGCATATTTATTCTTTGAAGATACATTTGTGTGTAGATTACTTGGAGGTTTATTTTTAATGATCTGCACTTATTATTCCTATCTATTCGGAAGTAAAATTTTTAGTGAAGAACGGATGCGCTTGAGCGTTTTAGTCTTGTTTTCTAGTTATTTTATGGTCAATGCTGCTAAAGTAGTGAATACGGATATTTGGATTGGAGCCATTCAGATGTTGGTATTTATTCTATCTATTTTATATTTAAAAAAGCCTACAAAACGTCATGAGTGGATGGTGCATGGCACGTCATTTTTAGCTGTATTAGTTGCGCCTTTTCCCAACCTAATATTTGTTGTTGGACTGCATACTTATCTACGATTTATGCACCCAAATGGAAAAACGGCTTTTCATCTTCCAATTTATATCTACTTGCCTATAGCTTTAGGAATAATTTGGACAATTTTCAATCGTGGACTGATTTGGTCATGGGCGTTTCCAATCGATTACTTGATCTATACTTTTTTAGGAATGCTTCTGTTTTTACCATTTTTATTACCAGCATTATGGAGTTTAATAATCCGTGTTAAAAAACGAGAGGAGTTTTCAATATTACTTTTTGGAGGTTTATTGATGGGGTTGTTGACCCTATCATTGAGTGTTCAGTTCTTTTTCGCTATCTTGATAGCCAAGCAATTGCAAGACTTTTTTAAGGCCAATTATCCGTACGGTAATTTTGCAAAAGTACTATCTATTCTTCTTATGGTTGGTGGTTTTTTAGTAGCAATTTTTTACATGGTCTCTAATTTTCAAGAATATGGTGCGGCAGGTTTTAGAGCAGCGATGGTGATGAGTTTAGTTTATTGGATTCCTAGTTTAGTAATGATTGTGGGCATGTATGGAAAAAAGCAAAATATGGTGTATGGTGGAATTTTTACTGCAGGCGTGCTCACTACTTTTACCTTTTGGATGTATATTGTGCCCTTGTTGTTTGAAGGTTGGTTGATTGCGGGTTAGTAAAACTGTCAAAACTATGATTTCTAATGATTATTTTATCTGCTATGATTAAAAAATCAAGATAAGATTAGTGATTTAATTTCTATCATCAATCGTGAGAAATAATGGACGTGATGGCAAGGTCTATTTTGTTACATAAATCCATTCGAACATAGAATTTATATTCAAATAATTTAATAATCAATAACTGTTTAATCTAAAAATGAAAATTTTTAATTTACTATTTATCTTACTTTTATCAAGTCTATTTTTTTCTTGTTCCAAGGATGAGGATAGCCCGATGGAAACACCAACAGAGTGTACCGTAGAGATAAGTTTTATAGAGGACGGAAGTATGGTAACTTTACCAATAGCAGGTTTAAATAATGACTCAAAAGCAGTTTTTGATCTTAAAGACCCATCCCCATTTAATGCTCAAGGGGTTTCAAGAGCACTTGCAATAAGAATGCAAACTGGATCGTCGGGATTTGATATTGTATTAGAGCTAAATGTTGCGGATTCAGACTCTTGTATTCCAATAGGCGTGTATGATGTTTCAACCTTAGATTCTTCTGAAGGACTACTCTCCTTTACGTATTTTAAAGGGTTTGAGTCTTACTTTGTCGGCTTGGGAGAAGGGAGTGGAGTATTGGAAATTACTAAATGTGATTTTGACAATAAATTAATATCAGGAAAGTTTAGTTGTACTTTAGTAAAACCTTTCGGCACGGATCAAATAGTTGTTACTGATGGTATTTTTGTAGATGTTTGCTTAGAATAATCAAGAACCATCAAAAAAATAAATATTTAAATACACATGCAATACAAAAATCTATTAATCACCGAAGAAGATGGAATCGCCATCATCACCATGAATCGTGAAAAAGCACTAAATGCTATTAACACACAGACAATGAGCGAGCTAAATTACTTTTTTACGAAAGATGGTTTGGAGCGCAATATTTCTGGTGTAATTTTGACAGGTGCAGGTTCAAAAGCCTTTGTGGCGGGCGCAGATATTAAAGAATTTTCAGGCATGTCCTCTGATGATGGAAAAGCTATGGCGAAAAAAGGGCATGATACATTTTTTGCAATCGAACAGTTTCCAAAGCCAGTGATTGCGGCTGTCAATGGATTTGCTTTAGGTGCAGGATGCGAATTGGCTATGGCATGTCATATGCGGATTGCAGGGGAAAAGGCTCGTTTTGGACAACCAGAAGTGAATCTTGGTTTAACACCTGGTTATGCTGGTTCGCAGCGATTGATTCAGTTCATTGGAAAAGGAAAAGCCATGGAATTATTGATGACTGCCGATATGATAAAAGCACCCGAAGCTCTAAGTTTGGGTTTAGCCAATCATGTTGTTCCAGTAGGAGAGGAGGTCGCTAAAGCCAAAGAAATATTATTGAAAATTGCGACAAAAGGACCTGTTGCCATTGCCAAAGTCATCGAATGTGTCAATGCCTATTTTGATAAAAATCAAGACGGTTTTGCCAAAGAAGTCGATGCTTTTGGAGAGTTGATGGATACTAGCGATTTTGTGGAAGGTACAACGGCTTTCGTTGAAAAACGAACGGCCAATTTCGAAGGAAAGTAGGTTGTTTAAAACTTACCAGATGAATTAGAAGCACCAGATGATTTTAACTCATCTGACGAGTTGAATAATAAATAAGCAAAGCATGAATACTGCACCACAACGACCACCTTTATCAGTCAAGATTATATATGCTCTAGGTCAATTGGGCTGGTCGTTGGCGGCTTATGGAGCAGCAAATCTGTTGGTTTATTTTTATATGCCTTCGGAGTCTGGAGCGGAGGCTAATTTTCCCACTTTCATTTTCCAAGGTTCAGTATTGGGTCTTTTGACGATTATCGGAATCCTTAATTTTGGTGGACGAATCGTTGATGCCATTACAGATCCGTTGATTGCCAACTGGTCGGACAACACAATATCTAGTTTCGGTAAACGGAAAAAAGTTATGGCTATTGGTATTTTGCCTTTTGCTTTATTCTCATTTTTGATTTTTTATCCGCCTTTCACAAGTGCGGTGATGAATGGTTGGTGGCTAGCGATTACATTGTTTTTGTTTTATGTAGCAATGACGATTTACGTAATTCCCTACACCGCATTAATCAGCGAATTAGGGCATCATCCCGATGATCGAATGTCGATAAGCACCATCATTTCAGTGACTTGGGCAATGGGTTTTCTGATCGGAAATAGTGTTTATGCTATTCAAGCTTTACTTGAAGACACAATATCCTCAACTCTTGCATTTCAGACCGTTATTGCCATTTTTGCTATCCTTTCATTTATATTAATGTTGATTCCTTTATTGTTTTTGAACGAGAATAAATATTGTGAACAAAAAATAGAGCAAACATCAATGAGTAAATCCTTATCTGGCGTCTTTAAAAATCGAAATTTTCTATTATTCACTATTTCTGATTTAATGTACTGGCTAGCATTAACATTTACACAAGTAGGTGTGAGTTACTACATTACGATATTAATGGGATTAGAAAAAGAATTTGCGACCGCTTATTTAGGTATCGGATTTTTATGCAGTTTTTTACTCTATGTTCCTGTCAATTTACTCGTCAAAAAAATAGGAAAAAAGCGATTGCTCTCGATAGCCTTTATTGTATTCAGTATCATTTTTGGAGTGACTTTTAGCATTCATTTGATTCCGATTCCTAAGATGATTTTATTTTATGGATTAGCTATTTTGTCTGCATTTCCATTGGCGAGTTTTGGGATTATTCCGAATGCAATTATCGCAGATATTGTACACACACACGAAGCAGAAAACGGTGAGGCACAAGCAGGAATGTTTTATGCCGCTCGTAATTTTATGATGAAATTGGGTATTTCCATTGCAAATTTGATCTTTCCTTCTTTGCTGTTATTAGGAAAAAGCGTAGAAAATCCATTAGGAGTTCAACTCTCGGCAGTTTGTGCTTTTGTATTCTGTTTGTTGGGGTTTTTTATATTTAGTCTGTACGAAGAAAAAATTGCATAAAAGATTGAATAAGTTTGATCTATAAAAAAGCCCAAATTTGATGTCAAATTTGGGCTTTGTGTTATGTAGAAATTAGTAATTCTATTAATTTATTTCTTCTGAGCGATCACTCGAATAACGATAGGATCATCGTCTTTATACGGAGCTAATCCATTTGATTCTAGGCTATATAAAATATCAAAACCATTTGATTCTAAACGATGTTCAAAATCTTTTAAAGTGATAAATCTACGATAATGATCGGTAAAAAAAGCATTGTCTGCTAGAGCCTCACCTTTTCCAAAAAGGGTATCTTTTATACTTCGAACTTCAATAAAAAATAATCCGTTGGACTTTAAATTATTTGAAGCCCATTGAAGCAATCGTTGTTCACCTGATCTGTCGATCGCGTGAATGGTAAATCTGGAATACAAATAATCTGAGGCTTCTAATTCGGGTAAGTTGGTCATATCACCCGATTTGAAGTTCAAATGATCTAAATCCTTAAACTTATCGGTTAAGAAATCTAATTCATTGGAGCATTGGTCGATGGCGAGAACGTTGACACCTTGTTGAGCGAAATAAATACTATCACGTGCATTACCACACCCAAATTCTAATAATCGTTTTCCTTCTTTAAGAAAAGGACTGACAAAAGCAGCAAACATAGAACAGTTGGCTGGCTCACGATGTTTGGCGTAATAGGCTTCCCAAAAAGTAGACGAATTTACTTTAGCTGTATCTGTATTCATGACAGGTTTTATTTATCAAAGTTGAATTTAAGGCGGCATCTGGAGTGTACCAATCTTTTATTGGAATACGAAAGTTCTCGCCATAAGTTTCTGTCAAACGAAGCTCAGGGTCTTTGGGAATATTCCATTCGGTATCGAGAAAAGATATTTTTTTAAACCCTGTAAACGTCGTATATAACTCTCTAACCACATAATTTTTCTGGTTGTCCAATGGAAAAAGATGGCAGTAACATTGATTGTTTTGTTTTGAGTAATAGAAAATATCAATTTTCACATTTTGATATGAGAAACCCTGTTCCATTCCGTATGTTCCATCATCAATTACTATTTTTCGATCGTAGGTAAAACCATGTTTCACCATTGTTTTTTCAATAATTGGAGCGTAGTCCACCAAAAATACAGCGACATCCACATCCGTATCATGGCCAATCAACTTTCCATCCCTATACACGCCCAATAATGTACCGAAATCCAACCAAAAAAACACATCTATTTCCTCTAAGGCAGCTTTCGCCTTGAGTAAAACGGCATTTCCATGATTTTGAAAAGCTCTATTATCTCTTACAAACTTTGCTTTATGTAAAAGCGGGAGATAGTAAGGCTTTAAGCGATTTTTGATCTGTTGGTAAATTTTTGATGCACCCAAGAGTTGGAATTTATTTTGGCAGTTTAATTTGGTTGATTTTATGAAAGTAGCAAATTTACATATAATAATTAATAAAAAGTGTATTTTGCGTGATGCAGTTCCCGAATTAAAAGAATCAAAAATTAAACCTATTGAAAGTATACAAAATTGTACAATATAAAATAGTCGTGTATGCAGCTTAGTCAATTCTGGAAGAGAATTAATTTATCTTTCAAGAAAAATTTTAGAAATATAAAAGCACTGTTTTTTGTAAGGAAGTATAATAGAATCATTGAATCTCAACGTTCAACTGGAATTGCTAAGCATGACTTACATCAACTATTCCCTGATAAGCGAGACGAAATCGAAGGAAAAATAGAACAAATAAAGTATATTTCACAACACATTTTACTGATGTTGGACTATTTATCCAAGCAATATGATTTTAGTTACTTTTTGAGTTATGGAACTCTCCTAGGTGCAATTCGTCACAATGGTTTTATTCCGTGGGATGACGACATAGATATTATGATGACTAAGAAAGATGTTGAAAAACTGATACGTATTTGTGAAAATTTCCCATCTACTATTCACTTTTTACCAATGGGGTACAACTTCTTAAAAGTAATGGATTTATATTCTATAATCAGTAAAGATGGAAAGCGAGGGGTCGCAGTTGATATATTTGTACTAGACGAGCAACCTCAAGGTCATTCGTTCGTAAATGTGCATACACAAAAAGAAATATTCTTGATGAACTCAGACATATTCCCCATTCAAAGACATGCATTCGAGCAACATCAATTTTGTATTCCACACAATTACGACAAAATATTGAAGCAGATTTATGGAGATTATATGAAATTACCTCCAATTGAAAAACAAATTCCATCACATGTAAATATGGATTCCATCTATATTAAATCTTTACCAAAATAACCATGGGTATTGTCCAACGACAAGGGATTAAACAGAGTTTGACGAATTATGCAGCAACTCTGGTTGGAGCATTCAGTATGATTTTTATCTATTCACAAGATACGGATGTCTATGGTTTTGCTCGATTTATGATAGATACTGCTTTTTTGTTGATGCCCCTGATGTTGCTTGGAAGTGGAGCCGTAGCAATAAAGTTTTTCCCAGAGTTTAAAAATGAACAGCAACAGCATAATGGGTTTTTAGGATTATTATTCAGTATTGCTTTATTTGGTTGTTTACTAGTATTGAGTGTAATATTTTTCTTGCAAGATCAAATATTAGAATTGTATAAAGATAAACCTAGCTATTATTTAGATCAGTTTCTTAAAATAGGTATTCTAGCGGTTTTGGTGACTATTTTTTCTTTGTTTTACAATTATACCACCAACTTTAAACGCATTGTCTTTCCTTCTATTTTTCAGAATTTTATCAAACTAAGTCTTCCCATTCTTGTCTTTTTGAAAATTCAGGATATTATCTCCATTAACTTTTTAGCCAATGGAATTATTATTAATTATATCATAGCCATTATGGCTATTGTCTATTATATATATTTCTTGGATGGTTTTAGCCTAAAGTGGTCTACTAGAGTTTTGACCAAACCACTGATTCAAAACATCAAATCTTTTGCTCTCTTTTCAGTATTTAGCGGAATTGGAAGCATGTTAGCTTTTCGTATCGATGGAATCATGATTCCTACCATACTCGATTTCAAAAGCAATGGAGCGTACAGTATTGCAGCTTTTATTGGAAATGCGATTGCTATTCCTACTTACGCGCTTATCCAAATTACGTCACCCTTACTTGCTTCAGCTCTTAGGGAGAACGATATGGATCAAACATCATTTTTATATAAGCGTTCCTCAATTAATTTACTCCTTTTTGGAATGTTATTTTACATTTTAGTGATTTCATCTATTCAGGATTTATTTTTGCTCATGCCAAAACGAGACTTCGATATGACCATAGGATTCTGGATTGTTGCGATATTGGGTGCTACTAAAATTTTCGATATGGCAACTAGTATTAATACTCAAATTATCAATTACTCAAAATATTACCGATTTAATCTAGTAGCTATACTTATTTTAGCCGTTTTCAATGTTGGTTTAAATTTATTATTGATACCTAAATATCAATTATATGGTGCCGCTTTTGCTACCTTATCTTCATTATCACTTTTCAATATTGTTAAACTCATTTTTATTTATATAAAATTTAGGATTCATCCATTTTCTTCTAATACGATGTATGTTCTCACCATTGCTGTTTTGACCTATTTAGTGGTGTATATGCTACCTTCTATCTCGAATCCTTTACTAAGTATTGTTGTAAAATCCTCTATTATTACAGTAATATATGTACCAATTATCTTATATTTAAAACTCTCAACAGAGGTTAATGATTTGTTTTTAAAAGCTTGGTCATTAATGAAAAATATGATTAAATAAACGTTGATGAAAATATCAGTTATTATTTGCACTTATAATAGGCATGAACTATTGAAATACTGCCTCAATTCATTAAACAAACAAACGGTTACTTCTGATGATTTTGAGGTCGTAATTGTCAATAATAACTCAACTGATAAAACGCAGGAGGTAGCCGAAAATTTCGCTTCATTACACCCAAATGTTAGTATATTTATAGAGAAAAATCAAGGTTTGAGTCATGCTAGAAATCGTGGTTTTTATGAAGCCAATTCAGACTGGGTTATTTACCTAGACGATGATGCCAAAGCACACAAAGATTTCGTAGAAAGAGCTATATGGATAATTGAAAATACAGAATATCAATGTTTTGGTGGTATGTATCTGCCATGGTATCATCACGGAAAGCCCTATTGGTATAAAGAAAAATACGGTACAAATAGAATGCGCTATAAAACTATCAGTACATTAAAAAATGGTGAATATGCTTGCGGTGGCATTATGGCGTATAAAGTTGATTTGCTGAAAAAATATAAAGGTTTTTCTACCAAATTGGGTATGAACGGAGACAAGGTTGCCTATGGGGAAGAAACAGAACTTCAAGTTAGGATGCGAAGGGATGGTATCAAAATAGCATACGACCCTTTACTTAAAATGGATCATTTAGTAGCGGATTATAAACTCAATATTGATTGGTTTTTTAAGGCGCATTTTGCTTTAGGACGTGATCAAATCGAAATGGGAATTGCTAAAACGAATTCACTTTCTCTCTTGATGACCACTATTGTTTTGATTGGTATGATTATATTACACCTCTTATGGTTTACACCAAAACTATTGAAAAGTGATTATTTTATTCAAAACTGGATGATTGACGTATTTAAGAAGCCAGCTAAAAGAGTTGGGATTTTATATACGGCATTGCTCAATAAATCTCGGCAGAAATATGGGTTAAATGAAGCGTAAAAAGGTATTAATTATTAGTTATTACTGGCCACCTTGTGGAGGAATTGGCGTGTTGAGATGCTTAAAAATAGCAAAATATCTCAGACATTTTGGTTGGGAACCTATTGTTTTTACAGCTGAAGATGCACATTATCCAAATATTGATTACAGTAATGATAAAGATATTCCAGATGGCATAACCATTTTAAAACAAAAAATCTGGGAGCCTTATCATATCTATAAATGGATAACGGGTAAGAAAAAGGACGCCAATGTCAATAATGTGTTTTATACAAAAAGCGAAAAAGCTGGTTTGGCGCATCAATTCTCTGTCTGGATACGAAGTAACTTCTTTATTCCTGATGCACGTAAATTTTGGATACAACCTTCCGTAAAATTTTTGCTTCAATATTTGGACGAAAATCCAGTCGATGCTATTTTTTCAAACGGCCCTCCACATTCAAATACTCGAATAGCTACCTTGCTAAAACAAAAAACAGGTATTCCTTTTTTAGCTGATTTTCAAGATCCTTGGACGCAAGTAGATTATTATCAATTATTGCACTTAACAAAATGGGCCGACGATAAACACCATCGTTTAGAACAGGACGTTTTCAAACATGCCGATGCTGTTTCAATTGTAAGTCCAACTTGGAAAAATGATTTGAAGGAAATTGGAGCAAAAAACGTGTCTGTTATTCCTTGGGGGTACGATCAGGATGATTTTAAAAATATCAAACGACAAATAGATGAAAAGTTTACTCTTACGCACCTCGGAATAATGGGATATGATCGTAACCCATCTGTTTTATTTAAGGTTCTTAAAGATTTGATCGAGGAAGTAGAGGATTTTGAAAATGATGTTGAAATCAAGCTCGTTGGACAGGTTGATTTTTCTGTGTTAGAAGCAATTCAATTGAACGGAATTGAAGGAATCTTGAATTTGGTAGGTTCTGTTTCGAGGTCAGAGGCACTACAATTGTGTTGTAACAGCAACCTCTTGCTGCTTTTGTTGAATCAACAGAGTAATGCTTTGGGAAGAATTCCAGGAAAATTATTTGAATATTTAGCCGCTCGACGACCGATCATCGTACTTGGAGCAGAAGAAAGTGATGCGACGACTATTGTTTTGGAATCGAAAGGTGGAGTAGGAGCAAACTACGAGGACTATGATAAAATCAAGAAAATTATCATAGATTATTATCAACAGTACAAAACAGGAAATCTCCAAAATCCTGTAAACAGCCATATTCAGCAGTATTCCAATCAAAGCCTAACAAAAAAAGTAGCTGCGTTATTAGACAGTATCATTTAAACTAATTTCATGCTGTTTAACTCTATTGATTTTCTATTCTTTTTACCTATCGTCTTTGTCGTTTATTGGGGCGTTTTTCGCAACAACTATCAGTATCAAAATGGAAGCATTGTTCTTGCTAGTTATATTTTTTATGGATGGTGGGATGTTCGATTTTTAGCACTAATTGTATTCAGTTCAGTATTGGATTTTGGGATTGGACTAAAAATAGATCAGACAAAAAATACAAAAATAAAAAAAAGATGGCTGTGGTTGAGTCTAAGCGCAAACCTTGGAATCCTTGGGTTTTTCAAATATTATAATTTTTTTATAGATAGCTTTGTACAGGGATTTACATTCTTTGGCATTTCTCTGGAAACGACACATATGCAAATTATTCTTCCAGTCGGTATTAGTTTCTATACTTTTCAGACATTGAGTTACACTATTGATATTTTTCGAAATCAACTAAAACCTACCCGAAACATTGTAGCTTTTTTGGCTTTTGTAAGTTTTTTTCCTCAATTAGTCGCTGGTCCAATCGAACGTGCACGTCATCTATTACCTCAGTTTCATAAAAAACGGACGTTCAATTACTCTGAATCTGTTGATGGACTAAAACAATTTTTATGGGGTTTATTCAAAAAAGTAGTCATCGCTGATAGCTGTGCTGAAATGGCAGATTGGGCGTTTGCACACGCAGACACCTATTCGGGCAGTTCCTTATATTTAGGAGCTATTTTTTTTGCCTTTCAAATTTATGGTGATTTTTCTGGCTATTCTGATATGGCCATAGGAACTGCTAAATTATTCAATTTTAGATTGCAACAAAATTTTGCTTTCCCCTATTTCTCCAGAAATATTGCAGAATTTTGGAGACGCTGGCATATTTCACTATCTACTTGGTTTCGAGATTACCTATATATTCCACTTGGAGGTAGTCGAGGAAACAAATGGAGTACCATTAGAAATGTCTGTATTGTTTTTGTAATTAGTGGATTTTGGCACGGAGCGAACTGGACATTTATAGGTTGGGGAGTATTACATGCACTATTTTTCTTACCATTAATATTACAGAAAAAAAATCGTACATATCTGGATACTGTAGCATCCAATTCAGTATTCCCAAGCTTCAAAGAGATAGTACAAATGCTGATTACATTTAATTTAGTGACCTTTGCTTGGATATTATTTAGGGCTACCGATATACATCAAGCCATACTCATATATTCTAAAATTTTATCTCCAACTTTGTTTGAAACACCTGAATATGTGTATATAGACGTGCTAATTAGATGTGTATTTTTGATAATTATATTTGGAATAATAGAATGGATTGGACGGAGGGAACAATATGCAATTGAAAAAATCGTAAGTGCTTATCCAAGATATATACGTTGGTCATTTTATAGTTTTATCATAGTTTTGATTGGTGTTTTTGCTAAAACAAAAGAATCGCCTTTTATATATTTTCAATTTTAAAAATGGCTCGGTTTCTAAAAAATATAATGCTATTCATGCTTTTCCTTCTGGTGTTCTATATCATTGGAACTGTATCTGTTGGACTATTTTTTCCCAAACCCCTACAACTAAATATCAATTACGCACTTGGTAAACATGGACATCTGAATTCAAAAATAAAAGAAATTCCCTTACACCAGAATACCGATATTTTATTTTTAGGATCATCGCATTGTTATCGAGGATTTGATGTCCGAATATTTGAAAAAGCAGGATTTTGTTCCTTTAATTTAGGTTCTAGTTCACAATCGCACTTACAAACCAACGTTTTACTAAAACGATATTTGAATCAAATCCAACCCAATACAATAATTTATGAAGTTTACCCTAATATCTTTGAAATAGATGGAGTAGAATCTACCTTAGATTTAATTGCAAATGATAATAACTACGACTATTTATGGAAATTAATAGTTGAACACCAACATTTAAAAGTTTTCAATTCTTTTATTTATGGTGCATTTAGAAAAATAGTTGGATTAGACAAAGACTATGTAGAGCCAACAGTTAGAGGAAAAGATAAATATATATCTGGAGGCTTTGTTGAACGAAAAACATCGGAATTCAATGCTTACTTTAAACCGTCAAGCAAACCCATTGAATATAAACAAAATCAACTCAAGGCATTTGAAGAAAATATTAAACTGATTTTATCTAAGAAAATTGAACTCATACTGATTCAAGCCCCAGTCACTAGGGCATATTATTCAAGTATAGTTCAACCTCAAAAACATGATGCGTTAATGGAAAATTATAGTCCTTATTATAATTTCAACGATAGGGTTGAACTAGTAGATTCTCTTCATTTTTATGACTATCATCATCTTAACCAAACTGGCGTAGAAATATTTAATCAAGCCGTTTTAGATCAACTTTTACTACAACAAAAGGAGATCAGGTAGTTAAACCTGATCTCCTTTGCTTATATTTAATAAGATTGAATGTTGCTACTCCTTCTTTGTTTCAACATATATAAAGCCGATCAATCCGCCTAGTAAAACAATTGAACAGATCAAAGAAATCATCTTACCTATGGTGTAAGAAGATGGCTCGAATTTGAATTCAATTTTGTGTTGTCCTGCTGGAATTTTTAGGGCACGTAAAGCATAATTCACTCGAATATGTTCTGTTTCGTTTCCGTCAATATAGGCGTTCCAGCCCTTGTCGGGACCATACCAAATTTCTGAAAAGACAGCTAATTGTTCAGAAGTGCTGTTGGATGAATACGTCAAGTGGTCAGGACGATAATTGTCCAGTTTAATAGAACCTTGCTTTTGTGGATTAAATCCGTCGATGTAATCACTAAATTCTTGGTGAACGATTGCTGTTAACTTCGGTTTAAAGTTATTTAACGCATCAATTTCAGCATTGGCATTTTCTACTTTTTTAATATCTTCTACAAACCAAACAGGTCCAGCCGCCTCTGGATTTATTTGAACTTTTCCATCGGGTGATACGAAATATTTGGCATTTAACATATTGAGAACATCCTGATTATTTTTACTGATATGTTGGTCAATTAAATCTTGATAACGCTGTAATTTAGCAGGATGATACCCTCCAATGGTGTTGTGAAAATATGAAGGAGTAGCGTTATTAAAGGGATTATTCAAGTCGAATACTCGATAATCACCACGACTTTTTTCAGCCTTTAAAATTTGTTCATCGGCAGGTGTTGGAGTAAAGGTTTGAGCATAATTACGTTTAGAAACAAAATCTTCTGTATCTACATAACGACGTCCAACGCCCCAAATATCAAATAATGTCAGTGCAGCTATTCCTACAATAACAATGGTCGAGTTGATCTTTTCTTTAGCAAATGCCCAAATCAATGCTCCTGAAATTGCAATCAGAAAAAATGATCGCCAAGCATCGGAACGCATCAAATGCTTTCGTGCTTCCACTAATACTTCACCACTTAATCCTGCTTGTGTATATCGAACGTCTCCTGGTGAGGTAAAATCAAAAAATGATCCACCCATCAAAGCAAAGAATAAACAAATAATTCCTAAAGCACCTCCACCGATATATAAAGATTTGAGTAAATCGTCTCTTTTATATTCATTTTTAAGTATACCTGATAAGACAAATATTCCAAAAAATGGTATCAAAAAAGAAGTAATAGTCAGAACAGAATTAGGGGTTCTAAACTTATTAAACAATGGAAAATAATCAAATAGAGGTTTGTTAAACCAAGCCATATTATCTCCCATACATAACATAAATGTTAATAATACAGCGCATAAAACCCACCATTTAATCTTCTTTTTTACCAAAACTAATCCCATCACAAATAGAAAAAACAGTACCGCTCCAAAATAGATAGGTCCACTTGTAAATGGCAATGCTCCCCAGTATAAAGGCGCGCGACCACCACCTCTACTTAGTACTTGTTTCCAGTTTCGATCTTTATATAATGGCGACGATTCTTTTACCTTTTCACCCGATCCACCTCCTGCAACTCCAGGAATAAAAGAAGAGAATAAATCAATGCCACCGTTACTCCAATTCATAGCATATTCCCAATTTAGTCCTTCAACATCGCTACTACTGTTCGCATCTGAAGCAGAAGTGGTTTTCTCTAAAATTGGCTTTCCCCGCATGGTATCTCTCGAATATTCAAGCGTTGGTAATAAATTACTCGCAGTTGTTCCAAGAGCGAGCACAGCTCCAACAACCAAATAACCAGTAGCTTTCGCAAAAATAGGGAGTCGTTCCTTTTTAATCGCATCAACCAACTGAATTACACCTAAAATAAGTAAAGTCAGGAAAAAATAGTAGGTCATCTGGACGTGATTGGAAGCAATGTTTAAGGCGAGTCCCAAAGAAAAGAGTAACGTTCCTAGAAGATATTTTTCCCTAAAAGCCAATAAAATTCCAACAACAATAGGTGCAAGAAATGCAATACTCTTAATTTTAGTTAAGTGACCTGCTTCGTACAACACTAGGTTATTCGTAGTCAAGCCAAATGCAACCGCACCAATCATTGAAATCCATGGATTAACACCAAATAAAACCATCGAAATATAAAAAACCAACATTAGCATAATAAACATTCCAATAGGACGATCAAAAAACAGATACAGTAATTTTTTAGTATGATTAATAAGGTTTCCGTCCGTAATGGTATTAATTTGATAGGTAGGCATTCCTCCAAATAAGGCGTTAGTCCACAATGGTTTATGCCCCGTTTCTTTAGCTACCTCTAGACTTTCCTGCGCATTTGCTTGATAAGAAACGATATCGCCTTGCCTGATTTGTTTATCCTTTAATTGAGGGCTAAAGTAAACACAGGACAGTACCAAAAATGTAAAAACAGCAATAAAGTGTGGCATTGCTTTTTTTAAAAACGTATTATTCATTAGTTGACAGTTTTATTCTTAATTCTATGAGGTTCATCAAAAAGAGTGAGTATTTTGTAGAATCTTTTATTGATACGAAAGTACCGAAAAAAGGGTATGATAGTGAAAAATTAAACGAATTATTCTAAATATTCTTTCTTATTTTTGTGAAGTACTTTATATCTAAATTAGACAACTTTGGGAAAAACGGTCACGAAAAAAAGAAATAAGAAGATAACACCACTCATGAAGCAGTATTTTGCAGTAAAGGCGAAATATCCTGATGCGTTGATGTTATTTAGAGTAGGTGATTTTTACGAAACCTTTGCTGATGATGCGGTTACAACTTCCAAAGTTTTAGGAATAATTTTAACCAAGCGAAACAACGGTGGTGATGATATTGCGCTTGCAGGTTTTCCTTATCATTCTTTGGATACTTATCTACCTCGCTTGGTTCGAGCTGGTTTTCGAGTAGCTATTTGTGAACAGTTGGAAAAACCGAGTAAGGAAAAGAAGATTGTTCGTCGTGGCGTTACGGAAGTAGTTACACCCGGTGTAGCCATTAGCGATAATCTGCTCGATCATAAATCCAATAATTATTTGGCAGCTATAGCTTTTGGTAAAAAGGAGCAATTTGGGTTGTCTTTACTAGATATTTCAACTGGAGAATTTTTAGTTTCGGAAGGTAATGCCAATTATATTGATAAATTATTACAAAGTTTTCGTCCATCTGAAATCATCTTTCCAAAAGGAAAACAAAAACAATTTGAAGGGTATTTTGGAGATAAATTTTATTGTTCTCCATTGGATGAATGGGCGTTTACCATAGACTATACACAAGAGAAATTGTTGACTCATTTTGAGGTTCAAAACCTAAAAGGATTTGGTGTTGATGACTTGATCTTAGGACAAATTGCATCGGGTGCGGCACTACATTATTTAGCCTCTACCGAAAATACCAACCTTAAGCACATCAATTCCATCTCCAGAATTCATATTGATAATTATGTTTGGTTGGATCGTTTTACAATCCGAAATTTAGAATTATTATACAGTCCCAATGAATCTGGTATTCCACTCATACAAGTGTTGGATAAGACCGTCTCTGCCATGGGAGCACGTTTACTAAAAAAATGGGTTGTCTTACCTTTAAAATCTAAACAAGCGATTGATGCACGTCTGGATATGGTGACTTGGTTACTTCAAAATACGGAGACGAGTGCGCAAATCGATCAGCAGATCCGACTGATTGGTGATATTGAACGTTTGATCTCTAAAGTGCCACTTGGTAAAATTAATCCACGTGAAGTTGTTCAACTCAAAAAAGCTTTAATCGCACTCGCTCCTGTTAAAGATATTTTAGCAGCTAGCGAAAATGCGTATCTACAAAAAATGGCAGAAGGCATCAATCTTTGTCATTTACTAAAAGATCAAATTGAAAAAACGATTTTGGGTGAGCCTGCTGTATTAGTTGCCAAAGGTGGGGTCATCGCTAATGGTGTTGATGCTGAGTTAGATGAACTTCGTGCTGTTATCAAAAATAGTAAAGATTTACTCATTGAACTACAGCAGCGAGAAGCCCAAGCAACAGGTATTGAGAATCTTAAAATTGGATTTAATAATGTCTTTGGGTACTATTTAGAAGTAACGAACAAATATAAAAACAAAGGTTTAATACCTGAAAATTGGGTGCGAAAACAAACGCTAACCAATGCCGAACGCTATATTACGGATGAACTGAAACAATTGGAAACCAAAATATTAGGTGCAGAAGACAAGATATTGGTACTTGAAAATAAATTGTATCAACAACTGGTTTTTGAAATCAATGCCTATATTCAACCTATTCAATATAACGGAAATATCATTGCACGTTTGGACTGTTTGCTATCCTTTTCTAAAGTAGCAAAGCGCAACCAGTATTGTCGTCCGCAAATAAACGAAGAATTTTCAATTGACATCAAAGCAGGACGTCATCCCGTCATTGAACAACATTTAGATTTAGGTGATTCTTATGTACCAAATGATGTGTTCTTGGATCGAGATCAGCAGCAAATTATGATGATTACGGGACCCAATATGTCTGGTAAATCTGCTTTGCTTAGACAAACAGCTTTAATTTGCTTAATGGCTCAAATGGGTTCGTATGTGCCTGCGGATTCGGCTGACTTAGGGGTAATTGACAAGGTGTTTACAAGGGTTGGAGCATCGGATAATATTTCGTCAGGAGAGTCTACTTTTATGGTAGAAATGAATGAAACGGCGAGTATTATGAACAATATCTCTGATCGTAGTCTCATTTTGTTGGATGAAATAGGTCGAGGAACGAGTACCTACGACGGAATTTCAATTGCTTGGTCTATTGCTGAATTTCTACATCTGAATGAAATGGCAAAACCTAAAACCTTATTTGCTACGCATTACCATGAATTGAATGAATTGGCTAATAAATTTGATCGAATTAAAAACTTTAGTATTGCTACAAAACAGGTCGGACAAAAAGTGATCTTCTTACGTAAACTCATAGCAGGCGGAAGTAATCATAGCTTTGGGATTTATGTCGCCAAAATGGCTGGAATGCCTCGATCTATTGTTGAACGAGCTACCCATTTACTTTCTCAGTTGGAACAGAAATCAGTTGATAACGGCATTAATGATAACTCTGAACACGTTCATGATACGTTGAAAGCGATGTCCACAGATGCACTTCAACTAAGTATTTTTGAAACGGTTGATCCCAATATTGGTAAACTCAAGGAAAATCTTCAAGATATAGATTTGAACTCTATGACTCCTATTGAATGTATGTTGAAACTTAAAGAATTAAAGGGATTGTTGGAATAACGTGTTTGTGTGCGAAATGCTTACAGAACACATTAATGCACAAACATACGAGTAAAAAAACCACACATGAATACAGAATATTTCTTCGAGGAACGATATAAAGTTCGAGCTTATGAAATAGATCAAAAAAAACGGATGACAACACCCGCTTTGATTCGACTGATGCACGAAACAGCGATGCAGCAGGTCGTTGATCTGGGTATATCTGTTTGGGATTTAGAATCTCAGCATATTTCTTGGGTATTGATTCGTATGCACTTTAAGGTAGAGCGCTTACCAATGCTAGGAGAACATATCACCGTGCAAACCAACCCGTCTGGTTTCGAAAAAGTATTTACTTTCAGGGATTATCAAGTATTTGATTCAACAGGTCAACGTATAGCTTGGGCGACTTCTACTTGGATTTTAATGGATACAAATACTCGAAAAATGACTCGGATACCGTCATTTATTTTGAATTTGGATGTTCCAAACAATCCACATCAGTTTGATCGCCCCAAATCAAAACTTCCTACACTCAAATCTGCTCATCGAACCGATACATTCAGAGTAAAATGGTATGATCTGGATTTTAATCGACACTTAAATAATATGTTTTATTTACAATGGATGTTAGAAACCACACCTTCTGATATTTTAAGTAATAGAACACTAAAAAGTATGGACATCATATTCAAAAGAGAAAGCCATTATAAAGACCAAATCATTTCTCAAACAGAAGTGATGTCAGATAATCAGTCCATTCATAGATTATTGCACCAGAAAGATGCATCTGAAATAGCGCAAGCGGTTTCAATTTGGGAATAATAAGAATCGGTTTATTGTTGAGCAGTAGCCCTTATTTTTTTGACATAATTTTTAGGTGAATACCCAAATTTTTCTTTAAATCGTCTTGCAAAATGACTTTTATTGATATACCCCACATGGGTTGCCACTTCCTGTACATTTAAACTACCTTCTAATAATAACAATCTAGCTTTTTCTAAACGCTGTGTTCTTAAATAGTTATAAATGGTATCGTCGAAAATAGCTTTGAAACCCTTTTTAAGTTTTTGTTGGTTGGTTCCTACTTGTTTAGCCAATTGTGGAATCGTAGGCGGATCTTGCATATTATCCAATAGAATATTTCGAGCCTGATTAATCTTATCGATATCAAATTTTCGAAGAATTTTTCGACTATCAGACGGATTTAAATCATCCCTAAATTGTTTTATTTGCAAGGATAACAATTCTAGCAATTTAGATTCCATAAAGGTAGCGCGAACAATATCTTTGTAGTTATTTTCTTGAATTTCCTCTATACAATCAGCAATAGCAATACTGTAATGACTTTGGTATAAAAAGGATATACCAACATGTTTAGGTTCAAATAATTTACGTAAAGCATCTGGCATCAAATCCAACTCACATTCTATTTTTTTAAGATATTTTTTTCGGTCGATCAACATAATAGTTTGACGAAAAGGATGATTGGCAGGAAACTTAAAGGTTTGATTTTTAGAAGCAGGAATAGCACTCATACTGCCGAGCAAATTAGACATTTCATAATGTGTTTCTTGCTCACCAATCGTATGCACGGTTGCACCTTCCACACAAAAAATAATACAAAGTGGAGATTCCTTATTTGAAGAGACGGTAAGGGTTAGATCTTTGTTTAGACTACCGTCCATTAATAATAAACTAACCCCATACGGAAATTTCATGCCTTTTATAGAACCTTTTCCAACATCTTTTGGAATAGCAGCTATTTTTTCTTGGCAGCTTTCTTGAATGTCGGTATTCCATGTTTTTGCTAAAGTTTTGACAATTTCATATACTTCTAAATTGTCAATATTTACATTTGTTTGGTATTTCATATATTAATTTTAGGCAAAAGAGTACTGGGTCTATACATTACACATGTATAGATGACCTTTAAAATATTAGTGTTTTTTTGGAGAAGATCAATTGGTTAATCTAGTGAGTTTGTTGTGTCAGACGGAGTTATTATTGTTGATATACTTATTTAAATTGGTATTAAACCCTGTTGTAATTAATACAGATGAAACCTACATTTGTTCAATCATAGTAAGTAATCGAACTTGATATTGACAACGTAAGTGTTAATATTTAGACTAATTTGAAAATAAATTACTTTTTCGTAAACTTTATGACGAATTAACTGTAACTATGCCATAGTATCGCATTCAATTGATTCATATACAATTAGATACAGCATAGAATTATAGAATTTTATCCAAGTGTTCCATCATGATATTGTTAAATGATAAGAATCATGATAGAAAACACAACATTATCTTACAATAAAAAATTTCTTCTTCGCTTATTCAAGCAGATAGATTCTGGGCTGCTGATAATTGATGAACGTGGTCGTATTTGCCATTCTAACGATTTTGCTAGACAATTACTTGGTTATTCGGATGATACATTAATTGGGAAAAGTGTATTTGAAATTAATCCACAATTGAACTATCGAACATGGAAGACCTTGTTTTCTCAAAGACCTGATGAGGCTAATTCGAAGGTCGGTGAAATTTATACTTCTACAGATCGTTTCGTTACCGTTACAACAGAAGCCATAAGGTTTCCTCTCGATGGTGTTCCGCACTGTTTTTACTTTATTCATACCGTCAACCAAGTTTACCGTTACAGAAACTTACTCAACCATATATTCGTGCAAAACAATATTGGTGCTTGGGACTGGGATGCCAATGCAGATACCTTTTATTTAACGGATCAATTCATATCATTGTTAGGCTTACCTAGCTATCAAAATGTAGTATCAACGGATGACTTTTTCAAATTCTTTTCAGAACAGAATGATACATCAACTTTGAGATTGGCATTCGAAAAAGTAGTGAAAGACAAAACAAGCTTTTCTTCTGAAATTAATTACTTTCATGAAAATCAAGAAAAAAGCTTTATTCTATACGCTTTTCCAGAGAAACAAGGAAATAAAATTCCTAAGGTCTATGGAATGATACAAGATATTTCTAAAGTCGCTTTTGATAAAAAAAGACTCATTGCAGATTTTACTTTAAATAATACTAATGATCTAATCTTTTGGGTCAAGCCAGATGGTGGCTTTTATTATGTTAACGATCAGGTTTGTCAAAGCATGGAATATAGCAAAGAAGAACTACTCACTAAAGATGTTTTTGATATTAGTAGCGAGTTTAATCCTGAACAATGGAAAATTCACTGGCAAAATTTAAAGGTTGAAAAGCATATTAATTTTGAGTCTCATATTTTTTCTAAAAATGGAAAACGAATCCCTGTAATTGCTGATTTGAATTTCATTGAATTTCACGGAGAGGAATATAACATTGCCGTCTGTAGAGATATTACCAAAAAACTCGAACGGGATGAATTAATTGATCTATCTCACGCTACTCTAGATCAATCAAAAGGCTTTATTTTTTGGTGTGATGAACATGGTCGAATTCGGTTTTCAAACCAATCTACTCAAGATCATTTAGCCTACAAAGCAAGCGAATTAAGAGAAATGTCTATTCTTCAACTCATTCCAACAATTGATACAAGTGATTGGAAAAAAAGTATCGGCTCGGAAAAAGATCATCATATTTTATCAGGAGATGGAACAATAACACCTGTTGAAATTATTCATACTTCAGTCATACATAAAGAAAATTGCTTTGAGTGTATAACCGTTTATGATATATCTGAACGTAAATTGAAAGAGCAAAAACTAAAAAAAGCACTTGAAGAAATTTCTTTATTAAAGGAAAGAATCGAAAGTGAAAAAGACTATCTTCGAGAAGAAGTTAATGTCAGTAGCAACTTTAATAATATCATCTGTAAAAGTAAATCTTATCAAAATGTTTTATCTAAAGTAGCTATGGTTGCTGATAGTGATACTACTGTTTTGGTTTTGGGAGAAACAGGAACAGGTAAGGAACTGCTAGCAAGATCAATACATGATTTGAGTAATCGATCGAGTGCAGCCATGATTAAGATCAACTGCGCAGCCTTACCAAAGTACTTGATCGAAAGTGAGCTTTTTGGACATGAAAAAGGATCATTTACAGGAGCGTCAGAACGAAGAGTTGGTCGTTTTGAGCTAGCTAACAAAGGTACTTTATTTTTAGATGAAATAGGGGAGTTACCTTTGAGCTTACAGGCTAAATTGTTGCGGGTACTACAAGAAGGAGAGTTAGTAAGAGTAGGTGGTAATAAAACCATAAAAGTGGATGTTCGATTGATTACTGCAACCAATAGAAACTTAGAAAAGTTAGTATCAAAAGGTCTGTTTAGAGAAGATTTATACTACCGACTTAATGTTTTTCCAATCTACAACATACCTTTACGTGAAAGAAGGGAGGATATTATCCCAATTGCCTTACATTTTATCGACTCTTTAAGCAGCAAGATGAATCGTCCTATTAAAACGATCAGGCAAGATTATATAGACACATTGAATGAGTATGATTATCCAGGAAACATAAGGGAATTGATCAATTTAGTAGAACGTTCAATTATTTTATCTGAAAATGGTGTGCTGACCAGAGATCTTATTCAGATAAATTAAGTGGTACGTCTTTTATTCAATATGGTTTATAATTTTTTATTTTACTATTTTTTAATATTCATTAAACATTATTCCCTTTTATGAGTTTTAGGGAAAAATGAACACATTGGAAAAGAGCAGTAACATATTAAAAATTAATAACATTACGGAAGTCCAACAACTACTAAAAGATAAATCCCATGTAGTACTTGTTTTCACAGCTGAGTGGCTTGGTAGTTCTCATATTATGGAATTATTTATAAAAGATTTTATGATTGACTACAAAAATGATGTAGTATTTTGTAAAATTGAAAAGGGCGAGAACTCAAACTCAATTTTCGAGGCGTACGGAGTTCAACACCTTCCTTCCTTAATTTTTATTCAAAATGGAGTCGTGCTCAATCAAATCAATGGAGTAAAAGGAAGAAAGGTAATTCGAGAAAGCCTTGAGGGATTTATAAAAAAAGGCGATACCTCTAGTATGTGACATTCCTTTTTAGATTAATAATTCGGATCAGGTCATTTTTTCTTTTTATTAAATTGTACTTTTTGCTAAAGTACCACGATATTTGTGCTGTTTCACAAACGTATTTTGATGGAACACTTGGATTGGTCATGGTGCTCATCGTTTTTGAAGCATCATGACTTTCCGAGAAAAAAATCCACCCTTCATTTTCTTTTCTTTCCTGAATTGTTCATCATTTTTTTATAAATAGTTTATATTTTTCAGAATTTATTGAATTATAAATTTGTCACAAATCATAAACCATAATAAATAGTGCTATTCTGTATTCATACCAAATAATTATCTTCTATTCATTATTGATCCTATTTCAAAAACCTGTTCATGGTAATATGATTTTCAATACTACGACTAAGTAACGGACAAAAAATAAGTCCGACATCTTGAAATAGAAATTTTGAAGTC
>JAHDFQ010000276.1 GCA_020628085.1 Saprospiraceae bacterium
ACTTTCCCCATTTTTATTTCAACGATATTGACGAGTTTTGAATAGACCCAACGTTCATTTGCAATGTTATACCATCCATTTTTTTCGTTAAAAATATCTATTTGAGTACCATTTTTAATGACATCAACAATAGGATTCTCCACACCTGGTCCCGATCTCACATTTAAGCCTGTTGGATCATCTACAATTCCTGTTTGCTTGGAAAAAGTAATTTTGACATAGTGTTTATGTACCCATTTCATGTCACCGATTCTGTACCAGTTACCCACTTCTTCATAAATCGTAATTTCATCACCCATACCTAATTTTTGAACCGTTGGAAACTCAATTCCATTTCCTGTTCGCACATTGAGTTCAAGCGTATTTACAACCGCTGATTTCATGGGACTACCCAGCGCATACGTCAAACCAGCATTAACGTGCGTACGAAAGGCTTGCCATTGATCCTCCGCAATCATCATTTTCGGACAATCCTTACCTGTAATATCATAATGACGAAATAATTCCTTCACCGTAAATTGATATTTATTCAACAAAAACTGAGCAAGCTCAACCGAATTTTGATAGGTTTTTTGCCAATCACCATCTTCATTGACACACATTTCGATACCAATCAAAAAATAATTGGGTGTCAAATCATCTTCCATAATGGCTTTACCCATAGGTTGATAATAACGACCGCCCACATGATAGGCTACCTCATGATCGGGTAAACATTGTATAATAGTAGAATCATCAACAATATAGTGAGCCGAAGCATGACGAGGAGCTGTTTGAAAGTACATCCGATTGCGCTTGGCGTTCGCACCTTTACCTGTATTGGCAGTCCAGTGCATAACAATACCTTTAAGTTTTCGGATAGAATAAAATTCCGCATCCCTCAATGCAGGTCGATTCTGTCGGTTGGTCAAAAAATCCTTCGTTATCGGTAACATACTTTTATTTTCAGTTTCTCAATAGTTGTCCTTGGCATCAGTATAAAGATGCTTTGAGATTTAACATATTATACACAAGCACAATATACAAATTCTCTTTGGATGGTAAAACCCTATTGTGATTCAAGGGGTGAATTAGTTATAAATCACTATTTTTGTGCATTCAATGTGAAATATAACAAATACTATGCGAATTGATATAATCACGGTTCTACCAGAATTGTTAGAAAGTCCTTTTAGTCATTCCATTATGAAAAGGGCGCAACAAAAAGGACTTTTAGAAGTGTATACGCATCATTTACGTGATTTTGGTTTGGGGAAGCATCGGCAAGTAGATGACTATCAATTTGGTGGTGGAGCAGGTTTAGTGATGATGATTGAACCCATTTCTAAGTGTATCGAACAATTACAATCTGAACGGGCTTACGATGAAATCATTTTTTTAACACCTGATGGTAAACGATACAATCAATCTATTGCTAATCAACTGTCTTTAAAAGGAAATCTATTATTACTTTGTGGACATTATAAAGGTATTGATGAGCGCATTCGAGAACAATATGTAACCTCAGAAATATCCATCGGAGATTATGTATTATCAGGTGGAGAGTTGGCTGCGGCTGTACTCGTTGATTCTATTGGAAGACTCATTCCTGGTGTGTTGAATGATGAAACATCGGCTTTGTCCGATTCTTTTCAAGATGATTTATTAGCACCGCCAGTATATACTCGACCTGCAGAATTTAAAGGTTGGAAAGTTCCTGATATTTTATTGTCAGGACACGAAGCTAAAATACAAGAATGGAGATACGAACAAGCCTTGAAACGCACAGAAGATCGGCGACCTGATTTGTTAGAAGAGAAATGATCTGCTTTCGATAATGAATATTCAAAGAAAAAGCACCTTGGACTATCAAAATTCTGGGTGAAAATTATACTATCAATAATAAAAGCTCTGTTGAACTCTGCGAATGTCTCTGTTCAACTCTGTGGTAAAAAAGAAATCTAACAGTATTAACTTTGCTGATTAATAGCCATTAAAAAAACTACACAATGAAAGTATTGATTACAGGTGCTGATGGCATGTTGGGTTCTAACCTAACGAGAGAATTATTGTCGAGAGGACATCAAATCCGTGCTTTTTTATTACCTAATAGTCCTGCCACTTCTTTGGATGGATTGGATATTGAGCGAGTTGAAGGAAATATTCTTCAAGTAGATGATTTAGTTCAAGCAGTTGAAAGCTGCGATGCTATTATTCATGCTGCTGCGAATACAAATATTTGGCCTGATCGTTCGGAAATTGTTCGCAAAGTCAATATTGATGGAACTAAAAATATTATTACTGCTGCCAAATCAGCCAATGTACAACGACTCGTATATGTTGGAACAGCAAACAGCTTTGGTTTTGGATCGAAGGATTCGCCAGGTGATGAAACCCGTCCGTATGGTTCTGCCAAATATGGTTTAGATTATATGGATTCCAAACGAGAAGCACAGTTGATTTTATTAGATGAAGTCAAAAATAATGGCTTACCTGCTGTGGTCGTCAACCCCACCTTTATGTTTGGGCCTTATGACTCTAAACCTGGTGCTGGTGCAATGATTTTGGCCGTTTATCATCAAAAAGTTCCAGGATACGCACAAGGTGGACGGAATTTTATCTACGTCAAAGATGTAGCCATAGCTATCGCCAATGCACTTACTAAAGGTAAAATAGGGGAGTGTTACATCGCTGGAAATCAAAATTTGAATTACAAAGAAGCATTCGGAACAATTGCTGATGTGGTTGGCGTCAAACCACCAAGTCTGGCTATTCCACCTTTTGCGACTAAATTATATGGACGAATCGGGTCTTTAACAGGAAAACTATTCGGTAAACAACCCAATGTCAGCTATCCAATGGCATTAATCTCAAGTGATGAACACTTTTTCTCTGCTGCTAAAGCGGTTCGTGAACTGGATATGCCACAAACAGATATTAAAATTGCCATCAAAGAATGTTTCGATTGGCTAAAGGGGAATGGGTATTGTTAGGGACGTGCGCATGTGTTCACGTGTTCATGCCTGCCTGCGCAGGCAGGTGCTCAAGTTCAGAGAAC
>JAHDFQ010000277.1 GCA_020628085.1 Saprospiraceae bacterium
GACACAACGATTACATAACGCGAATACGACATTTTTGAAAGCTCTATGCGCGGCGCACAAATCCACAAATAAGTGTATATTTAGACAATCAATTAAAAAACAAAATACAGGCTAACCAGCAAAATGCCGCACTCGCTTTATGTAGTGGCCTGTTACCCAACATATCAAAAACATTATCTTTACAATAAAAATATATGGCGAAAATATCATTTGATGAATGGAAAAATAGTATGTCGTTTATGATAGACGACAATTTTGACAACAGCTTTTTACAGACCATTACACCTATTACTAGATTAATTAATAGTTCTTGTCGTAATTTTTCTAATCCAAATGAACTATCGACATTTTTAACAACTGATAGTGGAGATATATCTTCTCTATTAAAATTAAAGGCATTCGTTTCAGTTATAGGCTTATCAGAAGAAAGACTTAAAAGAGTTGTGTCTCTAATGAGGTTTAGGTTTTTTGGAGAGGAGTTTAGGACAGAATGGGCAGTTAAACGTATTAGTAGAACTTTGAATGAGAATGAAGAATTCAGAAATCTTTTAGTTGATTTTTTCATTAATGGTCGAAATTCCAGAATTGGCAGAGAAATGCCATTATATTATATGCGGAATTTCAATCTACTGAATGCTGATTTTATAACAGATTTAAGTGAATTCAATTATGTTGAAAGAATCTTAAATGATAATGAAATTCAGGGTAAATATTCGAATGAAGTAGGTGCTCACGTTGAAAGAATAATACAGAATAGATTAGATGAATATCAACAAACATCAAACAATGAATTGAGGTATGAAATTCAAAAAGAATTTCCACTACTCAATAAAAATATTGATTTCTTAATACCAAATGTTGATGCTCCAATAATTTTGATAGAATCATCATATAATATCACGACAGGTAGCGGTCAATCAAAACGAGCCGACCAATTAGTCGAGCTTTATGGAATTTTAATGCGTCATAATGCTAATCACAGAGCAAATAGAATTATTATGCTTAACTATTGTGATGGTTTTGGTTGGGTAGGAAGACAGAATGACTTGCATAGAATTTACGATTCAAGTGATTTTGTATTTAATCAAAATCAACTTCACGTTTTAGATGAAGTTCTTAATGAATATTATTAGCTATAACAGGTTCATTTTCTATTAACTCAACTACGTTGTTTGAATATATATTGGCTAATTGACTGGTAACGTGTTCAACAACAGGTACAGCGACTGTATTTCCTAATAAATCAAAGGCTTCTGTTTCTTTAACTGGGATTTCATACCATTCTGGATAACCAAATAAACGTAATCCTTCTCGTATTGTCAATCTTCTTAAGCCACCATTATCTGGAACAGCTAAGCGAGAAACATCAGTAGCAACTAGTGTTGGAGCAATATCATCGGGATCCAATATTTTATTGATTTCAAAACTCAACTTTCCGGTTACAATGTTGTAGCCTTTTGGTTTTGTTTCGTCATAAACACGATATTTTTTCTCACCGTTTTCCGTTTTTTCTCTAACTAATTTTTTTGGATGCTCAAATCTTAAATATCCCTTTTCAACTAAATCATCCAACAAGCCTTTTAGATTTTCATTTTTATGAAATGTTGAAATTTGTTTCAAAGTCAAAGCCATTCCATCCATCCAATCGATTCCAATTTTTTCAGCCCAATGTTTCTTTCTTCTTTCCTTAAATAGTTTATTTAATAAGATAATCTGTTCGTCAGACACTTCACCCTTAACACCAATATCCCAACTATGGATGTTATTATCGCCACCGCGTTTATCTTTAATTGATTTACCATATAAATCTTCCATCTCAAAATGCTTGAAAAGCTTTTGAGTAAAATCGGAATCAATCGTTTCTAAACCATTCTCTAAAATGGTTTTCAAAGACTTAAACTGCTTTTCACGAACATCTAAATTAGCTGCTTCATCTTTTGTGCCAACGATAAAAATTCTTTTACGAGATTGAGGTAAACCAAAGTCAATTGAATCTAAAACTTTCCAAGAAACATTGTAACCTAATTCATCTTTTAACTTATATAAAATAGTAGATAAGGTTCTACCAATTTTATCATTTTTGTTTTCTAAATCGTGTTTAACAAGTCCTTCAACATTTTCAAGAATAAAACCATAGGGTTTTTTATCTCTTAAAATTCGTTCTATTTCAAAAAATAATGTTCCTCTTGTTTCGGCAAATCCGTGACGATTACCAGCAGCACTAAATGCTTGACAAGGAAAACCCCCTAATAAAAAATCAAAATCAGGAATTTGTTCGTTTTGAACCTTGAAGATATCACCTACGAAATAATCGTGATTAAAATTTTTAGACAATGTTTCAACCGCATAGGGTTTAATTTCAGATGTCATTACACATTCTGTTTCAAAACCTAATTCCTCAAATGACTTTTCAAAACCTAATCTTATTCCACCAAGTCCTGCAAATAAATCTATAAATCTAACTTTTGGCATTTTTATTATTTTTTTAGGTTATAATCTGCTTGTGGTTCCGCAGCAATTGATAATTGATTTTCGTATTCTTCGATTTCTATTTTTTCGCAGCCAATTACCGTCAGACATTGTAAAAAGAATGATGCACTAAAAGTACCTCGACTGATTTTACTATCAATACTTGATTTGGTTTCTTCAATTCCGATTTGTTCTAACATACTTGCTAAGTCTGAATTTGAAATTCCTCTTCGAACCAATTCTGACTTTAATAGACGTTTGACTTTATCATTCCAATCTGACATAATTATGGGTTTGATTCATTGCAAATTTGTATAATTATTTGTAAATATGCAAATAAAAAGGCGAAAATAAAAAATACGTTGGGTAACAACGTGTATAAATAATAGCGGTTTTAGTGCTTTATCCTAGTTACTTTTTTATCTTTAAAGTCAAGTTATAAACCTAAAAGTAAGCGAAATAAATCCGCTACTATTCATACACATAACCGTGGCGGCTGATTGCCCAAGGGGCTCGCAGACCACGATAAAATAAGCTA
>JAHDFQ010000061.1 GCA_020628085.1 Saprospiraceae bacterium
TCCCTGCCCATGATACTCTAATCTATAAAATAGGCTTCTAGGTTATTTATATTTTGCTGATTAACGAATAATACCCCTCGCTCGACGTAATTTGCAACTACTCATAAATGTCGGCAAGATTCTATACCGAAGTATCGGTACAGGTTCTCTATAATAGCTAGAATATGTGAATTAATATTCCATCAAAAACCGCTACCTTTGCGTTCAAATATGAATATTTTATGAACGTAGCAGTTATTGGCGGAGGTGCAGCAGGTTTCTTTTCTGCTTTGGCAGTTAAGGAACATCATCCAAGTGCGAAGGTGACGATATTTGAAAAAACTAAAAAACTACTTTCCAAAGTCAAAATATCGGGTGGCGGACGCTGCAATGTGACCAATGGAGAACCGTCGATCAAAGTGCTATCTACTGCTTATCCTCGTGGTGAAAAGAAACTCAAAAATGCGTTTCGGGTCTTTAATAATCAACATACGATGGAATGGTTTGAGTCGAGAGGTGTGGCGTTGGTGACGCAAGAAGATGGTTGTGTTTTTCCAGTTTCTCAAGATTCCCAAAGTATTATTGATTGTTTTCTGAAGGAAGCCAAACGATTAAATATAAAAATTGAAACAAGTGCTGGCGTAGCGTATATTACCAATAACACAGATCAATTAACGGTACATTTTTCAAAAAATGAATCTCGAAAACCTACTTTTGATAAAGTCATTGTCGCAACAGGCGGAACACCCAAACGAGCAGGTTTAGATTGGTTGGCACAATTAGAACATCAAATTAAAGAACCCGTCCCTTCCCTATTCACGTTTAATATGCCCAATGAAACCATCCGTGAACTCATGGGAATCGTCGTCGAAAACACCTTAGTCAAAGTGCAAGGCACTAAACTCACTGCCGACGGGCCGTTGCTCATCACACATTGGGGTATGAGTGGGCCAGCGATCCTTAAACTATCGGCTTGGGGAGCACGACTGCTGAATAATATGAATTATGAATGTGCCGTTCAGGTCAACTGGACCAATATTCAAAATGACCAAATCGTAACCGAAGACATTCGACAAATTGCCAAAAGTCATGCTCAAAAAATCATTGCTAATTATCGTCCGTATGACTTACCAGATCGGCTTTGGCAATATTTGATCCTACGTCACGGACTTGATCCTCAAAAACGCTGGTCAGAATTGGGTAAAAAAGGCATCAATAAAATCGTGACCTTTTTGACCAACGATGTCTATCAAGTCAAAGGAAAAACGACATTCAAGGAAGAATTTGTCACTTGTGGTGGTGTGAGTTTGGAAAGTATTGATTTTAAAACCATGCAAAGTCGGGTTTGTCCAAATTTGTACTATGCTGGCGAGATTTTAGATATTGATGGAATTACAGGCGGTTATAATTTTCAATCGGCTTGGACGACGGCGTATATTGCTGGGAAGTTAGGTTAGTACAACTACACGTTTTTAGCAACATACTGCTTCGAATGCTGTCAGAAACAGCGCAACGTATTAGACGAAAGTTTTACTTTCACCTAGTATAATTTTTCTTTTGCCAAACAATTAACATAAAGTTGAAAAAACTTGTCATTTAATAATGTTTTCGTCAATTTGCAAGAAGATTGAATGCTGAACAGACCTTTCTATGCTTAAAAAAATCAAACCACATTATATAGGCTTCCTTATCTTAGCTAGTATCCTTGCCTTTTCAATGATGCCTGTTAAGAATGTAGCCAATCATTTTCATACCAAAGAAGAATTACTTTACTTTCAGGAATATCGAATCATGCCGCCAGTTGATTCCAGTATTCTGTTTCCTACAGCTTCTCATTGTAGTGGTTGTCACGGAAAAGATGCCCAAGGTTATGCCATGATTGATAGTGAAGGAAACGATGTAAACGTACACGACGATTGGCAAACGTCCATGATGGCGAACTCTGCTAAAGACCCATTCTGGAGAGCAAAAGTAAGTCATGAAGTATTGTATAATCCGAGTCATCAAGGAGAGATAGAAAATAAATGTACCTCCTGTCATGCTCCACAAGGACATTATACTTCTAAATTAAGAGGGCACGGTCTGTATACGATCGAAGATTTACTCATTGATACGGTCGGCTTAGACGGTGTTTCTTGCATGTCTTGTCATGCGATGAAAGATTCATTGTTAGGTGATTTGAACTCTGGATTAATTGAATATGATACCAATCGTGTGGCGTTTGGGCCATATGAAATGCCGTTTTCACAACCTATGCAAAGCTTTGTAGGTTTTTTACCTGTTTACAGCAAGCATATTCATGATGCAGGTATGTGTGCGAGTTGCCATACTTTAGTCAACAAAACAGTAGATTTAGATGGTAATGAAACAGGAGAAACGCTGATTGAACAAGCAACATATCATGAATGGTTGAACTCTATTTATGCTGATGAAAAAGCAGGTCAAACATGTCAGAATTGCCACATGCCCCAAATTACGGATTCAATTGTAATATCGTCTAATTACTTATTTTTATCAGGACGTTCCCCTTATGGTTTACATGAATTGGTTGGTGGAAACACGTTTATGTTAAAATTGATGAAGGAACATAAAGAAGAACTTGGTATCAATGCAACGGATGAAATGTTTGATGAAACCATAGCCAAAACGTATGCTATGCTACAACAAAAATCTGTTGATTTGGTCTTAAACCATGATTCTATCACCTTAGATACGGCTTATTTTTCTTTAGAAATTCTAAACAAGGCAGGTCATAAATTTCCGTCAGGTTATCCAAGTCGTCGGGCAGTTGTAGAGTTTTTGGTGACTAGTGAAACTGGTGATACTTTATTTCAGTCAGGTATGTTAGATGAAAACTACGAAGCTGTTGGAATTGATCCACAATTTGAGCCACATTATAATGTCATTCGTTCGGAAGAGGAGGTTCAAATTTATGAAGTCGTTGTTGGAAATGTCAATAATGAATTTTCGACTTTATTGGAACGTGGTGCAGTGGCTTTAAAAGATAATCGTTTGCCACCCATTGGGTTTACGACAACACACCAAGTCTATGACACTACCCTTATTGCAGGACGTGCCATGAATGATCCGAATTTTAACAAATTTAATGGTTTTGAAGGTTCTGGAAAAGATAAAATTAGTTACCACTTCCCTATTGACGGGTATGTTGGTAATGTCAATGTGAGTGCAAGGATTTGGTATCAGTCTTTGCCGCCTCGATGGCTTGCACCAATGTTAGCAGAAGATACACCAGAAATCAATACTTTTAGAGAGATGTATAACAATGCAGATCAATCACCTGTGTTGGTCAATGAAGCCAATTTAGAAGATATTTTTATTGAAACGATGGTTTCGACCAATCAAGTTGTGCATCAATCGAATACTAAAATTAGTCCAAATCCTAGTTTAGATGGTTGGTTTACTATTGAATTGAACCAAGATGAACAAGTTCAACGAGTTGTTATTTTCAATAATAATGGTCAATTGATTTCAACAACTAATCAAACTCATTTTAATATTGAAACATCTGGATTTTACTATGTTAAAATAGAGACGGATAAAGGGATTTATACACATAAGGTAGCGGTCTGGTAAGTATTACATCATCTAAACTCAGTAAGATTTTGAAGCTTTTTTGCAGCTTTACTAAATTTGCTATATATTTTTTATGCAAATTTAGTAAAGCTATTTTACAGGTTAAATGTCTACGACTATTTTTTCAAATCCCAAAACACCCCGACTGAATAAGACGGGCTAGCAGCGATAATTTCACCTCGAAAAGCCGAAGCAATATTAGCAGAAACACCCACTTTATCTGTAATATAGACAGCAGCTTCTAAAGAATAACTGGTAAATTCTGAATTATTAGCAAAAATACTCGTGCTTGTTACCGACTCGGCCGTTGCACCATTTTTAAAAGATTCCACACCAAATAAACGTCCAATTAACCATAATTTTTTATTCAAAAGGTTAACACCACCTTCAATTCCATATCTAAATTCATCCGAAAAGTCGTTTGTTCGATTATTAAATCCTGTATAAGCACTCGCATAAGCAGAAGTCTTTCCTATAGAAAAGCCTGTACCAATGTCCACTTGTACTAATTGATTAAATTCGCCATCACCTGTTTGTAAATTGCCTTGGCGACCACCACTCGTTTCTCCCGTAGGAATACCTAGCATTAGAGTTGCTGAAATTGGAACACTCGCTCCTACCTTCGTCAAACCATATTTAATACCTAAATCAATATCACCGACAGTATTAATCGCATCTCCTTCTACCAATACTTCGCTTGTGGTATTAGAAACTAGATTGTTCATCGTATTTCTAACCAGTAAAGGCGCATAAGCAATGGCTGTTAAACGATCCGTTAAGCCGTATTCACCATAAAAAGCAGTCGTATAAATCCCCGTGGTCACATTTGGGTCAATCTGCCCTGCATCCGTATAATGTTGATCGAAAACCAACCACCATTCTGATAATTTGTAATAGGCTTTTCCTTTGGGAACTGGCCACGGTCCTGCTACTATATTAGAAATAAAAATAATCTGAATAAAGAAAAGAAATATATATTTTAAACGTTCGTTTTGCATGATATTGGATATTTAGCTCAAGTTGCTCCGCAACTCGGAAAGTTATTAGTTATCAGATAATTAGTAGGTTCGTTTACTCTTTGTTGAACAAAAAATGACTTGATTACTCTCTAATTATCTAACATTTATCTGCCTTTAGCAGAACCATTTTTCCTAGTTGCTCCTCAACTTAGAGTATTAAAAAATGAATAAATAGAAGGAGTTATTGGATCTGACCGTCACCTACTTTTACATTAAAGGGTTTACAAAAATATAAGACATGACTATAATCATTAACTCCTGCATTTTCAATTTGGTAAGTGTGAATACCTGAAAATGTTTCTACTCGCCCAATTTCCAACGCACCAGATGTTGTGTTCGGATTATTAGTCAAATACACATACAGTCCCGGTAAAGCAGTCGAAGCATTATAATTATTTTCAAAAGATAACTCTATTCCAGATTCAGATTCTGACAATGTAAAATCCCCTTCTAAGGCATACGAACTGGTAGTTCGAATAGACCCTGAACGTTCTTGAACCGTCACAACTGTATTTTCACCAACTGCTACTATATAAGTATCGGTTATTGTAAATCCATCAGCTTCTGTTTCTACCTGAATTTCACTATTTCCCACTTGAATAGCCGTTGCTAATCCGTTAGCATCAATACTAATTATATCAGGATTCGAACTTGTCCAAACACCTGCTTGGTCAGAAACCTGTTGTCCTACGTTATTAAAATAATCAAATTTAAATTGGTAGGTTTCTCCTAGTCCAATCGTATCAACAGGATTCATAATCCTTACTTCAGGATCAATCGTATCAAATACAATATCATCACCAATACAGCTTGATGCACTGATGATAATGATTAAATAGAATAATAGATGTTGAAATTTCATGATAATACCTTTTCGTTTGTTTTAAATCGAATGACGATCAAACAACACCGAAAGGGTAAAGATCAGTTGTGCAATTATTTAACTTTGGTTACGTTTTGTCCGAGAGCGGATAGTTTAAAACGAATTTATTGGAGCGTAAATCATTTATTTACTCCTTGCTTTACCATAGAATAAAACCCTAAACATCCATCTATCCCTATATACACCTCGAATATTAGGTTGAACTGACTCTACTGAATTTCGCATATTTGTTAATCCTCTCGAATAAATAATTTCAGGCTTCATAATAAAGTACTTAAATGCAGTATTCAATCCGAGACCAAAGTCAATCGTATATTTGTTGGATGTTGTAACGAGTTCGTTTTCATAGTTATCATCAGAAATGTCAAAAACCATACTTCCTCCGAAGGCTATTTCTGGTTGTACTTTTTTAGTACTCAATGGTGATACAATAAATTGAACAGGTAGTTCAACGGTCAGTCCATTCATTAAGGATTCTATTTTTCTAGTTCCGCTATTATTATATTCTATTTCTGTTTCTTGAAAACTTATTAAAGGATAGAAAGATGTTTTAAAATTTTTATTTATTTCAAAGGATACACCTGAGCTTAGATTATATCCAAAAGGTTGAAATAGTGTTATTTCAGCATTCATATTTTGATCCTCAACATAATCTATCCTAACATCATGGGAGTGTACGCCCGTAGAGATGCCTACATAAAATCTATCCCAAAACCCGATTTTTTGAGCGTAGATCACGGTCGTTAGAAACATGGAAGTGCATAAAATCAAGACTCTTTTCATTGGAGATATTTTAGTTTATGATTGTAATATCTTCATAACGGACATTACAGATTTCATATATTCCAAACCATCTATTTAACATTGGCTACCTTAAATTAAACGAAAAGATTCTATTGACGCTGAACTAGAATTTTCTTCATCAATACATATTCATTCCCTTCCTCATCGGTTGCATTCAGAAGTTCATACTCATGTTGACGCATCAATTCAACAAATTGCTCAAACGGAACACGTTCACCTGCCTCATTTTTGATAATACTGGCAGGAGAAATTTCAACTTCTTCTTGTGATGGAATTGGTCGATCTGGAATATCTTCTCGTACTAAACCTCGCTCTATCGCATCAATCAAACGTTCATCTATTCGACGATTGACACCTTGAAAAACAGCTTCAACTCGACCTGTTCTATTGATAACAACATGAGTTGGATAACCCAAAACATTGTAATTATTAGCAATGGTTTGACCTTGAGGAATGATATTGTACAAGAAAGGGTGCTTTTGTAGAAACGATTGGATTCTTGACTTTTTATCTAAAGATGGAGCTAAAAAGATAATGTTAGAATTATTTTTATACTTTTCAACAACGGTATTCAATTGTGGCATTTCATCAATACAAGGTTTACAGGCAGCAAACCAAAATTTTAATACAATAATTTTACCCTTTAAATCTTCTGAAACGTAGCGTTTTCCATTAATGTCCGTTACTTCAAAATCTGGTGGAACTCTATTGACCAATTCGGGCGTACTCGTAAACTGTGAAGGATCAGTGGTTGGTGGTGCAATAGCCGCTTCTAGTAAAAAAACTTCTATCAGATTATCATCTGCATCAAAAGAAGGCATAATTTTATACCCCGTCCCTGATGTCCATTCTAAAAAAGTAGAAAAGGGAATGATATTACCATCTACATCTTTAAAAATTGTTTGAGAATTGATTGGGACTTCTTTTTGTTGAGCCGTTGTCCAAAGAGGAAGAGAGAATAATAAAAGTAAAGTCAAAAATCGTAGTACCATTTTGCACAATTATTATTTCTTTTTCACAAAAATATAACCACCCTTTTCTGCTCCCCAAACTTGTTGATCTTGATCGTTGAAACCTTGATCCCAACTTACAATTTGATTAGGTTGAACACTAACTATTGAAGTGGCATAACTCGCTCCTCTCAATGTACTTTTACAGTCTTTTTGGTTCGTTGCACCTTCGTAGTTCCCATTAGCTTGACGTTTTAAATATACCCCACAACCTTCTCGTTCAATCATGATCGAGGGATCAAATTGATTGAAATATTCAGGCGATGCCCACTTTCCAATAAAGTCAGCTTCGTTCTCAATCGTATAGACCTTGCTCACAACTTGATCTTTTCCAGCCAATTCTACTTTATAAATTCGTTGACGATAGGGCTTTTCTGGTTTAGCCGCCAACGCTTGTTCTACATACAGATAATGTCCTGCTCGGTCTTCCCATATTGGATACATTTGCAAGGAAATATTATAATAAGATGAATCTGAATTAGCTTGCGCTGAACTATCGTAAGACCCCGTCATCATGTTCATTACATCAGATAAAGGGTCATTTGTATTTTCTAATTTCTTTACAGAACAAGCAGATATGATAAAAATACTGATAAATAAAAGTATGTACTTCATGTCGTTTTTTTACATCAAAAAAAGAATTTCTCAATATTGAAATCAATAACTACCAAAATATCTTCTGATAAACCACTCCACGATCAATAATCCTGCTAATAAAAAGAAAATCCATTTTACATTGATAATCGAACGGGTTTTAGTAGTTTGGTACATCACAGGCTTGACCGTTCCTTGGTTTTGAATGATGGATGCTATTGAGGTGATCTCATCTGGCGATACCATCGCACCACCATATTTATCGCTTAATAAACGCAGTAGTCCGTGGTCAGCAGTAGTTTCAAATATTTCTAACTGAATAGGTTGCACGCTAAATTGTCCATTATTGGTAAGTTGTTCTCCGTTGAAAAAAGTAGTCCCTTTGTAGGTATAATTTCCAACAGGAAACATGCCTGCATCCAACACATAAGACGTTCCGTTTTTGTTGAATACGAAATCAAATTTCTTTCCTTCCGAATTGGTGATAACTAAATTGACATCGGGTTCATTGATGAGTTCATAACTTTCGTTATATAATTCGGCATCAAAATAAATGGCTTCATTTTCATTAAAAATATTCTTATTGATACTTACTCGAAACTTTCGCTTGTCCTCTTTTAAACTCAAATATTGAATCGTTTTACTCATTAATTCATCAAAAATATCGTGGTTTTGTCGCTGTAAATAATCAAACAATCGCCATTTCCAAATACCTTCGGCTGATAATACTCCAGCTTTGGTTTCATTTTCTTCCCCAAAAACCAACAGCGGATAATTCGTATCAACCTTTCCAACCCGTTGATATAAAAAGGCTTGTGCGTTTCCACCGAGTTTATAATCACCAAAGGGAGCTAAAAGCGGTGCAAAGGTTGGTAATTCCTGTTTTAATTCATCTTTGATCGTAAACAAACTAAAGTCATTAGCAACCGTCGCTTGAACATCGTTGGTATTTCGACCGTCACCTGTAATAGTTACCATGTTTTGAATCCGATTGAGTTTACCCAAATCCGTTTGTGATCCCACGATATATAAATGTGCTGTTTTATTGTTGTTGATACTCGATAACAAAGCGGATGCGTCATTAGTCTTGCTTGGCAATTGGTGCATTACCACAAAGTCATAAGCTGCTACATTTAATGACGGATCAGAAATATACTTAGTAGTCACTTCATAATTTTTGTTATCCGACATAGTTTGCTTCAATGCTGTTATATCGGGGTGTGGAGAATTCGCCACAATCAATATTTTCTGCCTAGCATCTAATACATCAACAAATATATCTTTACTATTATTGGCTGTTGTGACTTCATCGGAAATTGCATTCAAACTAATTCGATAACGTTGTACACCAGCTGATTCGGTATCCAAAATAACTTCCTTAGTCGTAAAGTAATTATTTTTATCAATGGTAAGTGGAATCCGCTGAATTTGCTTATTTCCTCCTTTTTGTACTTTTGTTATCGTTAAAGCTGTATTTGAACCCACGCAGTTTTGAGCAGATACATCTATTTGAATACTAAATTTATCACCTAAATAAGCTATTTTATTATGAAAAACACGTTTGACCAATAAATCCCGTTTTGGTGTGGTATCCCCTAATGCGACGGTGTAAATTGGAGCAGATAACTTGGTGCTGGCATAGATGGGATTACTTCCTTCATTATAAATTCCATCAGTTGCAAGCACAACTGCCCCCAAATTCTGATTACTATATAAGTCATACATCGATTTTATAAAATCAGAAACGTTGGTGACTTTATCTGTAAATTCAAAATCAACACCTTCTCTTACACTATTTCCAAATGAATATTCCTTCAAATCATAGGATTCGCCCAATTGAGCACTTAGAGCTTTAAAATCAGCTTGGTATTTTGTTTTTTGTTCTTCTGTCATGTTTGCCACAATAGATTCTGATTGATCTTGTGCCAAAACGACGACAGGCTTCTTGGTTTCTGTTAATAGAGACTTTAATAATGGAGAAAGCAGCAACATACTCAGAAAAGTTACCGCTAAAAAGCGTAATATTCCGAGTACCCATTTCAGACCAACGGACTGATCTTTAAAGTTTTGATCTCTGAAATACAGTAAGGTTGCACAACCTAGACCCAACAAAACACAAAAAATAATGTACCAAGAAGGATATTGAAATGTAAGATTATTCATAAATTTTATAGATACGCACGTTTGAGTGCTTTGACATTCGTTGATCGGAAAATGAGATTTGATTATACCCTTTTCATTAACGTTTTTTTGAAGAAACAGTTACCCCAAAAAATAGTTGTAGTTAAAATACCAACAAAGCCATTCCGAAATGAATCGAAATGGCTTTGTATTGAAACGTTGAGAACTAAGTATTATTTTATGATTAGAATGTGTGGTGTGCACTTATTTGTGCCTGTCCTTTTGCCCAATTTTCAGTGGTTTGCTGCATCCAACCTCCTTGAACTCGGAGTTTATCTGTGATACTGTAACCAAGGCCCAAATACGTTCGATTTCTGTCAAAATATTGGACGGGTCTTCCATCACCAATATCGGTTTGACCGTTGATAAATATCTCATTATACAACGCCAGATATACGGCATTTTTCTCTAGTTTTGTTTTGTTTAGTAATACATTTACGAATATATTATACCGAAATCTAGTTCTGAAGTCTTGATCTTGAACCCAACGTTGTTCTGAACGAAAACGATGAGTTAACAAAAAGCGATCTCCTAATTTTTGAGGTATTAAAGCTTCTTGATAAATTCTATTTTCACCCGAAGTTCCCGTGCTTTCACCAGGATCACCGCTTGTAATATTTGCATATCCTAATGTGAATAAAATATTAGCTTTCTTGGGTTTGTATGTAAATCCTGAACGAAGTAGGAGTTGTTCCATATCACCACCTGCATCCCAAGCACGATATTGGAAATCTCCTTGAACTCCAAATCCGCTGTCACCGAAAGAAGCATTATAAAAATACATATACCAAGCACCTAACTGATCCTCCTCGACTGATTGTGCAGACACGTTTAAGGTAAAAGAAAAAAATAAAAGATATAAAAATAGCTTCCGCATATAAGTTAGTTTTGGTAGAATACACAGCTTTTGCTGTGTATTCTGATTAATTTTGATGTTTATCTTGAATGGAATTACTTATCATTCAATTTACTTTTTACTGCTACCAGTTGCTTTTTTTGAATTCATAAATTCAGGTAATGAAGTAATAGTTTCTTCAATAAATTCTACATTTCCTGTGTGTAAGCTGTATACTGCGCCGACAATTATCACTTCTCCTTTTTCAAATCTACGGCTTAAAACTGGCTCTAACCCTCGTAGTAAATTAACTTGCTCGACTACATTTCTATGAATCGCTGTATCCAACATATCATCTTCCGATTTGTTTGTTTTTTTAGCATACAAAGAAGCTGGTTTAATAGCGTTGATTAGTGTAACAACATGCCCTGGTGGATTTTCTGGTAATTTCATAGCTGCTTGTACGGCTCCACACGATTCGTGTCCTAAAACAACAATTAATCGAGTATTCAAAACTTCCGTGGCATATTCTATTGTACCGTAAGAAGCTTCCGCCATCACTTGTCCCGCTGTTCTGGTAATGAATAAATCTCCAACTCCTTGATCGAAGATAATTTCGTTTGGAACACGGCTATCTGCACATCCAATGATAGTAGCAAACGGCTTCTGCCCTAGCTCATTGTTTTTCAAATCAGCATCTGTTTGTCTTGGTTTGATGCTTTTGTTTTCGGCAAATCGTTTGTTTCCATAGATTAGCTTTTTCAATCCATAAATTGGATCAAGGTAAGCACTATCTCGATCTGCAAAATATTGGTTATCTTCCAAACCTAGAAGTTTGTCCACATTTGCGGACTGTTGTGCTACAGCAATAGTAGAAAATAAAGAAACGAATAAAATTAAAATGGCATTTTTCATGTTCGAGTTCATAAGTAATGTTTATATTATGTATTAAATTATGTTATGTATTGAATCGTATAAAAAAAACTCATGAGTATTACTTTTGTTCGATATAGTTTTACGTTTTTATTTACAAGTAAATACTTGCAAATCATTACTTTTCAGTTAAATAAGAGTCAAAAACAAGGTATATTTAATTTTATCCATAAAATAAATCACATGAATCTTAAATGCCTCTTTTATATATTATTCATTACAATATCGTTTATAACATCCTGTAAAACAGTTAAATACACCCCTTTAACATTTGAAGAAGAAATGATTTCTTTTGGAAATTTCGGGGGTTTTACTGGAGAAATGGATGCTTATCATTTGCTTTCTAACGGTCAATTATTTAAGCAAGAGGGTCGAAAAAAAATATATAATGAGGTGGATTTTTTACATAAAAAAGAGGTAAAATCTATTTTTGAGCAATATAAATCTTTAAAGATTAACGATTTGAAGCTGAATCAGCCTGGAAATTTATCCTATTTTATAGAAATGAAAGGTGCAAATGTAAATCATAAAATCATTTGGTCAGATGAAAGTTTACAGTTAAATGACGAAATCGTAGCGTTTTACAAACGGTTATATGACTTAACGAAAACGAATTCTTAGAAAAATCCTAAAAAAATTCAAACTATTTATATGAAAATCTTCAATATTCTATTTTTCAGTCTGTTCACTTTGGCTACCGTGACAGCCCAAGTTGGGAAACATCCAACTAAGTCCAAGGTAGAATCTATCCGTCGTTCTGCTAATCAATTACAGAAAGTTGTACCTGTTATTAAAAAGAATAAATCTACTCATAAAACAAGTACTCTTCATTCTTTTCAGTCACTTAGTGCGCTAAAAGCGCCCGTTTTGTCTACACCAAATCTGACGATCATTCAAGACAAAGACACTCAATTACCTATTTTTATCAAAGGAACAATTGGTGATTATGAAAAAGGAAATACAACTACTGCACGTGCATATGATTATTTAGAGGTTATCAAATCAGATATGCAGATCAAAAATACCGCTAAAGAGTTTGTAACAAAAAGTATTCATTCAGACAAACGAGGAATGACTCATATTAAAATGCAGCAAACCTATCAAGGTATTCCTGTCTATGGAAGTGAAATCATTTTACATGAAAAAAATGGTAAAATGCGCTCCATGAATGGTCGTTATTTTCCTACTCCAATTATTCAAACGATTGAACCGCATATTAATAGCTTTGATGCTACAATGCGGGCTATGGCTGATGTTGCTAACTATACTACGGTCAATAATTCAATTCATCCGAAATATATTTCTCCCAGTAAAACAGAACTGGTGATATATCATTCAGATTTAAAATTAGACACAGAGCGTTTAGCGTGGAATGTTCAGTTCAACCCAAATATACGAGAACGATGGAATTATTTTATTGATGCCTTTACGGGAGAAGTTATCAAAGGCTATAAAAATAGTTGTTCTTTTGCTTGTGAAGCGCACCACTGTTCGCATCATAAAAAGGAAAGGAAAACTATTTCTAAACAAAAAATTACTCCTAATTTTGATCTTTCAAAAGCAAATATGGCTGCTGGCCCTGCAACCGCAACAGCAACCGATTTATTTGGCATCAATAGAACCATCGATGTATATGAAAATGAAGGAACATACTTTATGATTGATGCATCTAGAACGATGTTTAATAACAATCAATCAAATTTCCCTAATGAACCTGTTGGTACGATCTGGACTATTGATGGAAATAACACATCACCACAGTCCAATTCATTCAATACCACACATGTTACAAGTACTAATAATAATTGGAATAATCCAACTGCTGTTTCAGCACATTATAATGCTGGATTAGCTTACGAATATTTTAAAAATACATTTGGAAGAGAATCTATTAATGCGCAAGGCGGAAATATTGTTTCCATTATCAATGTAACGGATGAAGATGGCAATTCTATGGATAATGCTTTTTGGAATGGTGCAGCTATGTTTTATGGCAATGGCAACCAAGCTTTTGATCCTTTAGCAAAAGCATTGGATGTCGCTGGTCATGAAATGTCACATGGTGTTGTTCAAACTACAGCCAACCTAGAATACATGGGGCAATCGGGTTCATTAAATGAATCATTTGCAGATATTTTTGGAGCTATGATTGATCGAAACGATTGGCGTATGGGAGAAGATGTAGTTAATACACAGTTTTTTCCGTCTGGTGCTTTGAGGGATTTATCCAATCCTAATAATGGTGGAAGCCAGTTAGGCGACCGTGGATGGCAGCCCAAAGATATGAGTGAGTTTGCTGACTTACCCAATACACCACAAGGTAATAACGGTGGGGTGCATATCAATAGTGGTATTCCAAATAGGGCATTTTACTTGATTGCGAGTGACATTGGAAAGAGTAACGCTGAGGATATTTACTATGACGCTTTAACTCAATACCTGACAAAATCTTCTCAATTTGTTGACTTACGAATTGCTGTTACAACCGCCGCAACTGCTCGCTTTGGAAGTGGATCAAACGAAGTAGCAGCCTGTGAAAATGCGTTTAATATCGTAGGAATTGAAGGTGGGCAAAGCACTAATAATCAAGAAGACATAGAGGAAAACCCAGGTACAGATTACTTACTTTTTTCTAATGCCAATTTGAGTAATATATCCGTTTCTTTTCCTGATGGAACGAGTCAACAAGTTATTTCGAATACTGATCCAATTAGTAAACCAAGCGTAACAGATGATGGAAGTGTTGTATTATTTATTGGTAGTGATCGAAGAATGTATGCGATACAAATTGATTGGGTTTCTGGTAACGTAGACGAGTTTGTTATTCAAAATGAACCCATTTGGAGAAATGTAGCGATTTCAAAAGATGGTCAACGTTTGGCAGCTATTACTGACGATCAAATCAATGAGATTCAGATTTACGATTTTGGTTTAGAGGAATGGAATATTTTTGAATTGTATAATCCAACTTTTACACAGGGTGTTTCTACGGGTGATGTAGAATATGCGGATGTGTTGGAATGGGATTTTTCGGGTCAATTTGTGATGTATGATGCGTTTAATGTTATTCCAAATACATTTGGCGAAGATATTAGTTACTGGGATGTTGGTTTTATGAATGTTTGGAACAATAGCTACGATGGTTGGGCACCCAACGAAGGAAATATTACAAAACTCTTTTCTGGTTTACCTGAAAACACGAGTATTGGAAATCCTACTTTTTCTAAAAATTCAGATTTTATAGTCGCTTTCGATTTCATTGATGAGAGTAATAATGCACAATTATTAGCAGTCAATACCGAAACTGGTGCCACTAGCGATCAGCCCATTTATACCAATAGTATTCTCAATTATCCGAACTATTCGGTATCCGATCAACAAATTATTTTTGATGCACAGTCTAACGCTGGAAATCAAGTATTGGGTGTCATCAATATTCAAAACGATAAAATAACAGGTATTGCAAATACAGCAACAGTGCTTGTTGATGGTGGGAAATGGGGTGTCTGGTTTGCACAAGGTGAGCGAGAATTAGTTGATACAGAAACGGTACTTTCCAATGTTAAAGATTTATCCATTTCTCCTAATCCAACAACTGATATCCTCCACCTTACTGGTAATTTTATCACTGATGATGATATTGAATTGAGTGTCTTGTCTGCTACTGGTCAGGTGTTGATGACTCAACGCCTTGAACCGACCTCTGGTGAATGGTCGCATATTATAGACTTAACGGATATTCCGAATGGAGCTTATTTGATACAATTACGATCTGACAAACAGGTATCAACTCAAAAAGTAATTAAATTTTAGATAAAACTAAGGATATAAAGAGTGAAGAGGTGACTTGAAGTCATCTCTTCACTTAAATTTACTTTGGATTAATTCTTGTTCTGGTAAATTACTTTACTTTTATAATTTATAGATGAAAGCGGAAAATATGTACCATACCATAGATACTGTTGTGTTTGATTTAGGCGGTGTTTTAATCGATTGGAATCCTGAATATTTATATTCCAAAATATTTGATGAGGAAAAAGAAATGAAGTACTTTTTGTCTGAAATATGTACCATGGATTGGAATGAAGAGCAAGATGGTGGCCGTAAATGGTCAGATGCAACACAGTTATTGATTAAAGATTTTCCGCAATATACCTCGCAAATAAAGGCTTATTTTCATCGTTGGGAAGAAATGCTAGGTGGACAAATTGATAAAACGGTGGATATTTTAGAACGTCTACATTTAGATCAAAAATATCCTTTATATGCGTTAACAAACTGGTCGGCAGAAACATTTCCTATTGCAGTAGGTCGTTTTCCATTTTTGGGCTATTTTAGAGGTATCATTGTTTCTGGAGAAGAGCATCTAAAAAAGCCTGATCCAAAAATTTATCAACTACTAACAAAAAAATATGGAATCAATCCATTGACAACTCTTTTTATTGATGATAATGCACGGAATATTGAAGCGGCTCGTGCTATCGGGTTTCATACAATTCATTTTACAGATGCAGATACACTAGAAGAAACATTGGTAGATTTGGAAATATTGGGTGAAGCACTGGAAGAATAAATTAATGTAAAAATTTATTTGGATACATTTATTTTTTGAATGGGTTTTTCCTTTTCTACCTCTTTCTCTTTTGGCAACAATAGCCAAACCTTCCCATAATGGTGTAAGGCACTGGCTAGATTTTTCCCTTCAACTCCTATTCCTGTATACAAATCCAAATGTCCTGCCCCTCGAATAGCTCCACCAATATCTTGAGCCAATAAAAATCGCCACTCGTGCTGTCGTAGTTTACCATTGGAACTAACAATTGGTACTTTAGCAATCAAACAACTTCCTAATGGAAAGTATTTTCGGTCGGCGGCCACTGAATATGCGGCTGTTAGCGGAACATGACCTGCGCCTTTAGGTTCAGAACTTTTTACTGTAAAAAAGGAATATGAAGGGTTCGTAAATAAGACTTCATCTACCAGATGTGGATTTTTTCTAAAAAACCGTTTAATCCCATCTAAAGAAATATTCTTGGCATCAATATCTTTATTCTGAACTAAATACCGCCCAATACTTCGATATGGATGCTGATTAGCCCCGTCATAACTATACAATTCTTGTTTACCATTTCTATACTCTACATAACCTGATCCTTGTACTTGCATAAAATAAATATCCAACTTGTTTTCTGCATAAGCCAATTCCAGCCCCATTCCATCAAATGCTCCAAGTTCTTCAATTTCTTGGCGTGTTGGTAGCTGCCCTTCCCAGTCTTTGGGACGTGTATAAATTGGATATCGGTAGGTAGCGGTAGGTTTTTTACTGACTTTAATGATGGGTGTAAAATATCCTGTAAAGTGAACATTTCCTCGCTTATCTTCTCCCCAGGTTTGGTAAGCATCTAAAACTTCAGATAATTTGGTCGGCTTAGTATACTGCCAAGTTAGTAACTCTTCTATTGTAGTTTTCAGCTGATCTAAATTGATTTCAAGATTACCAATCCGTTGTTCTTTGTCCTGTTTTCGAAGTCGTAAAAGACGTAAATGTTGCTCTAAAGCAGCTACTAATTCGCCGTCGATAATAGGAAAATCTAGGGAATCTATATCGAGTTTTGTAAAGACTTGATTCAGCTTGGAAGCTTCTCTATCCTTTCCATTTCCTTCAAAATCATACCCCATTCCAAGCATAAAAGTGTCTAGCTTCGTTTCCAGTAGAGGTGCGTATTCCACTGGTGAAGGTTGATTTGGAGTACACTGCTGTAGCTGCAATGTCCAAAATAACAAAGCGATTTTTATGATGTTTCTCAAGAAGTATGTTTTATTCCGCTACTAATATAATAAAAAAGAAAGATTTGTAGAAGAATAAATTGGAAAAGCTTTTTACATGATAACCCAATACAAAAAGTGATTCAATGAACATCATCATTGAATCACTTTTTTAAAAAATTAAAAATGAATTTAAAATCTAATATCGTCCGTTTCCACCAACAAATTTCTTACGACCACCACAGGTTGTTCTAGCGAAATATCCAATTCCGAAGTTTAACTCCACCATAAATTCAATAAAAATCGGACGGGTCTCGACATAGGAATCGTATGTGTTTTGAGAAACCGTTGCTGGATATGGAGAAGGGCTCGTCATACCTGCACCACCACGCTCACTAATAAAATCATCTAATGCATAGTGCGCTCTTAGTCCTACCATAACTGTGAAATTTTCTGCACCTGCCATGTAGCCACCTACTCCAAAAACAGCATGATATGATTTTTCTGAATAGAAACTTTCTGCACTATCCACACTAGCATCCAATATTCTCCCTGTATCTACTTGTTTCATAGACCGTAAGTTAGACAACATAGGACCCAATTCTATATATGCACCTGACATACTCGCTCTGTATAATAAATACATATCCAAGTTCGTCCAAGTTAACTCATTTGAAAAATCTACACCGCCAACCGTATAATCAAATTTTTGATTTTGGCGAGATAGCATAGCGTCAAACGTAATTCCGTGGGTTGTTCCAAAGTTGATTCCAAATTTTGCTCCACCATTGTATGAACCACTCAATAAGTGCGAATAAGTATTATCATCAAACAGATTTTTATTACCTAGAATAGTTAGTCCAAATCCACCTTTAATACCTGCATCTAGCCAAATTTCCTGTGCGTTACTTATAAAAAAAGTGCTGACACAGAACATTACTAATATTAGTTTTTTCATTTGTTTATATTTTAAAATGTATGATCTAAAGAACCGTTTTTATTATTGTTCTTTATTTGAATATACTCTCCATGCAAAAGTAATGAAAAACATAATATTTCTTAAATAAAAAATGAGGACACAAACTGAATTGTATCCTCATTTTCGGTTATATTTTTAAACTCGATGACTTGGATTATCCTCCAAAATCATCAAAAGCTACATTTTCTTTAGGAATCCCCCAATCATCTGCCATTTTAAGCACAGATTGGTTCATCATTGGTGGTCCACAGAAGTATAATTCTAATTCTTCTGGTTCATCATGTTTCTTCAAAAATTCATCAATCACAACATTGTGTACATATCCTTTGAAACCGTCACCATTAGGATCATCTAAATCTTCTTTTAGCGTCCAATTATCCTCTGGAAGTGGATTATCTAAAGCAATAGCAAATTTAAAGTTTGGAAATTCCTTTTCAATTTCTCTAAATTCTTCTACATAAAATAACTCTTGTTTTGTTCGACCACCATAAAAGAACGTAACTTTTCTACCCGTCTTTAGGGTGTGAAACAAATGGTATAAATGTGATCGCATCGGTGCCATCCCTGCTCCACCACCAATGTAAAGCATTTCAGCTTGTGTTGGTTTGATGAAAAACTCACCATATGGTCCAGAAATAGTCACCTTATCACCTGGTTTTCTACTAAATACATAAGAAGAACAAATACCAGGATTCACATCTTGATAACCTAACCATTTACGCTTTCCATTTGCATCTGTTCCCCATTTGAATGGAGGTGTTGCAATACGGATTGTCAAAGAAACAATATTTCCTTCGGCAGGGTGATTCGACATAGAATATGCTCGGAAAACTTCCTCGTCGTTTTTCATGTGCAAATCCCACATCTTGAATTTATCCCAATCTTTCTGGAATTTATCAGGAGAATCATGATATTTTGGATGTGCCGTAATATCCATAGATTTAAACGGGACTTCAATTTTAGGAACATCTACCTGAATATACCCACCTGCTTCAAAATCCAACACTTCACCCTCTGGTAATTTTACAATAAATTCCTTAATAAAGGTCGCAACGTTATAGTTTGAAATAACCTCACACTCCCATTTCTTGATACCGAAAATTTCTTCTGGAATACGAACTTCCATATCTTCTCGTACCTTCACCTGACAAGCTAAACGCTTGTTTTCAGCTGCTTCTTTCCGAGTTAAGTGATTCATTTCTGTTGGAAGAACATCTCCTCCCCCTGCATCCACATGACATTCACACATGGCACATGTACCACCACCACCACAGGCAGATGGCAAGAAAATATTCTTTGCAGATAAAGCCGTTAAGAGTGTATCTCCTGGCTTAACTAACATCGGATTTTCAGTATCTCCGTTAATTACAATCTTCACATCACCTTGAGGTACTAATTTCTTTCTTGCAAAAATTAGCATGAATGAAAGCGCCAAGATGACTAAAGTAAAGACCACCACCGCAAAAATGATGGTTGAAACACTAATTAGAAATAACATATCTCTATCGTTTATATTTTATGATTGAAAAAGTCAATCAATTTGTTTTTAATTACTCAATGAGGTTAAAGCTTCAGGATCAATTCCCATCAAACTCATAAACGCCATTCCCATCAACCCTGTCAAAAGGAACGCCATTCCTAGACCTCTTAATGCTGGTGGAACAGCAGAATATTTGATTTTCTCTCGGATGGCTGCAATCGCAATAATGGCTAAAAACCATCCAAATCCTCCACCTAATCCAAAAGCAACGGATTCTGTCAAGTTATATTCACGTGCCACCATAAATAATGAACCTCCTAAAATTGCACAGTTTACAGTAATCAATGGTAAGAAAATACCTAGTGAGTTGTACAATGCAGGTGAAACTTTTTCCACTACCATTTCTACTAACTGCACCATAGATGCAATTACGGCGATGAATAGAATTAATCGTAAAAAGGTCAAATCAATTCCTAGTAAACCGTTTTCACTTAATAAGTATTCTCCGATTAGCCAATTAATTGGCATAGTGATACCCAAAACGAAAATAACGGCAAGTCCAAGACCAAAGGCTGTTTTTACTGTTTTTGAAACGGCTAAGTACGAACACATTCCTAAGAAATATGCTAGGACTAGATTTTCAACGAAAGCTGCTTTGATGAATATATTTATAAAACTATCTAATAAGATCATTGTTTATAGCAAATTTATTTTTTTACTTAAATAGGATAATACTCCTGTACCAGCTATTTTATTGGTCTTTTTTATTATGAAATATCAACCAATTCTGGATTACGACTACGCTGAACCCAGATAAATATAGCAATGATAAACATTGCTGCTGCTGGTAGTACCATTAAATTATTATTAGCATACCAACCAAACCAGCTACCTTCTGCCACGGTGTTAATCATATATTCTGGAGTTGGGCCAATGAACTTCAACTCAATCGGACTACCTGCGAATAATGTTCCCTTACCAAAAAGCTCTCGGAATATAGCGACCAAAATTAAGATTGCTCCATAACCTAAACCGTTTCCAATTCCATCGACAAATGATCTCCATGGTTTGTTTGCCATAGCATAAGCTTCCAAACGTCCCATTACAATACAGTTGGTGATAATCAGACCAATGTAAACGGATAGCTGTTTATAAATTGGATAGTTTGCCCATTTTAGTACTAATTCAACAATAGTTACCAAAGAAGCAATAATCACCAATTGTACAATCATACGCACCTGTGAAGGAATACGTTCTCGGATCAAAGAAGTGAACAAACTTGAAAAAGCACATACAAAAACCACCGCTATAGAGATAACTACGGAAGGATAAACTAATGATGTTACCGCTAGAGCTGAACAAATTCCCAATACTTGTACAGTAATCGGATTATTGTCAGTCAATGGATCCATAATGAGCTTTCGCTCCTTCTTTCCAAATAAAGGTTCTTTTTCTTCAACCTTTGTTATTACTTCTGCCATTTTTAATATTTTTTGTTGCTAAATAAGGTGCTTGTAATTAATGATATTTAAACACATTATTTTATTAACATTCCTTGTACAGGTTGACCTGTTTTTTGTTCTTCTATAAACGGTTGATATTTATCAAGTCCTCGATAGAGCATCTCCGTAACGCCATCAGCTGTAACAGTTGCACCAGAAATACCATCTACTTCGTGGTCAGGATCTTTTGCACCACCTTTTCGTACATAAACGGAAACAAATTCTCCTTCTTCATTATAGATTTTAGTACCTTTAAAACGCTTTGCAAAAGCGGGATTATCTTTTATTTCTGCCCCAAGACCTGGAGTTTCTCCTTTGTGATCAAAAGCAGCACCAGCAATGGTATTGAAATCACTTTCTAAAGCAATGTTCCCCCAAATTTCATCCCAAAGACCGTTTCCACGAACAGACATGATGTAAAATTTTTCTGCACCACTATTAAAAATGTATAGAGGAAAAATACGCTCTTCTAGTGGCTTCTTTTTTTCTTTAGCCATATCAATATTCTCTGGCTTACCACCTTTGTAACCACTTGCTTGGATAGCAGCAGATTCTAATTTATTACCATCGTTGTTCAATGCCAATTGTTCTACCTGAGAGCTAAAAACCTCAAGCACTTCGTCATCAGACATACCATCAATATCCTTTCCCTCTCCTAGGTGATCGCTAACGGCCATCAATATTTGACGCTTGTTAAAGGTAGCTTCATTTTGAATAGCTTGGTCTTTAGTAACCTCTCTCAGTGTTGTTAAGGAAATAGCTACTAAAGAAGTCATGGCTACAACGAAGATGACCACATAATTTGTGCTATACATAATAATTCATTTATTAATCTGTGATACCTTGTCCGTATCGTTAATTTATAATTTCTTATGCTATGGCTTCGCTAGTATCAGCAGTTTCAATAGCATATACTTTTTTCTTTCTAGCCAAACGTCTACTTACATTTGCTTCCAATACGTAGTGATCGATTAGCGGAGCAAATACGTTCATAAACAAAATAGCCAACATCCATCCTTCTGGATAAGCAGGGTTCAATACCCGAATAATCATTCCTACAAAACCAATTAAAAATCCGTAAATCCATTTACCTGTGTTGGTAGAAGATGCGGTGACAGGATCGGTTGCCATGAATGCCATTGCAAAGAAGAATGATCCCATGTAGAACTGATAGTACCAAGGTACTGCCATGAATGGTGTTGCTCCCCAAGCATTTAAGATTAATGTCATTACGACTGCTCCAATTAACATAGATAGCATAATTCTCCAACTTGCAATTCCAGTTGCAATAAGGAATAATGCTCCAACTATAATAAATGGTTTGTTGGATTCCCCAATTGATCCAGGGATTCCACCCCACCACATCTGTGTTGGTGTATAATATTCAGTTACAGCAGCCCAGCCACCTTTTGAAGCTAAACCAAGTGGAGTTGCTCCAGTAAATCCATCGACAACAGCATTTCCACCATCACCAAAGGTTGACCAACCGAATGCACCAAATAAAGTATCAAATAATCCATGCGCCCAACCATATTGAGCAACTTGAATTTTATCTACTTGGCTAAAATATTCATAACCAGCAACCCAAACTTCTTTACCAATTTGTGTGGTATCACCTGCAATTTCAGTAGGATAAGCAAAAAATACAAAAACACGTGCCAATAAAGCTACATTTAAGACGTTCATCCCTGTCCCACCGAAAGCCTCTTTACCTAAAATTACAGCGAAAGCTACAGCTATACACAAAATCCAAATCGGAATGTCTGGGGGCATAATCAATGGAATCAACATACCTGAAACTAGAAATCCTTCTTCAATAGCATGACCTTTTTTGGCAGCGTACCAAAATTCAATTCCTAATCCAACAACATGCGTCCAGATTATAATAGGTAGCACCTGAATCAATCCGAAAGAAAGTTTTAAGTGCAATCCTTGAAAGAAAGACGGATACATTCCAATTGCTTGAAAATGTTGATGTCCCACATTCAAGATACCAAATACTAAACATAGTTGCATCGCTAATACCACATGCACCATTGTACGTTTTAAATCCATACCATCTCGGATATGGACACCTCCTGGTGAGGTAGTTGAGTTTGGCGTGTAAGCAAACGTAAAGAAACCATCATACAGCGTATGCAAGAATGGTGATTCCTTCTTATCTGGTTCAATTTTCTTTAATAAATCTAATAAAGCCATTTTCTACAGGTTTAAATATTCTCTTTAAAGAAGATTAATATTTTATATTATAATGCTTTAATCTGTTGTTTATAGTATTTGAATTACAGGATTATCCTTGCTCTAACATGGTATTTAATCCTTGTCGTAATATTTTTTGAAGCGGTTGTTTTGATGTACAAACAAATTCACATAAAGCAACATCTTCTTCTGTCAATTCATACAATCCCAATCCTTCCATACGTTCTAAGTCTTCAACTAAGATCGCTTTCATCAAGTGTTGTGGATAAATATCCATTGGTAAAACACTTTCATACTGTCCCGTAACTACAAAAGCACGCTTTTCACCATGTGTATTGGTATCGGCTTTGAACTTAATATCGGGAAACAAGAAATTAGGATACGTATTTGAGATAGTTGGACGTGGTGTTAGTGGTAATAACCAACCAAACATTTCATAATAATCACCTTCTGAAACAGAAGTAACTTGATCGTCTGAAAAATTCAGGAATGATTTATCTGTAATTTGAGTACCAGAAAGTACATCTCCAGAAATCAGCCGGATGTTCTCGCCTTCTACATTTCCTTTAATTAACTCCCCTACATTGGCTCCTAAATAAGTTTGTGCATACGCATTTTTACCAAACTCTGCACCTGTTATAGCCACAATACGCTCAGCATTATATTGTCCTTCGGTAAACATTTTACCTAAAGTAATCACATCTTGTACATTAAGCGTCCAAACATTTTCGCCAGCACAAATAGGGTCTGTATGATGGATTTGAATGCCAACATTACCTGCTGGGTGTGGCCCATTGAACCAATTTTTCACAACGCCGGTCGCATGTGTAAAGGCACTAGAGATATTTCCAGCTTTCTTAGCATTTAAACCTAAATGAACGTGACCTGGCGTTAGTTTAGACAATACATCCAGTCCTTTTTGGAAGGCTGCTTCTTTACCTTGGACTACAAAAGAAAGATTTGGAGCTAAAGGAGCCGTATCAAATGTTGATATAAATATTGCTTTGGGAACGTCTGTTGCTGCGGGAACTACATCATAAGGTCGTTGGCGAATATGTCCCCAACCACCATTAGCCATCAAATAATTGACTAAATCTGTTCGAGAAGCATGCTCTAAATCAAATGAAGGTAATGATTGGTAAGATTGCGTTTTATCTGCTAAAATCACTACTTCAGCTATAGAACGCTTCGCCCCACGATTGATGGCAATAATTTCTCCACTCACAGGAGATACATATTTTACGTCAGGCACTTTCTTATCATAAAAAAGAACCTCTCCTGCTTTTACTTCATCACCAACTTCTACGATTACTTTAGGAATTGGCGACATTCCGATGAAATTAGGTGGCTGAACAGCATAAGTATTCGCTTGAAAGCTAGCATCAATGTGTTCTTCAGCTTCTCCTTTCAATAAAATATCGAATCCTTTTTTTAGTGTTGTCACTTTCTCAGAACTCGGAACAGCCGTATCATTTGAACTCACAATTTCATTCATAGACGGAAAAATGGAGAAATTGTCTCCTTCTTTATCTAATCCCAGTTGCTTTGCTTCAATTTTCAGTAAATTATCTGCCACAAATATAACTAACCCAAGTACTAGAAGTACAACGATTGCAATTAGAGCATATAATACATAAGAAGATGCACCAGAATTAGTTGCCTGTGCATGAGCAGATGGAGAAGCTAACAAGAACAAGCTAAACGCCAAAAGTATACTTACTCTTTTATTCAAAACTTATACGTTTTATTATAAAATATATCTACCACATAAGACAGTTGAGTCGCAGAATAGTTGATATATTTTGTAGATGAATATTTGGCTTCTAATGATTTGAATAGTTTGTTAACTAAAATATAGAACTTTAACTACCTACTACATTAGAAAATCACCGCAAATATATAAAGGTTTTGAGTTTTATAACGGAGTATGAACAGCTATTTAAATGAAAAACTCCTATTTAGACTGAATCCAAATAAAGGTTTTTAAATTTAATCTTTTATTACGATAAGTTTCTCAGAATATGACTGTTTTTGGGATCGAATATTCAAGTAATAAGTTCCAGAAACTAGATGTTCAATATTCAAATCAATCCTATTTCCTGCAAAAGAAGTTTGATTTATTAATTGACCTCCAAGATCATATATATAAACCTCTTTTGTACCTGAATATTCCTCGTTCATCTGAATGGAAACATATTGACTGGAAGGGTTTGGAAAAACTTCTATTTGGGTAGATTCGATCTGTTGAACGGAAGAAATAACCGGAAATGTTCCACAATAATAATTGTTGTCAGGATTCATGTCTTGCTCGTTGTTTGCATTCGACACCCAAAGACAGAGTTCGTATTCGTCATCT
>JAHDFQ010000278.1 GCA_020628085.1 Saprospiraceae bacterium
AAATTTACAATTCACTACCACAAAATTTACAAAAATCAGCATTTGCTGCATGTCCCTCTTCTCCACAGTTTTGACAACTACGGGTACTCCCAATATCGTTGGCAATAGCATTAGCATTTGCAATTTCTGCTGAAACAATACCTGTAGGAACAGCAATAACAGAGTAGCCTAAAATCATAACTATTGCAGCAATAAACTGTCCAAGTGCTGAAATAGGCGAAATATCTCCATATCCAACCGTCGTTAAGGTAACAATCGCCCAGTAAATACTTCTAGGAATACTATCAAATCCACTATCATACGGCCCTTCTACTACATACATGACCGATCCAAGAATCGTGACCATAATCATTACAAAAATCGTGAAAACCGTAATTTTAGTACGACTGGCTTTCAATGCAGAAACAATAACATTACTTTCTTTCAGGAAAGAAGCAAGTTTTAAAATTCTAAATACCCGCAAAATTCGTAAAGCCCGAATAGCGACTAGATATTGCGTTCCAGCAACAAAAAGACTTAAATAAGTGGGTAAAATAGCCATCAAGTCAATGATTCCAAAAAAGCTGGTCATGTACTTTTTGGGACTATGAACACAATAAATACGTAGGAAATATTCCGCTGTAAAAAAGATAGTAAATATCCATTCCAAGTAAAAGAATAGGTTGGCATATCTCGATCCAATTGCATCAATACTTTCGAGCATGACGACTAAAATACTACCAAAAATAAAATAAAGGAGTGCCACATCAAAAGCTTTACCCATTGGCGTTTCAGCCTCAAAGATAATCTCGTGAATTTTTTCCTTTAAAGGATTATTGGTTTTAGATGACTTGCTCATATTAAGTATGAGTTGGGTAAATAATTAAAGTTCAAACTTATTGACAATTCATCAATTATTCAAATATTTACAAATATTACTCCTATATAAAAGCAGTTACCAATATGTTAAGAAAAAATATGACAGTTCATCTGAACAATTTTTCATTTCAGTCATTTAATATTATTGCCATAATTGGCATGCAAACTTTTATTTTGATTAATCATAAATTTTAATTAATTATTTTGAGAATTGTTAGTTTATCAAATAATTATACTTTTATCACTTAATGTACTGAAAATAGTATTTCGTAACCTTTTTGTTAAGCTTGTCACACTTTCTAGGTTGAAAAGTTAAACATATGTTAAAATTCTCTGTTCGGAACGTGAAATCAATTTATTTATAACATAAAAAATATGAGAATATGCTCTTTTTAGAAGTTTTAACAATTCCCAAGGACGATCCAGTAGCATTTACTTTTTTTACTGGTTATATGGCAATGATGGCTGCTTCTGTTTTCTTTTTCTTCGAACGATCTCGGATGGATGATAAATGGCAGTTATCTATGTTAATATCTGGTTTGATTACCTTCATTGCTGCTGTTCATTATTATTATATGAGAGATTATTATTTGGCAACAGGAGAGAATCCAACAGCACTCCGCTACATTGACTGGACACTAACCGTTCCATTGATGTGTGTTGAGTTTTATTTATTGACTAGAGCTGCTGGTGCATCTAAAGGTTTGATGTGGAAATTAATTATTGCTTCTGTTTGGATGCTCGTATTTGGTTACATTGGAGAAGCATTTAATCCTGAAGGTGGGAGTACATCGCACTCTGTGATTTACGGGTTCTTGTCTACGCTGGGTTATATCTATGTGTTGTATACCGCTTGGGCAGGTGAAGTAGCACAACTAGCAAAGGACTCCAAAAATCCCGCCATTGAACGAAGTGTTAGAATACTAGCTTGGTTTGTTCTAGTCGGTTGGGCTATCTATCCAATTGGATATATGTGTATGCCAGGTGGATGGTTGAATATAGGACTAGGATGGGACTCATCTGGTGTTGATTTATTCTACAACATTGCAGATGCTATTAATAAAATCGGTTTTGGATTAGTCGTTTATGGTTTAGCAATAACTGAAACGGAGAAAGCAAAACTAGCTCCCAGATAAGGTTTTTTAGAAGAATAGAAAGTGGTGGAAAGTCCAAATGACTTTTCATCACTTTCTTTATACAATTGATCCTCATAATACATCAATATTGAAACCCAATATTTTTATATATATCGCTTCCAACTTCCTGCTACTTCACTTGGTAAGTTTACAATCTGTAATAACCAATCAGGTTATTCATGCATTGTGTGCGTTAGGTATATTGACATTAGGAATTGCGCATGGCTCTATTGATAATATCTTATATGGAGTGAAACCTGGTCGGTCTAACATCGTCTTTATCATTAGATATGTATTGGTAGTCGGACTATTCGGATTGGTGTGGATATTTTTTCCGAATGTAGCTTTCTTACTTTTCTTGTTAGTCTCGTCTTATCATTTTGGACAATCACAATTTGTAGAATATAACTTAAAACCAAAGTTTTTATCTAAGTGTTTGTACATGCTTTGGGGCGCATTAATTTTATTGTTAATGTTTCATTTTAACGGGGCAGAATTGTTAGAACTTCAAGCTTCAGAATATCAATTTTATCCTGCATTAAGTCACATCATTTACTATTCTTATCATTATTTGGTGACTTGCTCTGTGCTATATGCTATTCTATTTTTTGGATTGACATACCTCAATCAGTTATCATTACAGTTTTTCTTTAAAGAAAGTTATATCCTATTATTGGTCGTATGTTCTATGTATCTCTTCCCTGCTTTTATCGCATTTTCCTTGTTTTTCGTGTGGATACATTCATTCAAAGTGATATTACAGGAGTTTGAATACTGTAAACGTCAATTAAATATTAAGAAAATATGGGAATTTATACGATTATTTCTTCCACTTACGGTAGTTTCTCTATTGGGAACTTTATGTATTGTTTTATTAGTATTTCAATTTGGTGAAGCTCATTTTCTTCCTAATATTCTTTTGATCTTACTTTCGTGCCTTACAATTCCACATTCCTTTGTTATGGATAAATTTTATGGTTTTTTATCCTCAAGGAGTTGA
>JAHDFQ010000279.1 GCA_020628085.1 Saprospiraceae bacterium
TCATTTTTATACTGTAAACGAAGTGCTTTAGGCGTATAAAATCCGTCGTCATCAAGAGGTTGTAAGGTCACTTCTAGGGTTTCGCCATCTATCCATTTAGGTGAAATGGGCTTGTAGTTGGGTGTCCGTTGTTCAAATGACCGTCCAAAACCATTGCTCATAAAACTGTGTATAGATAACCCGATTGTCTCCGTATTTGTTTGGTCGATATGGAGACATACAAGATGTTTTCCATCAGGTGCAGGTTTGGGATAGTCTTTTAAACTAATTTCTTTTCCTGATTTATCATTAATCAAACTATACGACAACAGTTGCTCGCCTTGCTTTTTTTGAAATACATAAAAGCCCATATTGGGAATGTAATAACAATATTCGTAAAACGTCGAAAGCGAATCATTTGGTGTATCCGACTCGTTCAATAGTTGATAAATATCACCACCCAACAATTTAATTTCATATCCTTCGCTTGTTTTACGGACAATAGACTTATCTTTTTGATGTTGCTTTTCTTGAATACGGTCAAAACATGTTTCATATTGTTCTGTACGATCTTTGTATTTCATCGCTAAGCAGCCATCATACGGTGAAGGTTTTGCATCTACGCTAGGTTGATAGAATTTGACCCCACCGCCATAGACCCAACCCGTTTTTCCTTCACCTGTGGTCACTTCCAACCACGGTTCATCAAACAAAGTACCTCTTAAACTTATTTTTTGAGTAAAATCTGTTTTTTGTCCTGTAAAAATCATTTCTTCCCCTTCATTTAACTCCTTGATAGTGCTGCTTTTGGTGTTTGGTTCTGCTCGTAAACGCAACTTATTGACCCACGCATATACTCGTACTGTTTCAGGTTTTGAAACCGATACTATTGTATCCGTACTTATGTCTTCAGTCGTTCCATTACTTGAATCGGAATTTGTATCTTTACAACTACAAAAACATATCAGAACTGTTAAAAGAACACTAATTAGTATATTTTGCATACGAATATATCTGTTTTAAAAGTAATAAATGGGAAGTCTGAATAATCGAGAAACCGCTGATCGTCCAAAATTAACAAAATCCCTGCGTAGCATGTTGAAAACAAGTATTAAAATAGTTGACCTTAGCCAAAGAATTCTTTTTATTGCTTTCATATGGAGTATCGGTATTTCTGCTTCTGTGGCTCAAAGCAATCCCAATCGTCTTAATTACATTGAAAAATATAAAGACATTGCCATCAGTGAAATGGAACGAACGGGTGTACCAGCCAGCATCAAACTCGCACAAGGTATTTTAGAATCTAATTCTGGAAAAAGTACTTTAGCACGTCGAGCGAATAATCATTTTGGAATGAAATGTGGTTCTCAATGGAAAGGAAAAACGTTTTATAGACAGGATGATGATTATGACGATCAGGGCAATTTATTGGAATCTTGTTTTCGAGTATATAAAAGTGCAGAAGCTTCCTTCGTGGCACATTCAGAGTTTTTAAGAGACCCCAGAAAGGCTTACCGTTATGGTTTTTTATTTAATTTACCACCCAACAATTACAAAAGATGGGCTTTGGGTTTGAAGAAAGCTGGTTACGCCACCAACCCTAAATATCCAGATCATTTAATAAGTATTATTGAGGCATATGAATTATATGTTTATGATAATATGACTAATAATGATATTGTCCCAACACCACCTGATTTACCTGCTACGGTTAATAATAATCTGATTGTTGTCAATAATCTTAGAACGGCACTAGCTAAAGAAGGCGAAACAGTTGCAACCATTGCTACTAAAAATGATATAGCGGTTAAACGATTATTGAAGTACAACGAAAGCCTCAGTCAAAGAGACCAAGTGTTAAATGAAGATGAACGCATATTTTTACAACCCAAACGATCTTACTATCAAGGAAAACGTAAATATCACTATGTACAAAATGGTGAAACCATGTTAAATATTTCACAATTGTATGGTGTAAAATTAGATGCTTTGTACAGAAGAAACCGTTTACCAGAAGGAAAACAAGCAGCATCGGGTTCTAAAATTAAATTGAGAGGTTGGAGAGTTTCTAAAAAGAATAAACCTAAAGTCAGAACGAAACAAACAGAAGATATTCAACCAACTATACCTGTAAGAGACGAACCACAAGACCCAGATATTATTTTTGATTCTACTATTCCAAGTATTGCAATAGAAGACATGGATACGCCGAAAGCGGATACGAGTGGTTCTTCAGGAGAAAGTCCCATAACGAATACAACGAGTTCTAATCCGTCACCAACAACAAATTCGCCTACGAATAATTCGGATAATACTTCAACAATTCCTACAGTTGATCCCAATCCGCCAATAACCAATCCTACAACAACGAATCCCCCGTCTAATCCACAACCTAATAACAGTAAGCAGTATTACACCGTTAAAGCAGGTGATACCTTGTACAGAATTTCAAGGAAATTTGGAACGAGTGTATCTAAATTACAGGAGTATAATGGATTGAGTAACTATATTATTGGTGTTGGACAACGATTACGTGTTCAGTAAATATGGCATGAAATCAGTAGCTTAATATTGTAGAAAATAAAACTAATTATGAAAAAAAGTTTATATCCTATTTTAATATTTTTTGCATTATTGATTGGTAGTGAAATACAGGCACAAGGCATGGCATTTGGTGCTAAAGGTGGTGTAGCCGCGGCATTTGGACGAGGACAATTGGCTCATAATTCGGCACTTTTTGGAATTCAAGGTGATTTGTTTATTGAATCTTTGCCAGCAGGAAATGATCATGCCCTTTTTGCACAGGCAGGTTATCATACCAGAGGAAGTGCCGCACGTCGATTATCAGGTTTTGGTAGCTTTAACCAAGCTGCATTTAGACAGTATGAATTTAATAATCTCGCACTTTCTTTCGGATACAAACAAAAATTTGATTGGGGTTATCGGAAGGCTTACTATATGTTTGGATTACGAGGTGAATACACCCTAGATCA
>JAHDFQ010000062.1:0-18292 GCA_020628085.1 Saprospiraceae bacterium
AAGTAAATCTATTTGCGCTTTTGCGCTTTCCGCTACAAATAACATCTTTTATCGTATTCATGTGCGCTTATATTCACGTGTTCATGTTAAACGTTACTTATAAAAGCATGTCAGTACATGAACACGTGAACACGTAAGCACGTTATTTAATGTTCATTCATTTTAACCGTAACTTCCAAGCCATTTTTCTCTTGGTAGTCTTTGATCGCCGATTTAATGGCATCCTCTGCTAAAACAGAACAGTGAATTTTTACGGGTGGCAAAGCTAATTCTTCTACGATTGCCATATTGTCGATAGCTAATGCTTCATCAACTGTTTTTCCTTTTAGCCATTCTGTAGCTAAAGAAGAAGAAGCGATAGCAGAACCACAACCAAATGTTTTAAACTTGGCATCTTGAATTTTTCCATCTTCATTTACTTGAATTTGAAGACGCATCACATCACCACATTCAGGTGCGCCAACTAGTCCTGTTCCTACTTGATTGTCAGCTTTGTCTAATGTTCCGACGTTACGTGGATTCTTAAAGTGATCCAATAATTTATCTGAATATGCCATATTTATTATTTTGAGAAATTGCTATGCAATTTTAGTTATTAGTTAATCAGTTATTGGTGATGATTATTTAAACAAACCTATAAATATATCACCAAATAACATACTTTATTTTTTCTTAATAAATGCTACTTAATGTGCCGACCACTCAATAGCGTCAATATCTACACCTTCTTTGTACATTTCCCAAATAGGGCTTAAATCACGCATGTGTGATACACCTTTTGTCAGGGCTTCTATTGTATAATCAACATCTTCTTCTTTCGTAAAACGTCCTAAGCTGAATCGGATAGAAGAATGTGCTAAGTCATCACCCAAGCCTAATGCTTTCAAAACATAAGAAGGTTCTAGCGAAGCCGAAGTACAGGCAGAACCCGAAGATACCGCAATGTTTTGGTTGAATGTCATCATTAAACCTTCTCCTTCAACATGTTTAAACGAAAGATTGGTTACATGTGGCATACGGTGTTCTTTGCTACCGTTGATATACACTTCTTCCAAATTATTCATCAAAGCTGTTTCCAACTTATCTCTCAATTTGCTTAAACGAGCATTATCCTCTTCCATTTCTTTTGCAGAAAGTTCAGCAGCTTTCCCAAAGCCGACAATACCGGGGACGTTTAATGTACCTGAACGCATACCACGTTCGTGTCCACCACCATCAATCTGAGCAGTAACTTTAACCCGAGGATTTTTACGATTCACAAACAAGGCACCAACACCTTTTGGCCCATACATTTTGTGTGAGGTAAATGCCATCAAGTGAACACCTACTTCTTTTGGATTAACAGGAATTTTACCAACTACTTGAGTCGCATCACTCATAAATAAAACACCGTGTTTTTCACAAATTGCTCCGATTTCTTTCATCGGCTGAATCACACCTGTTTCATTATTTGCCCACATAATAGAAACCAAAATGGTCTTATCTGTAATAGCTGCTTCTAACTCATCTAAATTAACAAGTCCTTCTCTATCCACATCTAGGTAAGTCACCTCACCACCCATCTTCTCCACTTTTTTACAAGCATCCAAAACAGCTTTGTGTTCTGTCTTCAGTGTGATAATGTGATTTCCCTTTCGAGCATACATCTCAAACACTCCTTTGATAGCCAAATTATCAGACTCTGTTGCTCCAGAAGTAAAGATAATTTCTTTTGAATCAACGTGAATCAAGTTCGCAATTTGCTCTCTCGCATAGTCCACCGCTTCTTCAGCTACCCAACCGAATGGGTGATTACGACTTGCCGCATTCCCTGGATTTTGGTAAAAATAAGGAAGCATCGCATCAACGACACGTGGGTCAGTTGGCGTAGTGGCATTGTTATCTAGATATATTAATCTTTTATCGCTCATCAAATACTATTTAGATTTAATCTAATTATTGGTAAAACATAGTGCAAATATAACGCTTTTCTTACAAAATAGTTGAGTGCTTACTACTATCTGACGAAAAAATGAAACTTTTATAAATAGCTTTCCTTTAACAAAGTATGAGAGTATTGCTATTCATACTTTGTTTTTTTGAAGTTGGCTTATGTTTGAGTCAGCCTATTCCTCCTGAAAGAATCGTTGATTGGTCGAAGGTAGGATTAGTTTCTGAACCTAATATTCCAAATATTAGCATTGATTTCGTTGTAGCAGGAGGTGATAATACAGGTCTAACCAGCAATGATTCACTTCTTCAATACTTACTTAATCAACACCCTAACTTCTCTATTGAAATTAACTTTCCGTCAGGAACATATTTATTCAAGCAATCTATTCATTTACAAAACAATCGTAGACTAATAGGAGTTTCCGCAGATTCTACTTTTTTAAAATTTAACTTATCTAACGAAGATCATTTGATAAAAATACAAGGAACAGCCACTTCAGATACGACCAAGATAGTTAGTCCAATGTTTAAAGGTGATGATAATATTGATGTTTTTAACAGTAATGAATTTAATATTGGTGATGTGGTTCATATTCTTCCAATGGATAATGCTTTTATTTTTTCGGAATGGGCTAGACAATCGACAGGACAGATTTGTCAAATTATAGGAATTGATGGAAATACTTTAGAATTAGATGCTGAAATACGACGAGATTATGGAATGGAAGAAAATCCGTTTATTCAGAAAATCAACCCTATTGAAAATGTTGGTATTGAAAAGATAAACATGACTCGAACGAATCCAACTATTAATCAAACGAGTCATATTTTTATGAACTACGCTCACAATTGTTGGGTGCGCTGTATACAAAGCTATGAGTGTAACTTTGGGCATGTTACCATCAATAAAAGTAGTCATATTGAAGTTTCGGGTAGCCATTTTCAAGAAGCATTCGATTATGGAAATGGTGGAAAAGCATATGGTGTAGTCTTACAATCTACCAGTAGCGAGTGCCTCATTACGAACAATACGTTCGATCAACTGCGCCATGCGATGCTATTACAATCGGGTGCAAATGGAAATGTGGTGAGTTATAACTATAGTCAACATCCATTTTGGACGGATGTATCTTTACCGTCTGACTCGGCAGGTGACTTGGTATTACATGGCAATTATCCGTATGCCAATTTATTGGAAGGAAACGTTGTTCAAAATATTGTAATCGACGATTCTCATCATACAAATGGATCATTCAATACTTTTTTTAGGAATAGAGCGGAAGGTTATGGTATTTTTATGAATAATGCTCCTCCTTCTGACCAACAAAATTTTATTGGAAATGAGATTACTCGATCTGATTTTCCGTATGGACTATATTTTCTGCAAGGCAACGATCATTTTGAATATGGTAATCAGACTCCGAGTACGATTATACCAGAAAACACGAATGACTTGACTTTACCTTCATTATATTTGATGGATGCTCCTTCTTTTTTAGAAAATACCCCCTTCCCTCCTATTGGTTTTCCAAATGACTTTAATACACACCAAATTCCAGCTCAACAACGTTGGCTAGACAATCACTTGACTGCTTGTGGCACGAATAAAAATGAAGAACCAAACGCAATAAGTGATTTAAAGCGTGATGCTTGGGTCATTTATCCGAACCCTTCAACGGATGTCGTTTCAATCATCAATCTGAACCAAAATATAGCTATTGATTTTATTGAAATTACGGATTTGAATGGACGAGTACTCAATACACAAAAAGATGCCCTTTTGGATATTTCTTCTTTCCCAAAAGGTTTACTGCTCTTCAACATTCATCATTCTAATGGACAAATAACAATAAAAAAGCTCCTTCACATGTGAAGGAGCTTGAGAAGGATTTTTCACCTTCAATCATACTAACCCAATTTTGATATCAAAATATATTCTTTAGAAACCTAAATACTTTACAAATATTTAGGTCAACTTATCAATTTAATATGTATACGAAAATAATATACAATCCAATTCTGTATTGGATGATATATTCATTGGTTGGATTATAATGTAGGTGGTTTATGGAAGATTTCGGAAAGAAAGAATCACTTCCACAATACAAACGACGATGACTTCCAATACGCTGCTATCTTTTTTATTTTTTTTCAAAAAAAGGGGCTTAGCAAAACGCCAAGCCCTCCAAAAAATAAAAATGAGAGTATAATAGATGAATTGCAGGAGAAAATCTCCCACAATTATTTGTCTTAATCAATTCTGCTACCTCATAATGGTAACATCACCTTTAAATATTTCTGCACGTCCGCTTGGCATGATAACTCTAGCATACCAAACAAAAACCGCTGGGTCTAATTCTTTTCCTCTGAATGTCCCATCCCAGCCATAATTAAACTGATTTGGTTCAAAATTATTATCTTCGTAAACATTATTTCCCCAGCGATCATACACACGGAATACTTCAACCAACTGAATTTCTGGACTTGTAAATACCGTTAAGAAGTCATTATTTCCATCGGCATTTGGAGAGAATGCCGAAGGCACATAAACATCTGCTCCCAACTCAACTTGTAAGACAATAGAAGCAGAACCCTCACATCCATTAATATCTATCACTGTTACCATATATTCTGTTGTACCAGAAATAGTAGCCGTTGGTGTCAAACTTGTTGGATCATCTAAACCAATAGCCGGTGTCCAAATAATTTGATCTATTTGATCCACAGGTATATTTGTTGTAGCGTTCAATACATTCGGCTGACCAGGCGTAACTTGTATATTTGTTCCTAAATCTACTGTAACTTCTTGTCCTGTATCTAATGTAATTTCCGTACTATCCGTACAACCATCCGCATCTTCTACTAGGATGGAATATGTGCCGCCGCTTAGGAAGTTAAATGTATTGTTAGACGTAAATGGTTCACCATTAATGGAATACATAAATGGTGCTGTTCCGCCTGTAATTCCGTTTACCGAAATACTACCTGAAGGTGTGTTTCCACAACCATCATCAACTGGTGTAACACCATCTATTTCTGGTTCTTCTGAAATCGTTACATTCACCGAACTTTCATCCGTACAACCATTTTCATTGTCTGTGATCAACAGATTATATGTACCTGCCGATGTTACATCTACTGTTGAAGCGTTTCCGATATTTGTTCCCGTTGCATCTGTCCACGCAAAAGAAATACCTCCGTTTGCTCCTAAAGCATTAGTAGATGCACTACCATCTAAAGCTGCTTCGGTATCATTACATCCGATATTTTCGTCTGCACCTGCATTCGCAGTTGGATCGTCTATTGTTTCACCTACAGTAACTTCCGTTGAGTTAACACAACCCGTTTCAATATCCTCTGCGATAAGCGTATATATACCAGGTTCTGAAACCATAATTGTTTCGGTCGTACCAACGGTATTTCCATTGGCATCTTGCCAGTCAATATTGACATCTCCATCATTTAAAGTAAAGATATCTCCATCTAGTTCTACTTCTAAAACGATACAAGTCAAATCTTCTGGCTCGTTGGTTTGTAAAACAGGGAAGTCTTCTGCACTTATTAAATCGAATGATTCTTCGCCCATACAACCTGTAATATTATCTGTCACTTCTACTGTATATAAACCAGCAATGAATGCATCATATTCAGCATTGGTTCCTTTTAATATTGGTTCACCATCTACATACCACTGATATGTCAAATCACTACCTGCATTGGTAACACTAGCTTGTAATAAAACACTTTCGAGTGTACAGTCGAGTACATTTGTTGGTAATGCTTGAATAGATACTTCTGGAAGGTTTCCGTCATCATCAACGGTCAATGAAGTAGACGCACTACAACCATTCGCTGGATTTGTAACGGTAACACTATATGAACCCGTTGCAGAAACAACAGGCATGGCTTCCTCGTTGTTATCACCCATCGTAATACCTGGCCCTGACCATAAGTAATCAGGATTTGCAATATCTGTTGTCACCGATAAGGTCACTTCAGTTACGGTACAATTGATTAAATCAACCGTATTTGCAGTAACTGTGGGTACATCACCATCTGACATCACTTCTACCGTTTCACTAGCAGAACAACCATTCACCGTGACGGTTAGTGTATAAGTTCCAACACCTGTAGCAGAAATCGTTGGTTGCGTCAAATCAGCTCCTGCTTCAAAACTTCCGCCATTAGTTTCCCATAAATACGTTCCTCCAACTGTCGAACCAGAACCATCTAAAAGTGATGTCGCTTGTACACATGTTAGCATACTTGGCATTCCGATCACGACTGTTGGTTCTTCATTGATCGTTACAGATACCGATTCGGTATCTTCTGGACAGACCATACCTGCCGCTGCTGTGTATGTGAATTCATATGTATTTGGTGCTAAACCAGTTGGATCAAATGTTCCATCCGTAGAGTTAAATCCTCCCGTCGATGGATCAGTTGCGCTCCACGTTCCATTTACGTCTGCACCAGTCAATAAGGTAGATAAATCTATTGACGATGTTTCATCTTCACATTGTTCAGTTGTTGTACCCACTCCTGCACTCAATGGCATTTCTTCCGTGGCAAGTGCTGACGTTGAACCAGAACAACCAGAATCGTCTGTTACTGTTACTGAATATGTATCTTCTGTATTAATGTCGATTGTTTGCGTATCTTCTCCGGTTGACCAAACATAAGTGGTAAAGCCTGTTCCTGCATCTAGGGTTGCATTATCACCCGAACAGAAAACAACGTCTGCTACAACAGGATTCAGTTCACTGTCTTCTTCAACCATTGTCGAAGCAGTTGACGTACAACCTAAACTATTCGTTGCTGTAACAGAATACATTCCTGCTACATTAACTGAAATTTCAGCCGTGGTTTCACCATTTGGCATCCATTCAAACGTATATCCATCTGCCTCACCTGTTGCGGTTAATGTTGTAGATGAACCTATACAGAATGATGTGCTACCTGTAATACTGGTTACAACTGCATCACTTTCTGTGGTTTCAAAGCAAGTAGAAGCAGTACACATCGCTGCATCGGTTACGGTTACACACCATGTACCCGTACTCGTTATATCAATCATTTCAGTAGTTTCTCCTGTTGACCAAGCATACGTTTCAAAACCAGTACTAGCTGTAAGAGTTGTCATTTCACCAAAGCAGAACTCAGCTACGCCTGTAATTTCTGGTATAATTTCTGGATTTTCTGTCACTGTAATTTCAGCACTACCTGAACAACCTGATGCATCTTCTACTGTTACAGAATATGTACCTGATTCCGTTGCAGTAATCATTGAAGTCGTTGCACCATTGGCATTCGCAGACCAAGTATAGGTCGCAAAACCTGTTCCCGCTGATAATTCCGTTGATTCATCAAAACAGAATAGTGTATCACCCTGAATAACAGGTTGCAATTCAGAATCCAAAGTAGTTGTAAATTCATCTGTTCCTGTACATCCATTTGCATCGGTAACTACTACAGAATAAGTTCCACTATCCGATACATCAATGGTTTGTGTCGTTTCTCCGTTTGGCATCCATGCGTAGGTGGCATAACCTGCCCCTGCATCAAGCGTTGTTGATGTACAGAACGTCAAACTACCCGTAATATTTGGATTGGGTAGTGGCGTTACTGTGATCATAATCGTTGCCGTGTCGGCACATCCTAATTGAGATACAATACCCGTTACCGTTCCTGTTGCAGCAACTGTAATCGTCTGATCTACTGATCCACTTGGAAGCCATAAATAAGAATCGTAACCAGCACCTAAATCTAAAACAACTGAATCCCCTTGACAAATTGTTTGATCTGGTCCAAGGTCAATATCTGGATTTGGATTTTCAGTTATATCTATAGAACCTTCACCTGAACAGCCACTTAAATCCGTTACGGTTACGGAATACGTTCCTGTTGCGTCAACTATAGCTGTTTGTTCTGTTCCTCCTCCTGCGTTTGCAGACCATTGGTAAGATGTAAATCCTGATCCAGCATCTAGTACAGTAGAGCCTCCTTCACAGAAATCGTCTCCTGAGATATTGGGTTCTAAAGATGTACTTTCTGTAATCATTAAACAAGATTCACCTGTACAGCCATTTATATCCGTTACAGTTACGCAGTATGTTCCCTCAGTGTCAACTGATATATCACAAGTCGTTTCACCTGTTGACCATTCAAAGCCTACATATTCAGCATTACTACATACACTTAACGGTGCTGATGTTCCTGTACAGAATGTACCAGAACCCGCAATACTTGGTGTTGGATTTGGATTTTGAGTAACTGCAATATTTGCACTACCTGTACAACCGCTTTCATCCGTTACGACTACTGAATAGTTACCTGGAAGCGTCACTGTGATTTCTCTGGTCGTTTCATTGGTTGACCATTGATATGCAATATATTCCTCTCCAACCATGATCGTTGTTGAATCTCCTTGACAAAAGTCAGGTGTACCTGTGATCGTCGGTTCAAGTTCAGCCAATACATTGACTTCAATATCATCTGCATCTGAACAGCCGTTATTGTCTGTTACAGTTACATTATATGTTCCAGTAGTTGATGCAATTAATGTTGGGTTATTACTTGTATTGGATTCAGCGTCCAACCATTCATAAGAAAAGAAAGTACCTGGATCAAGCGTCGTTGTTTGATCCAAACAAATTTGTCGATCGTCTCCTAAATCTGGTTCAGGTAATGGATTTGCCGTAACAGTGATAGACGCCGTTCCTGTACAGCTCGCTGCATCACCTACGGTTACAGAATAGGTACCTGACTCGTTAACTATTAAAGTCGAACTGATTGAAGCTCCTGCGTCACTCCATAGGTAACTATCATACGTTTGCCCAGAAAGTTCTAAGGTAGTGTTGTCACCTTCACAAAAATCCAAACCTGAAATAACAGGTAATAATTCTGCTTGTTCCGTTATTGTAATCGAACCAACTCCAGTACATCCATCATCACTCACAGTGACGGAATATGTACCAGAAGCATCAACCGTGACCACTTGCGTCATTGCACCACCTGCATTTGAAGACCAGATATATCCCGTAAAGCCTTCACCTGCGTCTAATTCTACGGATTCCCCTTGACAGAAGATCATTGGGCCTGTTACATTTGGTGATAAACTTTCGCTTTCTTCTACTTCTACGCTTGCAGTCGTCGTACAACCGTTCACATCTATAGCCGTAACAGATATGGTTCCTGGCATATCAACGGTAATCGTTGTTTCGGTACTACCTGTTGACCAAGTTACAGATGCAAATAATCCATTTGGAACAGTACTTATCGCTGAAAGTGTTGTGAAAGTACCTGTACAGAAAGTAGTTGAACCTCCAATTTGTACTTGGTTTGGTGTATTTTCGGTTACGTTGATTTGTGTTGAAGCTTCACATCCTTCGTCATTTGTAACGGTTACTTCATATGTCCCTGTTGCATCAACTGTAACGGTTTGAGTGGTTGCATCGCCTGCATTCGTAGACCATGTATACGTCGTAAAAACACCTGCATCTAAAACAGAATTATCGCCTTCACAAAACGCATCATCTCCCGTTATCGTAGGTTGTGGGGATGCAATTTCTTCTACCATCACACAAGTAGAGCCTTGACATCCAGCATTATCAGTAACGGTTACACATATTTCGCCAGGATTAGAAACATCAATATTTTGTCCATTGGCTAAGTTCGACCAAGAATAATTATCAAAACCTGCACTTGCAGACAACATGGTCATATCTCCATCACAATAGGTTAAATCACCTGTAATCATTGGCATTGGCATTGAATTTACAACTACCTCTACAGAGGTTGAAGCAGAACAATTACCAGCAGAGGTTACTACTAAAGTATATGTTCCAGCTGTAGTCACATCAATAGATTGGGTTGTTTCACCTGTCTCTACCCATAAGTAAGCATCGTATGTATTACTAGATGTCAAAGTCGTCATTTCACCTTCACAAATAGCTAATATTCCATTTATGGTTGGTGGAACAACAGAATTTTCATTTACAATAAAAGTAGAAGAAGCTGTACACCCATCTGTATCTGTAACGACACATGTATAAGCTCCACCGACCGTCACATCTATAGTTTGACTCATAATATCGCCTGGTGTCCATAGGTAGCTTGCATATCCTACACCTGCATCTAAAGTGGTTGTTTCACCTGTACAAATTTCATCATCTCCTGTTATTGTAGGAGGTGTTGCTTCTCCGAACGTTACTGTGACTTCGTCTGTTCCTGTACAATTTGTCCCATCCGTTGTAGTAATTGTTACGCCATAAGTACCAGATGCTGTAACGGATAATGTTTGACTAATAGAACCATCTGACCATTCATAAGCAAAGCCAGCCCCAGCATCTAAAACGACTTCTGTTCCTCCACAAATTGCTCGATCATCACCGAGATCAACTACAGGATTCGGAACTTCATCGACAGTAATTGATCCATCACCTGAACAAGTTCCATTACTTACAGTAACAGAGTATGTCCCTGACGCATCTACCATAACTGTTTGCGTTGTTGCACTACCTGCATTAGCCGACCACTGATAGGTCGTAAAGCCTGTACCTGCATCCAACATGGTCATTTCACCTTCACAGAAATCTGAACCTGATAGATTCGGTTCTAAAGAATCGCTTTCGGTAACGACGATACTGGCTTCCGCAGAACAACCATTTGCATCTGTTACGATCACAGTATATGTTCCTGCCACGTTCACTGTGATGGTCTGCGACATTTGACCATTAGGTGACCAAGCATAACTAGTATAAGGTACGCCTCCTACATCTAGACCTGCGTCTAAAGTAGTAGATTCGCCTGTACAGAATGTATTTGAACCAGCAATCGTTGGTGCTGGATTTTGATTTTCGTTAACATTGACTTGTGTTGACCCCGTACAGTCACCGTTGGTTACAGTAACACCAATGGTTTGCCCTGTTGATACAGTGATGGTCGCAGATGTTTCACCTGTTGACCATTCTACAGAATCGTAAGTTTCTGTTAATGATAACATTGTAGATTCACCACTACAAATCGTCAAATTGCCTGAAATTGTAGGTGTTGGATTAGGTAGAACGTTCACTATAAATTCTTCAGTTGCGGTACAGCCTGTTCCATTATCTCCCGAAACTGTTACCGTTTGAGAAGTAGAAACTGTTATTACAGAACCTGTTTGTGTACCTTCTGCTGTTGTCCATATATAGTTTCCTGCACCTGTTGCTGTTAATGTAGATGTTTCTCCTTCACAAATTTCATCATCACCTGTAATAACTATGTCTAATGCACCAGTTGAACCAACCGTTACACAAACTTCATCAAAACAACCAATGGCTAAAGCTTCTGGTGTATCATAAATGGTTACGCAGTAGTTTCCTGTACTGACATTAATCGTAGCTGAGGTTTGACTACCTTCAGACCAAATGAAATTTGTTCCTCCACTTGCGGTAAGATCGGTTGTTTCACCTTCACATATACTGAGATTTCCGCTTATTTCACCTACAGGAGGTTGGTCTCCTTGTAAATTAAATGTTCCAAAAGCTGTACAGAAATTAACATCTGTTACTTCCACTATGTATTCTCCTCCAATAAACGCTTCTATACATTGAGTATTTTGACCAGAATTCCAAGCAAAACCGATGTATGGTCCGTCTTCTACGCATAGTTCTACCGGTATTCCCGTTCCTTCACAAACAGTCGAAGGACCGATTATATCGACTTCTGTAGTTGTTGCCACACTTATTACTTGCGTTCCTCCTGTATTATTCCCACAAGCATCGGTTGCAGTCCATTGAATAGTAAAATTATCACCATTATCAAATATTTGAGGTTCGGCTATTCCAAATTCACCACAGTTGTCTTGCCAGGGAATATCAAAAGGTTCTGGAAATTCTCCCTCACAAAGCGTAATATCTGGTGGTATAGCACCTAGTAAAACAGGATCAATTAAATCTATAATAAAAACTTCTTGTGTTTCTTGAACAAATGCACCTGTACACGGATCATTAAACTCCCAGATTCGTGTCAATGTTCTTGGGCATAAGCCCATATCATCTATTTCAATTCCTGAAACGACACCACTAATATTACATGAACCAAATGATCCATTATCATATTGTAAAGGTTGCATAGGAGGAATAGTATTACAATCTACTGTTACATTTGGTGGCACGAATAAGAATTGTGGTGGTGGCGGAGGATTAACGGTGATATTTTGTGTCCATATAAGTGGATTTCCACAAGCATCAACCGCATTCCATTCATACGTCACTAGACCGCCCAGACAAGGGTCGGGATTACCAAACTGTTGTCCCGGTATAAAACCTGATAATTGACATATTCCAAAAGCAGCATTATCATATTGTAAGTCCATCAATGGTGGTAAAGGATCACCACATTCTATCGTTATATCCTGTGGTAAGAAACCTACAATCATAGGCATATCAGCAGGGCTAATCGTGATTGTTTGTGTATGTTGTAATGGTTGTCCACAATTGTCTACACCATTCCATTCGTAAATGATGGAACCTCCCGTACAAGGATCAAAATTCATAATTTCTACACCTTGAATGAATCCTGTATTTTGACATGGGCCATTTATAAAATTATCATATTGCAAATCCGTTAGCGGAGGTACTGGATCATTACAATTTAGTACTAAATCAGGTGGTAGATTTAAGAAACTTGCTGGCGGTGCAGGATCAAAGGTGATGTTTTGAGTGTGGGTCAATTGATTTCCACAAGCATCAAATCCATCCCAGACGTATTGAATGACACCTCCAAAACATGGATCAATAACACCAACTTCTACACCAGGAATTGAACCTGTAATCTGACACAGACCGACTAAGCCATTATCATAAATTAAATCTGCTGGTGGCGGCAATGGTTCTCCACATTGTAAAGTCAAATCTGGTGGTAGATTTACAAAAGTAGGAGGCGTAGCCGCACTAACGGTAATCGTTTGTACATGTACTAATGGTGTTCCACAAGCATCTACTCCATTCCATTCATAAATAAGTGTTCCCCCCACACACGGATCAACTCCTCCAGATTCTACTCCTTGAATAAAACCAGTGCTTTGACATTGACCAACAGCTCCATTATCATATTGTAAATCCATCAAAGGCGGGATGAAATCTCCACATTGTAGATTTAGATCTGCTGGTGGATTTACAAACATCGCTGTAGGCGGTGGATTCACTGTAATCGTTTGTGTGTGATCGTATGGATTACCACACTGGTCTACAGCACTCCATGTATATATAATAACACCTCCAAAACATGGATCAACATTTCCTGATTGATTACCTGGAACAGTTCCTATGATTTGGCAAAGTCCAACTTCGTTGTTATTGTATTGTAAATCCATGAGTGGTGGTATAGGATCACCGCATTCTAATACCAGGTCAGGTGGCATAGACGTTAGCATAGCAGGTGGTGGTGGACTTAATGTAATGACCTGTGTATGATCTAGTGGGTTTCCACATTGGTCTACTCCTGACCACGTATAAATAATTTGTCCTCCTGTACATGGGTCACTTTGATCGTCTATTGTACCTGGAATTTGACCAAAAATCTGACAGTTTCCTGTTAACTGATTATCGTATTGTAAATCTATCAATGGTGGCAACGGTTCTCCACATAGTAAATTAATATCATTAGGAGGATTGATGAGCATTGGTGCTGGTGCTGGATTAACGGTTATCATTTGTGTATGATCTAGCGGATTTCCACATTGATCTGCTCCTGACCACGTATAAATAATTTGTCCTCCTACACAGGGATCGCTGTTATCTTGCATTGAACCAGGAATTTGACCTACAATTTGACAGCTTCCTGTTAATCCATTATCGAATGTTAGAGGATCAAGTGGTGGTAAAGGATCACCACAATTAATCACTATATCAGCAGGTGGATTTTGTAAAGTAGGTGCAGGTGCAGGACTAACATTGATGGTTTGAATATAATTTAGTGGGTTTCCACAATTATCAACTCCAACCCATTCATATGTAATGATTCCTCCCGTACAGGGATTAGACATATCATTTGCCACTCCATTTACGACTCCTGTATTTTGACAAGAACCTGTCAAGCCATTATCGAATGTTAATGGAGCAGGTGGTGGGAGTGGATCGCCACAGTTAATCGCTATATCTGCTGGTGGATTTACAAACATGGCTGGTGGGCCAGGGTTTACAGTAATCGTTTGAACATAGTTCAATGGATTTCCACAAGCATCTGCGCCTGCCCAAGTATAAGTAATCACCCCTCCACATGCATCTGACATATCATTCATCACTCCAGGTAATGTACCTGAATTTGCACAAGAACCTATTTCACCGTTATCAAAATTCAAATCATTTAACGGCGGTAATGGATCACCACAATTAATTGCTGTGTTTGGTGGTGGATTGATAAACATAGCTGGTGGTGCAGGGGGAATAGTAAGTGTTTGTGTGTACACCAACGGATTTCCACAGGCATCTACATCATTCCATGTATTTGTGATCGTTCCACCTTGACAACCATTCGTATTATCTTGTTGTATGCCGTTGATCATTCCTGTATTTGGGCAACTTGGATCGCCGTTATCAAACATTAAGGGTTGGGGGGGTGCAATCACATCTCCACATGCTAAAACCTGATCTGCTGGTGGATTAATAAAATTAGCAGGTGGTGTTGGGGGTATGGTAAACGTTTGTACATGCATCAATGGATTGTTACACGCATCTACTCCACTCCATGTATTCGTAATCGTTCCACCTTGACAGCCATTCGTGTTGTCTTGCTGTACGCCATTTACTGTACCAGTATTTGGACAACTTGGATCACCATTATCGAACATTAAAGGCTGTGGTTGTGGTGCTATACCATCGCAGGTTAATGTCTGATCTCCTGGTGGATTAATAAAATTAGCAGGCGTTGTGGCTGGTATCGTGTACGTTTGTACATACATTAGTGGATTATTGCAATTATCTACTCCACTCCATGTGTTTGTAATCGTTCCACCTTGACAGCCATTCGTATTATCTTGTTGAACCCCCATTATTGCCCCTGAATTAGGACAATTAGGATCATTATTTTCAAAATTTAAAAGACCTGCTGGTGGTGGAACTTCACCACATTGCAGATTAGTATCAGGCGGTATATTCACAAAACTAGCTTGTGGTGTCGGTGGTATTGTAAGCGTCTGTGTATAAGATAGAGCATTTCCACAAGCATCTACTCCATTCCACATATTTATAACAGTTCCGCCTTGACAACCACTCGTATTATCTTGTTGTACGCCCATAACCGTTCCTGTGTTTGGACAACTTGGATCACCATTATCGAACATCAATGGGCCTGGTGGTGGAACAACAGCACCACAAGTTAAGGTTTCATTTGGTGGTGGATTTACAAAACTTGCAGGCGTTGTAGCTGGTATCGTATAGGTTTGTGTATACACCAACGGATTTCCACAAGCATCTACACCATTCCATGTATTCGTAATCGTTCCACCTTGACAGCCATTTGTATTATCTTGTTGTACACCTTGGATAGATCCTATCTCTGCACAAGCACCCGAAAGACCATTACTATATGTTAGTGGTTGAGGTGGGCCGGGAAGCGGAGCACCACAAACCAATGTTTCATCGGGTGGCATGTTGTCAAACATCGCTGGAGGTACGGGAGCTACTTGAACGACCTGATTCGCTCCTAAGAAATTCCCACAAGCATCTGTATATTCATACTGCCGTGTGATATTTCCACCATTACAATCGGCAGAACCTGATTCTATTGGGATAATCGTTCCTGTTCCATCACAATTATCCGTCCAGTCCAATGGTTGTGCAGGTGGTATATCGGCTGCACAATCTACCATAATAACAGCTTGCGGCGGAGTTACAAATTGAGGTGGTTCGTTATCCTGTGCTGAAACAGTTGCACAAAATATATCACAGTCTGTCCCTGCTCCTCCACATGCTAGTGAAGCTGTATTGGAACCAGGACTTGGGAGCGTACCTGAGCAATAATTGTAAGAACAAACTTGGTAAGTCGCACAGTTCATCCCCAACATGAATGTTCCACTAGAACCAGGAAGCACATCTGTAATCGTACCCGTATCATCTGCAAATATGATTGCCTGATCGTTGTTCGCATCAAAACCAGAGGCCGTGGCCGTAAAAGTTCCTCCTGGGCAAAGTGCCGCTGGATTGGGTGTGATAGAACCTGCTAAAGGTGTACAACATGCTTGAATATTTATGGGTGTTGAAGATACCATACCACAAGCGGGAGGAACCCCACAATTGGCATCTATCGTATTCATATTCGTATTGAAAGGTGGAAAGGGTAGTCCACAACTCAGTACTCCATCTGTATTGTAACTGTAGACTAGATAATCGCCCGGTGGTTGAGGTGAAAAGTTGCCTGCTGAACCAGAAATCGTTTCTATAATATTTCCAGCCAAATCTGTTAAAACTAGATATTGTGCATAAATTACATCCGTATTATTACCTGATACGGAAACAGCTATTGGATCACCTGCACAAACACTGGGTGCAGCTGGCGAACCTGCCATAGCATCACAACAAGGCTCCGTAATAACATCAATACAGGCCATTGTCATGCAACCAGAAACGGTAGTCGCTGTTACACAATAGGTCGTTGTTGCTGTAGGAAAAACAGTAATAACAGGCCCAGTATCTCCATTATCCCATTGATAGCTGTCACATCCTCCACCTGCGTTTAGCTGAACTGGATCGCCCTCACAAACTGGACCTATGGGATCGGTGGGTAGCTGTATACCTGCATCATTAAACTGGACAGGAAAGGTTAAATCAAAGACACAGCCTGCGGGTTGAATCCAATCGCCTGTTTCTCCATCATCGGTCAGTGTAAATGTAACCGCCTCTAATATGGTTCCCACGTTCGAAGGACAATATTCTAAACTAAAGGTAAAGGCTCCACAACCTGTCGTACAATTGATCCCATAGTTATCGGCTGGATTGCCTGGTGTTGCGCCTCCACAACAGTTAGATGTACTTGTAGTACCATCAAAATAAAAACCTGCATCATAGGGTGCTCCAGAACAACAACCTACAATATTATTTTGAAAAATCCATCCAGCCCCAGGATTATTACCTTGTGCGGCTGTCCAACCTGGTGAACTCGTAAAAGCCACACCGTGAATCCAATTGACATTAGCACCTTGATCCCAATCAAAAGTTATGGTTACATCCATAGAAATCACACCACAACCTGTCGCTGTCAACTCAAGTGGATTACCGACTCCCAATCCTCCTGCATTTACTGAACCATTTACATTGGAAGCACCATTATTTATGGTAGCTCCTTGTACATTTCCGACTACGGCTGTTACTCCACAGACTTGACATTGATTACTACCAGCACATTGACTAGAAGCGTTGAAATGAAGAGAAAAAAGTAGAAAGATTAGTAGCGTAGCCTTGTAATACCACGAGGTTACAACACGTGATTTTGTTTGTAAATATACTCTCATAATTATAATATTAGCATTTGGTTGTTAAAAACAAAACCAACTTTTGGAGAAAGAAGACGAGCTAATTATCATTCTACTTTCTTAAATCAATCAAAAGTCGGTATATTATTATAGTACACTCGTTACTTTTATACGACTTTAAGAAAGGCGATAATGAAAGTAGCTTCGGTGTGTATTTATTGTTCAACTGTTGTAAGAAACGATATAAATAGTATTACATATTATAAATAACTGTATCAATATCTTCTTATTGATTTAGATACTATAGCATCCACTTTATGGTTTGCTATTTATGAATATGGATAGACTTAGGAGATAGACTTTAATTGAGAGAGCGTAAATGCTTAATGATTAGATCGTAGTAGCATCCACTTTATGGTTTGCTATTTATAAATGTGGATAGACTTTATTTGAGAGAGTGTAAATGCTTGATGATTAGTTAGAAACCTAGATATTGATTATACAGATAATTTTAACATCTGCTAGAATAGAAATAGTTTATTTGGAGAATAATCTTGTAACAATACAGAGATTACCTTTTTTACTAGATAGTAAATTTATATTTTTTTTTACTAAAAAAAAGAGTTTGAATAAAAAAGCTTAGATTAAACTCCTTTTTTTCCTAAAAAAAGGGAGTTTTAATGAACAAATTGACAATTCGTAGCAATCGTATGTAATTACCGTTCTTATTTTGTAGGGATAAATATGAATGTGTCTGTTGTTTACATTATATGGAGGAAAGTTATATGAAGTAGTCGTTTGAGTAGCTAGATCATTAGAAAAATGAATATCTTATTTAGTTTTTTGTAAAAAATATCTTATTTAGTTTTTTGTAAAAAGTAGGAAAGTGCCATTTCATAGCCAAAC
>JAHDFQ010000062.1:18392-25753 GCA_020628085.1 Saprospiraceae bacterium
AATATCTTATTTAGTTTTTTGTAAAAAGTAGGAAAGTGCCATTTCATAGCCAAACATACCAAAGCCAGCAATAGCTCCTACACATTTTTTGGCAGAAAAAGAAGTAGATCGAAAGGATTCACGAGCGTGAACATTAGAAATATGAACCTCCACTACAGGAGTTGTTATACCTGCGATGGCATCCATAATGGCAATAGATGTATGTGTGTACGCACCTCCGTTTAAAATAATTCCATCGTAAGAGAAGCCACATTCATGTAGTTTGTCAATAAGTTTTCCTTCGGAGTTATTTTGGTAATAATGTAGATCAACAGATGGGAATTTTTTTTTCAATTGTTCGAAGTACGCATCGAAGGATTGATGGCCATAAATGGCGGTTTCTCTTTGACCTAGAAGATTAAGGTTTGGACCGTTGAGGATCAAGATTTTCATAGGTTTACTTTCGGAAGGAAGTATAAAATCTTTACACCACTCTTATTTTTAAAATGATGTAAAGATTTTTAATTCATTTTAATTGGCTAATTCGGATAAGAACTTGATTCGAATTAATTGAATTTCTTCTTTGGTGATGTCATCTTCAGCCAATTCTTCCAATGCTACGTCTACAGAATCGGTTTCAGCTTCTGAAAAATAATCGTAAATATCATCTTTAGAATATTCATCAAGATTTTCTTCGATGTAATAGTCAATATTAAGTTTTGTTCCAGAAATAACGATAGCGTCCAATTCTTCCATGAGCTCTTCCATCGAAATATTATTAGAACTAGCGATGTCATCCAACGGAATTTTACGATCAATAGACTGAATAATTCCCACCTTAATTTTGGAGCGATTGGCTACTTGTTTGACCACAAAATCAGACGGACGATCAATGTCATTGGCTTCTACATATTCTTTAATCAGATCAATAAATGGACGAGCGTATCGAATCGCTTTTCCTTTACTAACACCTGTAATATTTGCCATTTCATCCATTGTGATGGGATAATGCGCCGCCATATCTTCTAACGATGGATCCTGAAAAATAACAAACGGTGGAATACCTTTAGACTTGGCTATGGTTTTACGCAAGTCTTTTAGTAACTTCATCAATGCCGCATCTAAGACAGCTGTTTTACCTAGGGGTTCGTCCAATTCGGCCGTTTCTTCATCAAAATTGTGATTCATTGGAATCTGCATGGAGTACGGTTTTTCGATATAGGCTCGACCCGCATCCGTCAACTTTAATAATCCGTAATTTTCAATATCTCTATATAGTAGATTATTTAGAATACCTTGTCGTAAAACAGAATTCCAGAAAATACCATCTTTATCTTTACCAACTCCAAACAAAGGTTTTTGATCGAAACGATAATCCACTAATTCTTTAGTTTTCTTTCCTTGAAGAAACTCTACTAATAATTTGATTCCATAATTTTCGTTCAACTCTTCAATGGTTCGTAGGGCTTGGGACATTTGTTCCTGCACTTCGATTTTTTCTTTTGGATGACGGCAATTATCACACATTTTATTACACTCTTCTACGTCATATGTTTCTCCAAAATAATGTAATAAAAACTGACGTCGACAAGCAGTCGTTTCGGCATAAGCCATGATTTCTTGCATTAATTGTGTACCCATCAATCGTTCTGCAACGGGTTTATCTCGCAAGAATTTCTCTAGTCGAAGTATATCTTTATAAGAATAAAAAGCATAACAATTTCCCTCTAATCCGTCTCGCCCTGCACGACCTGTTTCTTGATAGTAATTTTCAATACTTTTGGCAATATCATAATGAATGACGAAACGTACATCGGGCTTATCTATACCCATTCCAAAAGCAATCGTTGCCACAATCACGTCAATTTCTTCCATTAAGAAATCGTCTTGTGTTTTACTTCTTGTTTTGGCATCCAAACCAGCATGATATGGCGCAGCATTGATGTCATTGACTTTCAAAATACTGGCAATTTCTTCTGTTGATTTTCGGCTTTGTACGTATATGATACCTGATTTACCAGGCATTCCTTTAATGATTTGGACGATACTTTTAATCGTTTGCTCTTTTTTGCCTTTTGGACGAACTTCATAATACAAATTATCCCGATTAAAAGAAGAGACAAATCTGTTGACTTCCTGCATATGCAGGTTTTTGATAATATCCGACTGAACTTTAGGCGTTGCTGTTGCGGTCAATGCGATAATTGGAATATCTCTTCCAATATCTGTAATCATTGTACGAATTCGACGATATTCTGGACGGAAATCGTGTCCCCATTCTGAGATACAGTGCGCTTCATCGACTGCTACAAAAGATATTTTTACTTGTCTAAAGAAATTAATATTTTCTTCTTTGGTCAATGTTTCAGGTGCGACGAATAAGATTTTTGTCGTTCCATCAACAATATCTTGCTTGACTTTTTTGATTTGAACTTTTGTCAATGATGAATTTAAAAAGTGTGCTACATCATCATTATCGCTATATCCTCGAATAGAATCGACTTGATTTTTCATGAGTGCGATCAGCGGAGAAATCACAATGGCAGTGCCATCCATCATCAGGGCTGGCAGTTGATAACAAAGCGATTTACCACCACCCGTTGGCATAATAACAAAAGTATCTTTTCCTCTTAATACACTTTGAATGATCGCTTCTTGATTACCTTTAAATTTATCAAATCCAAAGTATTTTTTTGCAGCCTCTTGTACTTGATCTTTTATTGTTACAATTTCCATTTTTTATATTTAATTCCTTTTTGACTAAAAAACTATTGTCAAAATGTTTTGTGTTTAGTGATTTTTTTTAGGAAAATTCAATCTTCATTGAACGATATGAAGATTGGCTTATTGTCTAGTTACTAATTTTGTATAAAACTCCTACAAGAAGTAATTTACTTGATAATTATCCACCTATTAAAATACGAAGATTCTAAAGGTTCATCTTTATTCTAATTGTAGATTATTGTACACTCTAATTTAGTAAAAAAAATTGAAGTAATGCTGTTTTTCGATATTTGATCTTAGAGTTCGTATTCGTAAATTACATAGGGGATATAAAATTCACAAAATTTATCTAATACTAGACGTTGGTTAGGTTCTATTTTGAGTTGAAATCAACAGTAAAGTCACTTTTGTAAAGCATTATAAAGTATAATAGTCTTTAATAACGGCTAAATTACTTCTGAAATTCATTAGATTTATCACCTAATAATCTATTTTATTTACAAAAGCATACAAAAATAAACTTATCGTGGAGAATAACACTATTCTAATCAAAAAAACTGCTTTAAAAACGATAGAAATTGAATCTACAGCGGTAAAAAATTTAGAAAATAGCATCAATGAAGATTTTTGCGCTAGTGTAACAGCGATTTCCATATCTAAAGGACGAGTTATTGTTACGGGAATTGGAAAAAGTGCCATTATTGCTCAAAAAATTGCAGCAACACTTAACTCTACGGGAACACCTGCTATTTTCATGCACGCTGCGGATGCAATTCATGGTGATCTGGGTATGATTCAACCTGATGACGTGGTACTTTGTATTTCTAAAAGCGGTGATACGCCTGAAATTAAAGTACTTGTTCCTTTTCTTAAAAACTTGGGTAGTACGCTTATCGGAATGGTGAGTAATGAACGATCTTATCTAGGGAAAAGAGCCAATTTTGTGTTGCATACTCCTATTTCAGAGGAGGCTGATCCAAACAAACTCGCTCCTACGGCAAGTACGACAGCTCAAGTAGCGATGGGTGATGCCTTAGCGATGTCTTTATTGGCTTTAAAAGGGTTTTCTCCAAATGATTTTGCGCAATTTCATCCAGGTGGCGCACTTGGAAAGCAACTGTATCTTCGAGTATCGGATTTATATATTAACAATCAAAAGCCAACTGTCTATGATGGTGATACTATTGAAAAAGTCATCTTAGAAATGACCTCTAAACGCTTGGGTATGACTGTCGTATTGGATACGAATCAACAAATTGTGGGTATTATCACAGATGGTGATCTACGCCGAATGTTGGAAAAATCTACTACTTTTCAATCATTTTTAGCAAAGGACATTATGTCCAAACAACCCAAAACGATTGATGGCAACGAAATGGCTGTCAAGGCATTAGAAATGATGCGTTCAAACAGTATCACCCAATTGATTGTGACTGAAGAAGATCGGTACGCAGGAATTGTCCATTTACATGACTTGATTAAAGAGGGATTGATTTAAGAAGTAAAAAATAACTCTATGCTATATTCGTTAAAGCAGCATGAAAAGAATTTGGACATATCGGTTTCCTTGGATTTTTGCTACACTATTGACGCTGATTTATTTTAGCTTACCTTTTATCGCAGATGCTATTACGTCCATTTCTACTTTGTCAAAATATGCAGGTAGTGATGCCCATCGAATTGTAAATTATATTCAAAGCGGTTTTATTTTTCCATTTCAGGACATTCTAAAAAATCCTATTCGTGCTTTTGTAATTTTTCCATATTTATGGGTGATCGGGATTGTCTTGACATTTTTATGGGTGATGTTTCCTCGGTTTTGGAAAATTATGGCTTGGAGTGTAGTTGGAGTTTGGATATTTTTATGGTTCTTTCCAAATACTTTATTGTTATTAGAAAACGATAAAATTAGCCGATCGAAAGGAAGCGTATCTAATGGTATCATTCTTAATAGTAAACGGTTGCCTTTCAATGGGGAAAATTTCATTACCTATTCTTTTCCTTTATATTTAGCTGGAAGAACATTTGTACATCAAAAAGTACGACAAACGCTATTGGATGCTTTTGAGATGTTGGAATCTGAATGTCCAGAAACCACTTTTGTTGTCGGAGAAACAGGCTTACGTCATGGTGGTCATTTTCCGCCACATCGCACCCATCGAAACGGTCTGAGTGTGGATATCATGTCGCCATTACTCAAAAATGGGTCATCTACTCGTTCGCATCACTTTTTTAATCTTTGGGGTTATGGTTTAGAATTTAACAATCAAGGAAAAAAAGGAAAGATAGCAATTGATTATGAGACGTTTGCTCACTTATTGAATGCGATCAAAAAAAGTGCTGCTAAAAATGGTTTGGAAATTCAAAAAGTCATTTTTGATCCAGTTTTAAGACCATATTTATTAAAAACCAAGGCTGGGAAACAGATTCAAAATTTACCTTTTACAAAAAATAGAGTGATCATTCGGCACGACGACCATGTACATATTGATTTCAAATTGAAATAAGTTCTACATAAATAGTCTTAGGGAATATTTGATGATATATTTGTCTAAAATATTACTAAATGACGACGATTCAAAAAGCCAATACGGGTCTAATTGTACTTAGTTTTTTCTTTGTTTATGTTTGTTGGGGAACAACTTATTTGACCAATGCGTGGGCGGTAGAGGCGATTCCTCCTTTTTTATTGTCGGGAGCACGCTTTGTATTGGCAGGATTGACGGTTATTGGAATTATCCGTTTGTATAACCCCATTCAAATTACCAAAATTGAACTCCAAAATGCTGCTTTTGGTGGCTTTTTATTGTTTGCTGTTGGAAACGGATCGGTGGTTTGGGCATTACAATACGTAGATTCTGGTTTAACAGCGTTGATCATTTCATCTGAACCTATTATCGTTGCTTTCTTTTTATGGACGATTAAAGGAAAACGTCCTATCTTATTGACTTGGTTGGGTATTCTATGTGGTATTTTTGGAATGTTTTTATTGGTTGGACAGCCTCAAATAGCCAGCGATGCTTCTAGTTTGTGGGGTTTGGCAGCTATTTTTTTAGCTATGATTGCATGGGGGTACAGCACGATATGGATACCAACAGCGAAATTACCTAAAAACGTCTTTTTAAGTGCTGCTTTTCAAATGTTATTAGGTGGATTGATGATGCTGGTATTGAGTATATTTCAACAGGAATGGGTTGATTTGAACTGGTCTTTGGTTGATACCAAAGTTCAATTTTCCTTTTTATACTTGACTATTTTTGGATCAATTTTGACTTTCACTGCATTCAATTATTTACTGTTGCATGTCTCACCAACTAAAGTCGTGACTTCTTCTTATGTACATCCCGTTATTGCACTATTTTGCGGTTGGTGGCTCAACAATGAAATCATTCATCCACAATCACTGATGGCTACTTTTGTGTTACTGGTGAGTGTCTTTTTAATCAATAAAGCGAAAGAAAAAATCTAATTTTATAGCACTTTATCTAAAGCAATACAATAGCCTAGGTGCATCGCTTCATGTGATAAATTAAACTGCATAGCCTCTTCTATAGAGTTTAATGTGATGCCATAACTGGTCGTGTAGGATTTATATTCCTTAAATAAACCACTAGCGTAATCTTCTTGAAACTGTTCAATCGTAATGTGTGCTAAGTCTTTGAACTGATCGTATTGCGCTGCCGAAATAATTCCATTTGGCTTCGTTCCTTTTCGGAATCCTTCAATGATATCGTTGCTAATTCTAGGTTTGTTTCCAGATAAGCTGTAACATAATAATTGTTGTGTCACGATGATGTGACCTAAATTCCAAATCAAATTATTATTGAATCCTTTTGGCGTTTCATTAATGACTTCATTTGAATATTTCTTTAAAATCTTTAGAACGTTATTTCTTGTTTGTTTTAGAATATCTAATTGATACTGCATGATATTGTTTTAAGTAGCTATCTAGAGTAAGTAAATAGCGCTATTTTTTCGTTTTTCGATCAAATCGCTTAAACGTGTAAGCAAATTTGTTTTTTTCGTCTGGTTCGTTTCTCTCTTCTGATGAAAGCACCCAATCTTCTGCCTGTAAGGTAGGAAAAAAAATGTCCCCCTCCACTTTTAAATCAACTTCTGTTAAATAAACTCTATCCCAAAGATGTTGGCTTTGTTCATAAATTTGTCCGCCACCAATAATAAACGCTTCCTCTTCTCCATTATCAAACGCCATGCCCAATGCTTCTTCAATGGAATGTGCAACTAAACAATTGGTTGCTACAAAAAATGGATTTCGGGTAACGATAACATTGGTTCGTTTAGGTAATGGTCGTCCAATGGAATCGTAACAATTTCGTCCCATAATGATGTGATGATTCAAGGTCGTACGTTTGAAATACTTCAAATCAGCTGGTAAATACCAAGGGATGTCATTGTGTGAACTACGTCCGATGACATTGTTTTCAGCTACTGCTACTATTGTAGATACAATCATATTTATCGCTCCTTGTTTGTAGTTCCACTCAAAGTGGAATCACGATTCTGACAGAATAATATTTCGGAATTGTCCATTAAATGATTTAGACCTGCACATACTACTTGTTTGCAATTTTGTCGGGCATCGAGCCCTCAAAATTGTCTTGGAGGTTTAAGGAGGTGAAGTGTATATAGAGTGCTGT
>JAHDFQ010000063.1 GCA_020628085.1 Saprospiraceae bacterium
TAATTAAATTTGGTTGGCAACTTCGGTTAAAACAACATCTAAATTGGCTGGTGTAGCCTCCTTTTTTCTAAATAAATAACGGACAACGTAATATTTCACATTGGCAAAAATCAGTAATACCGATGGTAAAAAGATAAGCGTTAGTACGGTTCCGAAGATCAAACCATAAGAAATAGCAATGGCTGTTGGTTTTAAAAACTGTGCGCTAATCGAGTTATTTAATAACAATGGTGCAAGTCCAAAAACGGTGGTAATCGTGGTCAAAATGATGGGTCGAAAACGAGAGACTGCGGATTCTATCAAAGCATCTTTCACCGTCAAACCCTCAGCTATTTTACTATTATACGTGGACAATAATACCAATCCGTTGTTAATCAAAATTCCCCATAAGGCAATCATACCTAAAACTGAAAAAATACTAACAGGAATATTATGTAAAAATGTTCCCCAAGCAACGCCGACAAAAGCAAAAGGCAGCATAAACAAAATCGCTAGTGTTTTGCTAATTGACCGATAATTAATCATCAAAATACCAATCATAAAAATAAAAACGATGGTACTTGGCCCTTGACTAGAACTCTCCGTTTTGGAAGATAAACGCGCCTCTCCTTCTAAGGTATATCGGAGATTTGGAAATTCTGATTTTATATCTTTTAAAATAGTTGCTTCTGCTTCTGCTAAGATTGCAGGGACGGAAACCAGTGGATTGGCGACATCTGCTTCTACCCGAATCTCTCGTGTATTGTTTTGATGATTGATGACCGCTACGTTCGTTTCATTTTCAAAAGTAGCGAGCTCACTTAAAGCATACGAAGCACCTGTTGGAGTCATAAAACGAGCATTTTTAATATCTTCAATAGACTGCCGATCCTCTTCATCGTATCGAACCCAAACCTTTACTTCGTCGTCGCCACGTTGTAAACTTTGTGCCTCCAAACCAAAAAATCCTTTTCGCACTTGATTGAAAACTTGACCTTCTGATAAGCCTAAAAATTTAGCTTTTGGGGTTAGTTTCATCGTAATTTCAGGCATTCCTTGTTTATCTGTATCTGTTACATCCTTCAAATCCGATTTTTCAACCAACCACTGACGAAGCTTGGTTTTGGCAACTCGGAGATCATCCATATTTCGACCAATCAAAGCAATAGAAACAGGTTTTCCAAAAACAGCAATACTACCATAAGACAGGTTGACTGCTTCGGGAATAGATCCGACTAATTCTCTAATACTATTCGCAATATCATAAGACATGATCCCTCTCGTATCGCCCTCTAACATGTAAATATTCAGAAAACCTTCATTGCTGGTTGAGCCTGTTACCCGTTCCACAAACTTGATGACTTCATTGCCATCAGTCCGTTGATCGGTATATTCTTTGTTTACCTCCCAGACTTTTTCCTCTATCATTCGGAGTTTTTCTTCCAAAATAGATTCATCTGTTCCAAGTGGTAACTCCAGTTTTGCAGTAATCACGTCTTGATCTATCGTCGGGAAAAATGTTCCTTTAATCGTCCCACTTTGCATGGCACTAATCGTTAAAAACATGGCACCAAAAACCAAAAGAATACCTAGAACTGGTATTTTTATAAAGAATTTAATGATTGGTTGGTACACTCTATCTCTAATACTCAATAGAAAATTATTGGTCCATTGTGTAAATTTAAACGGTTTATAATCATCAGATAAGGCTTTAGAACGGGCAATATGAACGGGCAGTATCAGTAAACTTTCAAGCAAGGCGACCAATAAAGTAGCGCAAACCACAAAGGAAATATCAGAAAAGTAATCACCTAATTGACCATCTAAAAAGAAAAATAAGGAGAATGCCAGAGCGGTTGTTGCCAAGGAAGAAATGATCGCAGGAATGACCTCCACTGTTCCATCAATTGCGGCTTGTAATCGACCTTTTCCATCTTGAAATTGCTGATAAATATTCTCGGCCACTACTACTCCATCATCTACGATTACTCCCAAAACGATAATCAATCCAAATAATGAAACTTGATTTAGGGTTAGGTCATAAAAATTTGAGAGTATAAACATTCCTAATAATGCAACAGGTATTTTGAAAGCTACCCAAAAAGCTACTCTCGGATCAAGAAACAAACCTAAAACGATGAGTACCAATAAAATACCTTGCCAGGCATTATTGACCAATGTTCCAATAGCATCCGATAAGGAAATTGCTTTATCTTCGATTGTTACAATTTCTACACCTTCATGTTGCGCATTGAAATTTGCAACGTAAGCGTTGACATCATCTGCGTTTTGCAATAAATCTTCCTCACTGCGACTAAATATTTTGAGAATTACAGCGGGTTTACCATTCACAAAAGTTTTGTTTGGCTTATCCGCAAATTGATCGACGACACTGGCAACATCTTTCAAACGGATCATCTTTCCATCAGGTGTGGCTTTAACCACAATATCCATCAATCCGTTAGCATAATATGATCGGTTGTCTAAACGGATTAGAATCTTTTGTTTATCGGTTTTCAACTCTCCACCAGAAGCCTTAATATTAGCCGATTGAATTGCTCTTGCCACATCATCAAAATTGAGTTGGTAGGCACGTAGATCATTTTCACGAATCCGAACTTCAATTTCTTCATCTGGATAACCACTTAAAAATACTTTAGATAGATTGGGTGAAACCATCAAATCATCTTTGATATTTTCAGCATGATCTTTTAAAGTTGCCAGTCCAATATCGCCTACAACTCCTAATGTCATGGTGTAGTTTAATACTTCTTCTTTCACAACAACGGGCGTATCCATCCCCAAAGGAAAAGTCGTAATTTGGTCAATGGCGTTATTGACATCTTGTAAAACTTCGTTCAAATCAGCATCTTCCAATAATTCTATTCTAATATTGGCAAAACTTTCACTCGAAGCAGATGTAACACGATCTATTCCTTTCAATCCTTCTAAGTTGTCTTCAATTTTATCAACAACTTCTTCTTCTACTTCTTGGGGCGATGCACCTCTGTAAACCACATTTACTGAAATAAAATTTACAGGTTCAGGTGGTAAAAAATTAGTTCGCATCGAACCGACCGTTAACAAACCAACGATGATAATTAAACCAACAATGACATCGGCTGTTCTTGGTTTTTGAGCTAAAAACTGTATGATTTGTTTCATCTTATTCTATGATTTTTTGCCCAACGACAGGTGTTTCAAAATTATTTAAAATGACGGCTGTTCCGTCTTTTAACCCTTTTACTACTACTGCATCTGTCAAATAATCAACAACTTCTACTTTTTGACTTGCAATGATACCATCGTTGACATACAGCACACTTCCATCTCTTTTGACTGCTTTCATAGGTAGCGTAGCAACATCTTCATAGGCTTTTAAATCGTAGTTTCCTTCGAGGTACATACCTGCTTGGATATTCTTGCCCGTGAGTTGAAAATAGATTGGAATATTTTGGGTGGTTGGATCGACAATTTTATTTTTTCGTATGACTTTTCCTGTCCAAGAACCTTTAATATCATTACTGGTGAATGTGAGTACATCACCATATTTAAGATTAGATGCCGTCTTGATATCAATGCCTGCTTCTAGTTCGTAGCTATACCGATTGATAATTGTTCCCAGTGGCTGAGCCGGTGAAACCATGCTTCCAACATCAATATTAGACTGTGTTATTATTCCTGAATATGGCGCAAAAATGGTAAACTTCCGTAAGCGATCTTCTTGCGCTTTAATCGTATAGTATTGGCTATAAATCTGGTAAGTCGTCACATAATATTTTTCTTTATCGGACTTCGTTTCTGGAAGTGGTGGTAAAGAACGTCCAAATTGATAGGACTGAATATAGTTGAGCCAATTGTCATAATTTTCTGGATAATCAGACTTCATGTCAGGCATAATATTCGTCAAAGCATTAAAAAACGAACTACGCTGGGCTTCTAAGTTGAGTTCAAATTCTTTTTTGTCGATATACAACAAAGGATCTCCTTTTTTGAACGCAACTCCTGGTTTAAAAGAGATACTTTCGGGTAAAATCCGTCCTTGAACCTCTGCAAATAGCTGTGTTGTATTTTTAGGAATCACACGTCCACTAATACTATTGGTTCTCTTTTGATCGGCTTTAGTGATTTCCAAAATATCTAAATCTGATTTTTCAATCCCGACTTTTGGTGTTGTGGGAGATGCATTTACTTTTACCACTTTGGGTGTGGTAGTAGCTGTTGGTTCTTGATTTTCGCCACAGGCTAAAAAACTAAAAGCTAGCAGCAGAAAGAATGAAAACAGAGTAAAGTTTTTCATATTTTTTAAGTAGAATTTTATAATAGTTTTTTAATAAATCAAAAAATATGACTATCAGTCATAAATTACATACAACATAAATGACTAACAGTCATAAAAGTTTATAAAACCATTACTTATTTTAAAAAAAACAATCGAAAAAAGAAATTAAGGAAAGGAAAGAATAGCTATAAAAATCTCATTATCAGCACTAAATGGGTTGTACATAGCAAACTAAAAAATACAAATAAAATTGGGGAAAACTTACGAACGGATCGAATCAATGACTAATTCTATAAAACTATGATAGAAGGTTTGCTTAGTTTTACCAGTAAACTTTTGGAGTAAGGTATCTTTCGTATCAATTAAATTTAAAATACCGTTTGACATGCCCCACATCATCAGGCTGAGTGTCGCCGTATTGGTATCTTTTTTAACATGACCTGCCTGCTTGGCATTATCAAGAATAGATAATACGAAAAGTTGGATTCGCTCTCCTACTTCTTGTAAGGCGTCGGTATCTTCTAGATTTCGGTTGACTTCGTAGTACGCCACTAAGTCATTGTATAATTCTTTTTCTTTATAAAAATGATAACTTGTCCAAAGAATAGCTCTAACTTTGTCTAAATGTTCTGCTTTGTTCCCTGTCTCCTCTTTGAAGCGTCTTAATAAATCTTCTCGTGCTTTAACCGTTACTTGAGCTAATAAATCCTCTTTACTCTTGAAATATAAATATAGCGTTCCTTTAGCTATATCCGCCTCTTTGACGATAGCATCCATACTAAATTTATTGAGTCCATCACGACGCATGACTTCCTCCGCACATTCTAATATTTTTCGACGCTTTTGCGCCTTTTTAGATTCCTTCATACCTCAATTCACTATACTTTACTTTAACGAAAAAAGATACCCTTGACGCAGTAATCCTATGATTTCGGGTGTCACTTCATCTTCGTGCCTAATTCGTAAATGATGATTATACTTTCCCATTAAAAATGGAATTTTCTTAAACAGTGGACTATCAATAGGTTCATCATAATAGAACTTTAAATCCAATTCTTTTGACATTGGGCGAACGATGAGCCATGCCTTTTTACTAGTAAACACCACTGCTTTTTTGGCGGCACCGACTGTACAATTTTCCCACTCCAAAACCGTCGTCATAATACGATCAAATGCCAAAACGAGTTCAATTGGACGATCCAAAAATATATCATCAATCGTTGTTTCTAAACAACTATGTGACTGATTAGTGGTTTTGAACATTCGATTACATTTGGGACATTTCCACATAGTCAGACAAATTTAATCATTACCATCGAAAGAAACTGCCTGTTCCAAATATTCATTCATAGGTTGAATGATTTTATAGGCTTCCTCTACTATATCAACAAAATTATCTGAAATAAATTCTTTTTGTGTGAATCGTTTTAAAGCTGTAAAATTCTTACGTCGCAATAAATCAATATGTTCGTGTTCTTCTGTGTATCCACGCGGACTTGTTTTCAATTTGTCAGGATCATCGGATAAGCCACCATAAAAATCTTGAAATTTCTTTTCGTTGATAATTGCTTTAAATCGTTTGCCGTCATAATCTATCGCAGAACGTATTTTCTTCAGAATATCATTAGAAGGTTTATGCAATCCACCGCCAAGAAAAGACTCACTAGGACTGATATGTATATAAAATGAAGGAACAAGCATGTCATTTTCGGGAGAAAAAGCAAAGTTGTCTTTATAGATCGGTTTGTTTGGATGAAAACGTCGATTCGTATTGATCCGCATAATCGTTTTCTTGGGTTCTAATTGTTCAAAAGTAGGTTTATATTTGGATAAACGCTTCAAAATCAAAGCTATCTCATCCAACCAAATATCCTTAGCCGCTAGATATTCTTTTTTGTGTTCGTGCATCCATTCTTTGGAATTATTGGCGGTTAAGTCTCGAAGAAAATCGTAAATCTTTGCTTTGTTCATATTTTATCTATTTTTAGTAAAAATGACTAGTGGTCATATATTTAGAACATGGGAAGGCAAAGAAAGTTGAGTTGAGCAAACGTTAACGAAATATGATCTCCAGTTTCTTATCGTTGAGTATATTCAAGTTAAAACATCATTGAAAAAATGGAGAAGAGCGTAATTATACTTATGATAGTGGTAAATATCCCAAATTTCTTGGATCGAACCCAGCCAGAGAGTCCTATCACACCTGAAAGTGCAATAATACCTATTGTGAATGTTGTCGCTCCAATTATTCTAGTAAATAAAAATTCTTGATCAGAAAAATCACCAGGAAAACCTTCCGTTGTCATCATTAATATACTTGTCCAAGAAAATAAAGCAATTAGAAAACTACTAGCTGCAATTATTGCTGCTCCTTGAATTTTCACTAAAATAGGCTTAGTCAACTCATTGACTAATAAACTGACAACAACAGCTATCGAGAAACCACTCATTAAGGAACTAATCAAAATCGTTTGAGTGGCAAGTTTATTCCAATATTCTAATGAAATTTCAATCATCATTCTTTAATGATTTTATGAATCGACAAAGGTAAATGGGTTTGGTGTTGAAGTGCAATAAAGTAAACACCTGCCCCAAGCGAGGTTAAATCAATTGTTAGCGTATTACTGACATTAGAATAATCTTGAATCAAATTACCTAAAGCATCATACACCATAATTTGATAGTTCGTGAAATCACCGTTGACGATGACCTTATCCGTAAATGGATTTGGGTGAATAGAAATGTCATTTGGAGTTGTATAGACATGGATTCCCGTCAAGGTATCAGACGTCAACATATATGTCCAAACCATTTCATTGAGACTACTGACCGCTACCGTTTTACTATGAGGTGGAATAAATCCGCTGGTATCGTCGGTGTATAAGCAATGAGAAAAATCATAAGGTGGATTGGACGTTTGCACTAAAATGGTATCATATTGAGGATATAAATTTAGAGCTTCCAATATCTCTAATTGATCCGAATAATTGACTATATTATCCTCTGAATGCAAATATGAATAATGTTTGTGTATGGGTGTTATACCTGATGTATTCAGCCAATTTGCAGGAGCATTATAAAAATTGCTATAATCATTTGGTCCAGAGAACATCAATACCCGTTCGGGTGCTTCAAACTTTCCAAAATAGCAAGCATGACCAGCACCTTGTGAGTGTCCACCGACAATTATCTTATCCCATTGAAGCGTTGTATTGTCAAGTAAGTATTGATCCCAGTTTTGATTCGGATACGTCGTATTCAAATAGTTTAACAACTTAACAGTTCGGGTATAAATGGAATTTAGAGAATCAACCTGTAAAACAGTTAGTGGTGTGCCATAGCAGATTTGTTGACGGTAATCATTAAATGCTAATGGGTTAGAACTGTTAGAAAAGGCAGCTGCTGGAACATCATTTTCATATGAAATACTAATAACATCATAACCAAGTTGTCCAACGAAATTGGAAATCCCTAGATAATTATTTGGACTAGAACCTGTTCCTCCTATAAATAAGAAAAGTTGATCGGTAGCAGGACTTGTGTTATCGACAACTAAATGCTCTGCTTGCATTGTCGCATAGTGTGTGTCTGTTAAAACGGGTTCAACTAAAAATGAATTAATCTGCGCTGACAGGTGATTTCCAATCAATAAAAAAATTATAAATAAAATATTCCTCATTTTTGGTTAAAGATAAGTATCAGAATAATGGTTATTTATTACAAGAAATTTACTTTGGTTTCACAAAAAGTACCACCAGTTATTGTTTTAATAATATCAGTTTTTATTTTTTTTTGAAAATTACGTTTTTAATGCGACCTCTATCAATATTCAAACCAACGATCTTATTTTGCTTATCTCTTATAGTTTTGATTTTATAAACATTCATCATCCTTAAATAGTCTGCTGAAACTAAAACAGCATTTCTTTCACGACCATTTTTAGTCAGAGCGTAGTTATCTCCGCTTTTATATTTAATAATAATTTCCGTGTTGGTCTCATCATTAAAATATCTACCATTTAATTCAACTTTATTAAAATTGTTCATATCAATATTTGATATTTTAACATATGTAGCTGGTTTTTGACTTGAATTATATAGCGTGAATTGTTGATTCTGCTTTCCGATATTTTCAAAATTAATTTTCAAATTCTGATTAGTTTCGTAGTAAAATAGCCCTTCTTTTTCATTAATAAGCTCAACCGGGGCTTGCTGATATAATTCTCGATAAATGGAGTTGTCATTTTCTATAATTTTTATGATCGTTCCATCACTATTTTTATAAACACCTGTAATTTTCTTTAAGTCATTTAGTTTTTCAATCTTATTAGGATTTTCTTGAAATACAGAAGGTTCTGTATTATCATTTTCTAAATTTAAAACTATATCTACTAATTGTTTGGCTAAATAGTTTGCAGGTATATTACCATTATTGGACATCACCACAACAGCTAATTTTTCATTTGGAAACCTTAAAAAAGTAGCATTATATGCACCTGTATTTCCATTATGGTAGGTGTATGTTAATCCTTTATAAATATCGAACATTAATCCGTAACCATTGTCTACTACAATAGGTTTTTGAGACTTTTCAATGACATACTTCGAAATATACTTCCCAGTATTTTCTTGTATTATTTGCTCCCATTTCAGTTGATCTATCAAAGTTGTAAATAATGCTCCGTCTCCGTGAACTTCTGTAATTGAAGGATATTCACGCCAACTCCCCCAATTACCATATGGTCTAGCCTTATTCGGAATGACTGACATATAGTTGGTTAAAAAGCTAGTGTTTGACATTTCTAATTCAGCAAATAATGATTTGGCGTATGTACTAAAGTCCTGATTTGTTATTTTTTTAATTATTTCAGTAAGAAGTATATAGTTTGAATTGCTATATAAATATTCTGTTCCCGGTTGAAAGTTTAAGTCAACTTGAGATTTTAAAAGTTCAAGAGCGTCGTTATTATCGATAAATAATTTCCACCAAGTCTTCCCTTGTAATGCCATCAGATCACAATAATCTCTAATACCACTAGTGTGTGTCAATAAATTTGAAATAGTAATTTCATAATCTATATTTTTGTATAAATAAGGAAGGTATTTCCGAATATCATCTTCCAAATTGAGTTTTCCCTGTTCAATCAGTTTCAAAATACACAGCGCAGTGAATTGTTTGGCGTTTGAAGCTATGTTGAAACGTGTATATTCATTTATTTCTGTTTGATTTTCAAGATTTGAATAGCCAGTATATTTCTGATATACAATTTCACCATTTTTGACGATTCCTACCGCCATACCTGGTGATACACCTTCAATATATTTTTCAATTTGATTGTTCAGTTTATCGTTATATTCTGCCGAAAAACTTTGTGAATGAACGTCAATCACAAAAAGAGAAAATAATATAATTACTATTTGTTTCATTTAAAGCTTTTTTAAGGATTCTGAAATAAATGTTTCTGATTGTATCAATTGTTACATCTAACAGACTATGAGCCTTTACCAAATTGCTTTCGTTCCAGCCGTAGGCGAGTTTTAGAGGTAAGCTACTTAGTCACTCGGAGACATATTATAGATGACTTTTGATATTTTGAGTACACCTTTTATGCGTTTGAATACAAACAAATTCTTAGTTTTAAAATCAATGGATGTACTTTCGTTACTTGGATAAAAAGTTCCTGAAACAGTACCTTGCACAATAACTTGATCGCCAATCTCTTCAATCTGATCAATTTGATGCTTCATCTTTGAAACACCATATTTTCGTTGTTCCACCAAGTAATCACTCAATGCTTTTTTATCCTTAATGATTTCATTATTCGGCGCCATATGCGTTACATTATCTGCATATACATGAAGTTGTTCAGCTACAGAAATATCATTATTATCTAAAACGTTCAAAATATCAGAAATTTCATCCCGAATATTTTGACGTCCCTTGGTATCAATGCGTATAAAATTTCCTTCATAAAAGAGACCTGTTGGCTCATCATCTTTGTTAAACTGAACGGATTTCATATGATATTCATCTGCATTTAACCATTTGTAATTATATATTCTATACGTATCGGGTGCTTCTCCTTCAAAAACCAACTTTAAGCGCACATCTCCATTTTCATTGATGCTACCTGTTCCGGTTCCCGTCCTAATTGTCCCAAAACTTGATAAATGATGTACTTGTTTGGTATTGGGGTTGTACGTCCAAAAAATATGTCCATTGGGTGGTGGGCCGTCAATAATAGAAATAAGACTATGATTCGTATTGAGGTTTTTGGTAACAGTATGATGGTTTGGAATTTTTATTCCCTCTGTTCCAAAACCCCAGTTCTGTGACCAATCGTCATTTTTTAGTGTCCACTCTCCTATAAATTTCCAAAATGGATTGGTTGAAATATCTATCGTATCTCTTCCATTCGATTCGTATTTTATAGAAGTTGTTTGGGTAAAACTGATCGTTGAATTCAACAAAATCAGTAGTAAAGAATATCGGATTCTTGTTTTCATGAGTTGGCTTTAAAACAATAATAATTAACAGAGCATACCTAACTTGATATTATTTGAATTTGGGGGTACAACAAAGCCGTTTATCTATTTTAGATAAACGGCTTTGTCGTCATCAATACATCTGTATTACGCTACCACAGTTTCCTTTACTGGCACCATATTTTTGAGCTTTTCAATAACATAATCGACTTCTTCTAATGTATTCTTATGAGAAAAAGAAAATCGAATGGTTTTTCTGTTAGGATCACCTTTGATGGCTTGAATGACGTGAGATCCTTTCTCTGCACCTGAACTACAGGCTGACCCACCCGAAGCACTAATACCTGAAATATCCAGATTTAGCAATAATAATGCTGATTTTGGAGAAGGAGGAAACGATACACTTAATACTTTATAAACAGCATCTTCTGCGTTATTATTGAATTGAATATCTTCAAAATGTTCTAGTAGTTGTTGTTTAAAATGATCTCGAACTGCCTCGATTTTGGCTCGTCGTTCTACTTGTTCGTCAATCGCTAACTCCAAAGCTTTTGCCAATCCAACAATACCGTAAATATTTTCTGTTCCACCTCGCATATTGCGTTCTTGTGCACCACCTTCTACGAATGGTTTCAACACATTATCGCCATTGATATAGATAAATCCAACTCCTTTAGGGCCATGAAATTTATGTGCTGAACCCGTCAAAAAATCAACTTTTGTCCGCTCTACATTAATCGGATAATAACCCATTGTCTGGATAGTATCGGTATGAAATAAGGCGTTGTTTGCTCGACAGAGTTCAGACACTCGGTTGAGGTCTAAAAATGCCCCGATTTCATTATTACCGTGCATCAAAGAAACTAACGTTTTCTTATTACCCGTGTTTAATAAACGTTCTAGGTCAGCATAATCAGGTGTACCATTTTCATCTAACTGCACCATACATATTTCAACACCATTATTTTCTAAAGATTCTAAGGTATGTAAAATGCAATGATGTTCCGTTGGTGAACTAATAATCCGTCGAACACCTAAATCTCGGACAGAACATTTTAATGCCATATTATTCGATTCTGTACCACCTGAGGTAAAAAATATTTCTCCTATTGAGGCATCAATGGCATTGGCCACTGTTTTTCGAGCTTCTTCAATCGCCGCCCGAGCTTGGCGACCGTCTTTATGTATAGAGGAAGGGTTTCCGTAGGTTTCCCGCATCACAGCAGTCATCGCTTCAATTGCTTTTTCACAAATAGGTGTAGTAGCTGCATTATCAAAATATACCCGCATAACGTCAGATTTCTTTTTTATAGTAATATAGTTGTAGTAAGTTTGTTAAGTAAAGATACAGTATTTTAAAATGATCTACAAAAACGGTGATAAAAAGTATTGTAATTGCAATTGATTGTCAAAAAAAGTATTTTATTTGGTAATATTGCAAAAATAATTCAAATCAATTATGAGAAGCATAGAAGAACGCTCGGTTTTAGAAACGCAATATGAGTTTGAAGGACAAAGCCGTTTTTATAAAGGTAAAGTTAGAGATGTTTATACCATCAACGAGGAGTTAATCATGGTCGCAACAGATCGAATTTCGGCATTTGATCATATCTTACCACGTCCCATTCCTTGCAAAGGACAGGTGTTAAATCAAATTGCCAATCACTTTTTAGAAGCTACTAAAGATATTGCCCCTAATTGGCGAAAAGCGAATCCTGATCCGAATGTAACGGCAGGAGTTGCTTGCCAGCCTTTTCCGATTGAAATGGTCATTCGTGGTTACTTAACAGGACATGCCTGGCGAACATATAAGTCGGGTTTGCGAGAATTGTGTGGGGTGACACTCCCAGAAGGGATGAAAGAACACGATCCATTTCCTACACCCATTATTACACCAGCAACCAAAGCAGAAGAAGGACACGATGAAGATATTTCTAAAGAAGATATTCTTGCACAGGGCATTGTAAGTGCGGAAGATTATGCCATTATGGAAAAATATACCTATCAATTATTTGAGCGGGGAACAGAAATGGCTGCCGAACAAGGATTGATTTTGGTGGATACTAAGTATGAATTTGGAAAAAGTGACAACACCATTTATGTGATTGACGAAATTCATACGCCTGACAGTTCTCGCTATTTTTATAAAGATGGTTACGAAGAACGTCAAGCTAAAGGAGATAAACAAAAACATTTATCCAAAGAATTTGTACGAGAATGGCTAATAGAACATGGCTTTCAAGGATTGGACGGTCAGTTGATGCCTGAAATGCCCGATCACTTTATCGAGAGTGTAACGGATCGGTACGTTGAGTTGTTCGAACAAATTACAGGACAAACTTTTGTCAAGGAAAACAATAGCAATGTCGTTGATCGAATAGAGAAGAATATTTTGAATTATCTTAAAAAATCATAGTAATATTTCATAGAGTAAATCCAATACCTTATATCTATTTAGGAAGAGAGGAAATCAACGAATTTAATAGTTGGTCTCCTCTCTTTTATTTTAAGAATATTTAGAATTACTAAACACGATTTTAAAATTTTTCTTGGTCAAAACGTGATTTACCAAATATAAATTTATAAATTTGTATCAGAGTTTATAAATATTGTTTTTAACAATAACGTGTTTATAGCTCCAAGAAATTTTGTAAAATTATATACCTTAAAAATTCACCTCCAAGTAGTTTAACTATTTGGAGGATTTTTATTACTAAATTAAAGTTGTTTTCGACATAATTATCCGTTGAAACCTGTTAGCATTGTTTTGGCTGATTATGATAATAATGCAGTACATTCAACTCCTTATGTGTTCAACCGTTCTAGTTTTTTTTAATGTTTTAAACAACTCTAATTTAATTGTAAATTCAAACTTTTATGTCAAAGGAAACCCACTCCTCCACATGGACAGTATCGGACTTTATGGACGATGTTAAGTCCTCCAATCCTAACGAAACAGAATTTCACCAAGCCGTACACGAATTTGCGGAAGAAGTGATTCCTTTCATTAACGAGCATCCAAAATATCAAAAACATGGACTTCTAAAACGATTGGTAGAACCCGATCGCACTATTTCTTTTCGAGTAACTTGGATGGATGACGAAGGACAAGTTCAGGTCAATAAAGGGTATCGAGTACAATTCAACAATGCTATCGGGCCATACAAGGGTGGCATCCGTTTTCACCCAAGTGTCAATTTAAGTATTCTAAAATTTCTAGGTTTTGAACAAACATTTAAAAATAGTTTGACCACTTTACCAATGGGTGGTGGAAAAGGCGGATCTAATTTTGACCCTAAAGGAAAATCCGACGCTGAAATCATGCGCTTCTGTCAGGCTTTTATGATGGAACTGCAACGTCATATTGGACCAAATACAGATGTTCCTGCTGGGGATATTGGAGTAGGTGGACGAGAAGTTGGTTACATGTATGGTGTATATAAAAAGTTGCGTAACGAACATACAGGGGTATTGACAGGAAAAGGCATATCCTATGGTGGTTCATTGATCCGTACTGAAGCAACGGGCTACGGATGTGTTTATTTTATGGAAGAAATGTTGAAAGCTAAAGATGATTCCATTGAAGGAAAACGTTGTATTGTTTCTGGTTCTGGAAACGTAGCTCAACATACCATTGAAAAATTATTGGATTTGGGTGCTTCCGTTCATGCTGTTTCTGACTCGTCTGGTTGTGTATTTGATGAAGAAGGATTGAACGAAGAAAAATTAGCCTATATCAAAGATTTGAAAAATAACCGTCGAGGACGCATCAAAGAATTAGCAGAAGAATTTGACCTAAAATATGTCGAAGACGGACAGCCTTGGGAATATGAATGTGATTTGGCTTTTCCATGTGCTACTCAGAATGAGATCAATAAAGAAGAAGCTGAAACGTTAATCAAAAATGGTTGCATGGGTGTTGCCGAAGGTGCAAATATGCCTACGGATGCAGAAGGAATAAAGGTTTTTCACGATGCCAAAATTTTATTTGCTCCAGGCAAGGCTTCCAATGCAGGTGGTGTAGCTACTTCTGGTTTAGAAATGTCTCAAAACAGTCTACGCATGAGTTGGACAAGGGAAGAAGTGGATGAAAAATTACATGAGATCATGAAAGATATTCATGCTAAATGTGTGGAATATGGTGCTACGGATGATGATGATTATATAGATTATGTGAAAGGAGCAAATATAGGCGGTTTTGTGAAAGTGGCTGATGCTATGATTGCTCAAGGTGTGCTTTAAGTAGTCAGTCAAATTACCTGTGCAAAAAAACCTGCCGTCATAAAAAGAATAAGTAATTGACCCCGAATCCTCGGGGTTACGAATTATTTTTTGATGGATTAATAGATTTGTTTTGTACTAATTTTACTGACGAACTACTTAATCAGTAATAAATAAAGATTTCGGGTGTTATAAATTGTTTGCAAAAATAATTTATTAGTATTTTTGGACAAACAATTCGCTTATTATATAAGCAAACAAAAGGCAGTGATGTTCAGGCAACTTATGTTGTCTGGGCATTTTGCTTTTACATCAATATTTTCCCTTTCAAACTGTGCTCCTCTCCTACTGCTATGGATCGTCCAAAAGTATTCAAATGATTGACTCCAAAGAGGTCAAATTCTGTTACATTTTGATCTTGTAAAAACTCTAATAATCCCGTTGAATGATTGTTTTTATCATAAAAAATAGAATCAATATCTTTTGTCGCATCTGCTCCTCGATTAAAAATAGCAGCCAGTTCTACTTGCTTGACACTTTGTAACAAAGTGGCTCCCATTGTATGTTGAATACAATACATTTCAAACAAGGGCTGAATCACTCCGTCGATTTCAACTTCACCACCAGGATGTCGCCATGGATGATTACTCGCAAAACGCTGATGTGTCGCTGGAAACCAAAGCTGCGTCGCAACAACGAGGTCATAGTCTAAAACAAGTTCATTTATTTTAGATAGTTGATTTTCGATTCCACTATATGGCTGCATTCCAAAAGGAAGAAAATCGTTTTGCAGATCTGTTAAAATTAATGCTTTCACTTTTATCAATTTGGTGTTTATCCAAAAAAATTCGCACAACGACTGTACAGAAGTTGTGCGAAAGTTAGATTGTAAAAATACAAAAATCTTGAAATGGAATTTTAGTTTCCTGTATTATTCATCAAATCAGTCATATCGAAACCAATCTCAACACCTTCTAAATTCAAGGCTTTTTTGTCAATATTATCCAATCGAACATTTTTAATTTTAGAAATGACCCGTTCACCTTTACTCGTCGTCATATCACTTTCTAGCCAAAAACCACCGTCGCTAAAAATCTGTGCAGCTTCATTATTCTGGTTCTTCATACCTTTGGCTTTTTTAGAAAAATTCATAAACTGCATCGCCTCATATAAATTGACATCAATGTCCTTGGTAATCCAAACCGTTCCTTCGGCATCTTCATTTTTAAATTCATACTCTTTACAGAAATACCCATCAATAGTTTTCGTATTGCCCGTCGGTTCAAAATGAATCTTACCCATGTAATCCTCCATATCTTCATCCTCCATTTCATACGATTGCATCCACATCACGATACCTTGAGGTTTACCTTCTGCTTCTGAAACCATCGTCATTTTTTTAGCCTCCAAATCATATACAAGTTGAATATCGGCTTTCTCTTTTCCATTATCGGACTGTATCAGCATTCCTGTTTTCCACTTTTCAAAAGCAAAAGAAGAAGTCATCCTACTTTCATTAGATTTCTTTTTTCCTTTGGATTCAATCATAGTAGATTCCATATCAAAAGACATGGTTACAGGGTTGGGATCAACGTGTTCTGGTGGTCCACCTAGAGCAGCTAGGCTTCCTAAACCTCGTTTTTTTTGTTTTCCTTCGACTGTTTCTTCTTTGTTGGAATCAAAAACTTCATCTAATTCCTCATCAATTTTTTCATCAACTTTTCGATCGATTTTTTGCTCAATCTTACGATTCAGCTTGTCTTGCATTTTTTGACTGGCACGTTTAAGTGCGCCTAATTGTGCATTGGCAGCTAACGTAAAACTCATCAATAGAACGAGCATAATAACCTGTTTCATCTGGTAAATATTTAGTTTAAAAAATAAATTGGTTGGTGTAGAATATACTTACAATACGGACATAGTTATGACCACTAACAGAATACATATCTGTTCCTATTCGTAATAATCTACTATTGTAATTGAATTTGGAAGAGTACATACAAAAATAATAATTTCACTTTTTACTTCAAAATCATTAACAGTTATTTTTTTTATTTCATAACTTTCAATAATTATTGAAAGTTATGAAATAAAATCGTATCTTTGAATTGTAATTACATTATAAGTTAAGAAAGAGCTCATTTTCTATTCATTAAAAACAAAATTTATGAAAGCTCGAAAAATATTTCTGTATGTGGATGTAGTGGTTCAGGCGGTGTTGATTGCTGCGATTTTGATTTCAGTTGTTATTTTTAGTTTAGGAATTGGAAATTACAACGATATGGCTGGTTATGGCATTTTTGCTACTTTGTTTCTTGGTATTTGGCAAGTATCAAGTGGATTTATTTTAGCTATTATTACAAGTGATAAATGGCGAATAAAATACTTATTAACTGTCATAGCTTGGTTCATAATTATTTTTGCTACCGTAACAATAAACATGCAAAATATACTTCCAAAATACTTGCTCTACCCAATTGGGTGGATACTCTACTCGATGCCTGCTGTGCTCGCTTTTGCCTATTTCCGACACACTTACTTGCACTTATTGAAAATCACGTCTTTACCTGTTTCTTTTTGGAAACTTAAATAAAAGGCTATGAATTGGATGCTCATTAGCTATAGTTTATATCTACTGGGGAGTGTTTTTTTGACCTTATGGGTGGGACGACATTTGCATAAAAATGGTTTTGCTTTTATCATTGAATTACTCCGTGATGTTGAATTGTCTAAAAACGTCAATAACATTCTACTCATTGGATTTTACTTGGTCAACATTGCCTATTCCTTACTTGTTTTGAAAGAAAATTTCACGATACATACCCTACACGAAACGATTGAATTATTGAGTTACAAACTCGGATTGATTATTACCATATTGTCGCTTATGCACTTTTGTAATATTGGAATCCTTTATTTTATACACAAAAAATATATTCATTATGAACCTCATCGTCATTAGTTATATCATCTATCTAATACTCAGTATTGGTGTCGCTATTTGGGTAGCAGAAGTCCTTTTTGGAAATGCCCGTTTATTCTTCGATGATATTTTTCATGGAGATCAACTGCTATCAGATTCTACCAATAAACTTTTAAAAATGGGCTTCTATTTACTTTGTTTTGGCTTCATCTTATTTCAAATGGAAACCTATCAACGCGTCAATGAATTTCGAGAATTGTTTGAATTGTTAAGTATCAAAGTTGGAACAATTGTTCTCACTATTGGTGTCATTTATTTAGCGAATGTTTTCGGATTTTTCAAAATTCGTCAAAAAGCCAACATTAGAGGTGGATTGCGGCTGACCAATGATGCTAGAGTGAGTTTAGAAGCAGTAGAGAAAGAGATTTTGAAATAGATATTGTAGCGAAGAACGAGATTTGAGTTTCGCACTCGAATCTCGTTCTTCAAATATTTGCATCAAAAGAACCCTAATATTAAAACAAATCAAATCTATTTCTAGTAAATTTACGTTTCAATCAAAAAGTAAATAATCATGGCTGGTAATATTTTTGGAAATGCATTTAGAATTAGCACGTTTGGAGAATCACACGGTAAAGGTATCGGTGTAGTTATAGATGGCTGTCCTGCTGGTTTGGAAATTGACGAAGCCTTTATTCAAAGCGAATTGGCACGTCGTCGTCCTGGGCAATCTAAAATCGTAACGCAACGAAAAGAAGCGGATCACGCTGAAATTTTATCGGGTGTTTTTGAGGGTAAATCTACTGGAACACCTATTGCCATTTATATCAAAAATGGAGACGCTCGCTCTAAGGATTATAGCCATATTGCTGATAAATTCCGTCCGTCTCATGCGGATTTTACCTACCACGAAAAGTATGGTGTGCGTGATTATCGAGGTGGTGGACGCTCTTCTGCAAGAGAAACAGCAGCACGGGTGGCAGCAGGTGCTATTGCCAAATTATTCTTACTACAAAAAGGAATCACTATCACCGCTTATGTCAGTCAAGTTGGTCATCATAAACTTGAACAATCCTATAAAAATTTGGATTTTAATCATATAGAAGACACGCCTGTCCGTTGCCCAAATTTGGGTATGGCGCAACAAATGATTGATTTTATCAAAGAAGTCCGAAAAGATGGTGATACAGTTGGTGGTGTGGTAGAAGCCGTGATTCAAGGTTGTCCAACAGGTTTAGGAAGTCCTGCTTTTGATAAATTACACGCTGATTTGGGTAAAGCAATGTTGAGTATCAATGCAGCTAAAGGATTTGAATACGGATCGGGGTTCGATGGCGTAACCATGCGAGGTTCTCAGCACAATGATGCGTTTTATAAAGACGGTAAGGAAATTAAAACGGAAACCAATTATTCTGGTGGAATCCAAGGTGGTATTTCCAATGGAATGGATATTTATTTTAGAACGGCATTTAAACCTGTGGCAACCATTGTTCATGAACAAGATTCGGTCAACGAAGCGGGCGAAGCCGTAAAAGTTGTTGGAAAAGGTCGCCACGATCCTTGTGTAGTGCCTCGTGCTGTACCAATTGTAGAAGCAATGGCCGCTTTAGTTATCACAGATCATTTATTGATGCAACGGATGGTCAAGAATTAAAAAAATGGCAGTATGATTAGTTAATCACGCTGCCATGCTATAAATCTATTATTGTTAATCTTTTCTATGCTGCTTCAGAGGTCACTCCATTTTCAGAAGCTTTTTCCGTTTTCTTCAGTTTTTTCCAACGAGGTTTTGGATCGTCGCCTTCTTTTTCACTTGGCCATCCTTCCCGTTGTTTACTACGATCTCCATCTGTTTCTTCGGTTTGATCGTGAATCAAATGCACTTTAGTATCATAAGGCATATCAATACGGGCTTCATCTAAAGCGATTTTAACTTGGTGAATCACCTTCGCCTTAGTTTTTACCACTTCCGCTCGACTGCTATCTGTCCACCAGCGTACTCGAATGGTCACCCAGCTAGCTGCTAAATCCCAAGGCAATACGTCTACATTCTTTTCTTGACTCACACCTTCTACGCCTTCAACTGCTTTTCGAATAACGTCTTGTGCTTCTTCGATGCTATCACCGTAACCAACTCCGATATCATATTGTGAACGTCGTAAATCATGAGCTGTTTTTACACGAACGGCATTGGTATAGATATCACTATTCGGAATAACCACACGCTCCCCGTTATACGTTTTTATAATGGTTGCTCTGGTTTCAATTCGCTTCACCGTACCTTCAAAATCATTAACTTTAATCTGATCTCCGATTTCAAAAGGTTGACGTAATAGAATTAATAGACCAGCAAGCCAATTTTGTAAAATGTCTTTAAATGCAAAACCAATGGCAACAGAACTAACTCCTAATCCAGCTATTAAATCACCAGGCTTTAAGGATGGAACAACTACAGTAGCAGCAAGCAATCCACCTGTGATAATGACAACCCATTTTAAGAATCCACCTAATACAGTTCCTAGATTTCCTCGGTCTTTGTCTTTAAAACGATTGTGAATAAATCGGGATAAAAATCGACCAAGAAAAATAAATCCAACTAACAATAAAATAGCGACAACTATGTTAGGTAGTAAACGAACAAGTCCGTCTAACCAACTATCTAATCGTTCAAAAATTGCGCTTGGATTGAAATCAATTTCACCTGTTTTGTCTTGTTGATTTGCTTGAAAGTACATATATTATACAGTGTTTATTATTTTGATATAGGTTGAAAAAAGTAGTACAACCGTTAGTTAGTTCAGCATTTTAGCTTCTACGATAGCTTTTGCTTTTGCCACACCTTTTTCGTAGCTGCTTTTCGTTTCTTCCGCTGTATCTTCTACTTTATTTGTGAATTTAGCTACTTTTTCTTTGGCGATGTTCGTGACATCATCTACCCAATTTTTTGTAGTTTCCTTGATTTCAGTAGTTTTATCAGATAATTTTTGAGACTGATGCGCTAAAGTATTTTTAGTACTCGTCTCAACGGATTTGTATTGATCGACTACTTTTTGCTTGACTTTTTGACCTTCTTCAGTGTTATACAATACATATGCTGCACCAGCACCAATAGCTACACCGAAGGCAAATGCCCAAAAATCATTCGCATTGTTGTTATCATTCTGATTGCTCATTATTTTTTCTTTTTATGATGGATAATAGGATTATACCAATTGCTTTAAAAATCTTGTTGGGTTGGTTAGGCTACTAACACCCAAATTACCATTTTGAATTTCTTCGATAAAGTAGTTTCCTAAATCTGCCAAAGAAGCATCTTCTAGTGTTCCACCATCTTCAAAATGTAAACGATAATACTCACCAACGGTAGCTGTGTACAAACCAGAAATTACAGCACCCGTTAAATCTAATCCCGCCATAGGCTGATTATTTGGAATTATCGCTGAAACTGCAACAGAAATCGCTTTACTCAAAATTCCACCTAGTGAAGAATTTAAAATCACAGTTGATTTATTTTCATCAAAATCGACTTGATAAGTTTCACATAAATTCTTAATCATAAAAACTTGAGCAGCAACAGAAGCACTAACTGCTAAAAAGGGAACTGGAATTACGCCCCCACCCGTAGCTAATAGTGTATATTTTTTGATCATTTTATCTACGTTCTCAGTAGAAACAACAGTTTTAGAAGCTTGTGCTGAATTATCAAACTTATTTGTTACTGGCTTCATCATGGTATTGTTATTCATTGCTTTCTTTTTAAGGTTTTTATAAAATGTATTATAAACCTAATACAGAGTAGATAGATGTTTGTTCAATGTTGTAGATCATAAATAATACTAAAAACTATATTGATTATATTTTTCACAAAACATCAAATTTCATATTAATCATTGATTTTCAGTTGTTTACTATACACGTATTTAAAAAACCAATAAGTTTATATTTTTAAATTCGATTTTTTGCAACGTTTTAAATACGACAAACATATTAAAAGTAAGTAGGCCGTTATGACTATTTATATTTCAAAAATATCAGCACATGATTCGATCAATATATACAATTTTCTTACTTAGTCTCTGTTTGACTTCCTGTTACAAAGATTCGATTACGGTCGATGAATCGGAGATTGTTATTCCTCCTTCGGAAGAGGTTGAAGTATATCAAGTGCAAGGTTTGGTGCAAGATGTAAATGGTGGTGTGATTCCAAACATAAAAGTACAACTCATTGCTGATAATGAAATATTGGATGAAAGGGTTTCTGATCAAGACGGAACATTTCAATTCAATGATTTATTTAATGATACAGAATATATTGTTGCCACTCAAAGTAATCAATACCCGACTATTATTTCTAGTTTAAATGCAGCTACCGAAAGTATTGAACTATCATTATTAAATAATCAGGAAAATACATTTCCTTTCCAAGTCGATAATCTTGATCCCACTGTAGATGAAATTGTTATTTTTAATGGTTCAGTGGAAAGTAATTCAGAAGTAAATACACGTATTCATGTGTTAGGAGAATCATTTGGTTGGTATAATTACGGTATATTAAATAATAGTAATAATTTCAATATTCCAGTAAAGAAAGATGCCGTTTTTGATGTATATATTGAAAATGAATGTGGGCTTCAGAGGATTGAAAATTATGGGCCTTTTTCCACTTCCAATCCTAATGAACTAATAGAATTGGAGCAAGAAATTAGTTCTTTTACAATATCAGGAATGGTCACGGACTGTGAAGGTGAACCTATTCAAGAGGGAGAAATCTTTATTGGAACCAACGGTAATATATCATATCAGACTACGATCATTAATGGATTTTATGAACAAGAAATCCAAGGATGTAATGTAAGTGAGATTGTTGTGTTTACTAATATTGCCAGTACAATCAACCCTTTTCCTACTTTTATTACTGATTTACAAACTGAACTTGAACTCGATTTTGAAATTTGTGATTCTATTTTTTCTGATGGGTTTATGGAATTGAGGATTAATAATGAAGACATTCAGTTGAGTGAAATTTACGTAGCAAATGAATGGTTAGATTGGCAAGGTACATATTCTTATAATATACATCCTTACATATATACAGAAACAGATTTAGATTTTTCTTTGGTTCAGTCTATCGACGGCGAATTTGAACTAATTCATCTTGAAATTTTCAAAGATATGTTTCATTATTATAGTATTAATGAAGATGATGCAACAATAGAGGTTATAGTCAATGATGAATATATCGAAGGCTCTATTAGTGGAGAAATAATTGATATTTCTTCCCAAAGTATAGAAGATTATTCTATAGAATTTAAAGTATTAAAATTTTAATTCAAATTAAGTAATAGTCGTTCAAAACGTGGAATTGATCAAATTATTGAATAGGTGCATTGACGGAGATCGGGTAAGTCAAAAAGAGTTTTATCTTTTGACGGCTGACCGATTAATGAATATCTGCCGACGCTATACCTCTAATTTGAGCGATGCTAAAGATATGCTTCAAAATACGTATATCCAGATTTTTAAAAACTTGAAAAAATTTGATCCCAATAAAGGACATCTGGATGCGTGGTTAGCCAAAATTGCCATAAATGAAGCCTTGCAATTATTGCGAAAGCGCAAAACACAATTGATTAAAGAAGCACATAGTGCAGAACAGTTTGAGTTGAGTGCTACACCTAGCATTCTAGAAAAGCTACAAGCAGATGATGTACTTCAACTACTTCATGAAATTCCTGAAATATATCGAGTAGTATTTAACTTGAATATTGTTGAAGGTTTTTCACATCAAGAAATAGCGGAGTTGTTAGACATTCCAATAGGAACATCAAGATCACATTTAAGTAGGGCAAAAAAAGCTCTGCGAACTAAAATTGAACAACAAAGAAAAATTAAGTCATGTTAGACGATCATTTAGAAGATTATTTCAAAGAAAATCTCGAAAACGTACATACGTCTTGGGATAAAGAAGCCTTTTGGGATGATTTAGAACCCATGCTTCCGACTAAGAAAAAACGCCGTCCTATTATCTGGTTTTGGACAGGTGGTATCGCAGCTGTGTTGTTATTGACTGGTCTGGCTTTTTGTTTATTAAATACTAAAGAAACAACATCAAGTAATTTAGAAATTGCTAAAAACCAAGCAGTTGACAATCCAAAAGATGTATTAAATGTTACTCCTATTACCGACAATAAAACAGCATCTAAACAAAATAAAAATACGAATCAAAAAACGATTTCTACAACTACTAAAAATACGAATGACGAAATTAAAAGTACCGTTTCACAAAATAATCGTATTCCAAAAATCAATTTAATTCCTGATAACCCTAGTCTTTTAAACGCAGAAAATAAATTAATTAAAAACTATACCATAGCTGATGAAGAAACCATAGAAGAAACACCAATAACCGAAGTTCAAGAAACTCCAACGCTAGAGAATATTCCTATTAAAAAGGTCAGTACTCCTGCACTTTTAGCAACAGAAATCAGTCCGTTATTGACTAACGAAGAACCATTGAATAAAATCATAAGTATTTCAAAACCAAAGAAGTCTAATATTTCTATTCTTCCTTTATTTGGAGTTGGTTCAGTAAACCGAACCTTAAATTCTACCAATACGGATAACGAATTACTAGACCTGAGAAATAACCAAGAAACGACTTTAGCAGCCTTCAATTTTGGGGTTCATGTTCGTAAAGACTGGAATAATGGTCTATTTCTACAATCTGGAATTGAATTATCAACGATACATGAACGATTGAATTATACGCAAACAGATATAGAAGCGGTAACCATTCAATCTGATACGGCTTCTTTTTATCAATCTTTCGCAGGTGCTACACTATATAGAAAAGGAGAAATTGAGGCTCAATCAGTAACAAATACACACTACGAAAGACACAACCAGTTCCAATCTTTAAATATTCCAATACTTGTTGGTTATCAGCGACATATGGGTCGATTTAATATTGGTTTGGCAATTGGTCCCGTAATCAATATACATCGAAAATTTAGAGGTTTTGCTTACAATGATACCAAGCAGGTCGTTGCTGCAGCACAAATCGAACTCGATCAACAACTACAATTAAATAGTATTGACGCCTTAGCTAATATTGATTATTCGCTTTATAAAAATATACATGTAACAGCAGGAGTGCGCTACCAATATGGATTGAATTCACCTGTAACTAATACAACGATTACTCAACAATATAAGGTTGGATCCGCCTTTGTTGGACTGAGGTTCTCTCTTTAATATTAATAAACTTTTAAACCATTTATTTATGAAATCTTTTTTTACGTTATTAAGCTTTTGCTTAATGACCCTGACAATTAATGCTCAAATCGGAAACGATTGTGAGTGCGAATTCACCTCTGATGACACTTTTGTATGTGCAACCGACGCAGAGGGTAATATTATTCCCGTTCCAAACGAATGCTTTGCCGACTGTTTAGGATTGACCGTTTTAGAAGGTGATTGTGATGAAATACTAGGTGGCGGTTTTCCTGATGGTGAATACCCTGAAGATGACTGGGGTTGCGATTGTGAAATTGACCCAGCAGCCGATTTTATTTGCGCTGCTGATAGTACTGGATATATTTGTCCTGTCCCGAATGAATGTGTAGCAGAATGCTTTGGCCTAACCGTTGTGGAAGATGAATGTGATGATTTTTGGGGAGACTTTCC